>DUDF01000164.1:0-1014 GCA_012959435.1 Candidatus Poseidoniales archaeon
CATTGTCAACTTGAAGTGTTAATTCAACAGGGAATTCACGCTTTTCACCAGCCACTCGGTTACCCATGTGGAAGTTTGTAATTCGGCTATTTGGAATCCCACCGGTGTATTCGCGCCGTGTGTAAGATTGTCCTTTTGCGCTGCGGTACATCTTTGCGGGTTTTCTTGCCATGTCCCATTCCCCTGCCTTAGGCAGGGCCGGCGACCGCCCATGCATATTTAACGGCATTCACATCAGATTAGTATGAATTCGGGCGGTCAATACTTAGCCTGCCGTAGTCTTGGCATCCTTGATGGCGGAGCCACTTGCACCTTCTTGGCTAGTCACTATTGGTGAGTATCTTCAAGAAGAGAGTGAAAAGCAGTGGTTTTGGTTTTCAGTATTTATCGTGGCACTGCTCGTTGGCGCATTCTGGTTAGAGGCTAGTTTGACCCTTCCAGGTGTTGAAGAGGAGCCAATGCTGGGAGAGGGCGAGACTATTGAGCAAGTCCATTGGAATGATGAAGGAACAGAGGCGCTAATTTTAGTTGGGCGCTCAGATGATTCTCCACTGCGATTCTTAACTGACTCAGGAATCTTGGAAGTGAATACGGGAATTTCTATACCGCGCCATATTTCCGCCACTAATTCAGGTTGGTTAGTGTCTGGTGATGATGGCTATTTGGCGAGTTTCAACGGCAATACTCTTACTCTTATTGCACTCGATTGGGGTGACATGAATGTCCCAGATATTGTATCAGTCGCCAGTAATGATGGTGAGAGTGGCTTTATGATTACAAAGCGAAGTTCTTCAACTCATTTACACACTTTTACCGACGGTGAAGTTTCTGATGGAACTCCGGCCCCCGTTGATAGTACTGTAATGACAGATGTACATCTTTCAAAAAGAGGACATTTAGCAGTTGTAATAGGATATGACACTAATCTTGGTAATCCTTCCTTTGGACCTGCAAAAACCTTATACAAACACAGGTTTTTGAAGCTCGAACCTCCAAAAACCTAATAAAAGTTTC
>DUDF01000164.1:1024-1874 GCA_012959435.1 Candidatus Poseidoniales archaeon
GGTGAGGTAATTATTCGTGCGGACGCGGTGCTTGGCGAGGCCCCAACTATGTCTCTTTTACATCACGGAGCAGGAGGAGAGATTCACTCAGCCTACTTCGTAAATGAAGGTGATTGGGGTGATGATGTTGAGATGATAATAGCGGGTGAAACTAGCACCTTGTTATTGTTGTCTGATTCTACAATCATTGACCTGCCAAGTGTTGGTGGTTCAACAGCAGCAACTATTGATGAAAACGGTGTATTCTGGTTAGCAAGAAGTGATTCTTTGGAACTATTCAGTATTTCTTCGGATAGGGCGCAGATGGAATCTCACAAGATTTCTAACTCGGTTGCAGTTGATGCAAAAATTGCTACCGCGGCAGATGGTGAAGTTCAGTTCTATGGTACTGGTGTTGATGGTTACGTCGGTGTTCTCAGTTTTGACCCGGGGGCTGGCAACGATGTTAGCCAAAGTTTAGCATTGTTTGGCGATTTGTTGTTCGTGATAATAGTCATTTCCTGCCTTGTAATAATTGGGCATATGTTCTATATTAATGACCTCAAACCTTGGTGAAACTGAAACGTGATATGTTACAGGAACTAAGCATGGGTTCATCTATTCGCTGCACCTAGCCCGTGAGGATGAGTGATGAGGCACCTGCTGTAATTAGCGAGGCTTCGAACGGCTTCTTTGACGGTGGCGTCATTATTCATTTCAAGTTGCTTCTTGTAGCGGCATCTTGGGGGCTTGCGTGGGCTGCAGGCAGAGAGTTAGCCCTAGCCCTTCCAGAAGCAATTGTGTCATGGTACAGATATGCAATTACAATCCCACTTTTCTTCCTATGGCTGTACTTCAAAGAGAGAGGCTC
>DUDF01000165.1:0-1196 GCA_012959435.1 Candidatus Poseidoniales archaeon
TATGGAGCGTCACACACCCGCTGAAACTCCGCCCGTAGGGCGGGAGCGCTCAATGAGTTGCAGTGGAAGAAGGGGTAAGCATGTCAACACCGATGATGGAACAGTTTCACGCCATCAAGGCTGAACACCCAGATACTGTGCTATTTTTCAGAATGGGCGATTTTTACGAGATGTTTCACGATGATGCGGTTTTGGCAAGCGATGTGCTTGGAATCACCCTAACAAGTCGGGAGAAGAATTCGGACAATCCAGTTCCAATGGCCGGCGTACCATGGCACTCAGTCGAGGGATATTTGCAAAAAATGCTCAAGGCGGGCCACAAAGTCACACTTTGCGAGCAAGAAGAGGAACTTCGCCCCGGAGAAAAACTACTCCAGAGGGTCGTGACTAGGGTTTACACCCCTGGCTCACTTTACGAAGAGAGTTTGATTGGTGAAGAATCGTCGGCTTTGCTTTCAGCAGTTATTTTGCAGTCTGATTCCCTTGGCTGGTCGGTAGTAGATCCAAGCATTGGGCGAGCCTGGGCAGGCGAATTTACCGGTGCTGGCAGATTTGAAAGGCTGCTTGATGAATTGTTGAGATGGCAACCTCGTGAGTTAGTAATGAGCCGCAACGATGCATCTTCTGATGTGGTGAAATCAATTTTAGCATCTGTTGATAATCTGACTCTTTCAACTCATGAAGTGCCGCGCAAAGCGCGGCTTGAAAGCTTGAAATCGGTCTTAGAAGTCGCCGATTTAGGTCATATTGACCTCGATTCCAAGCCGATGGCGATGGAGGCTTGTGGAATGGCAACATCTTACTTGTCGCGACTCCATCTGACAGCGACTGTGCCGCTACGCGACATTGAATTCGCTGAAGAACAGCGTTACATGGTGTTGGATGAAACAACTCTCAGGAATCTCGAAATCACTCACACATTGGGTGGCGATAAGCAGGGAAGTCTGCTTTCATCAATTGATGCCACACGAACTTGGATGGGAAGGAGGATGTTGCGTCAATGGTTGTTGATGCCGCTTCTTGACCGTCAAGAAATAGCCAAGCGGCATGGCGCAGTCTCCAGTCTTGTCAAGGCAAATAGGAGACTGCGAAATCTGCGTGAGGCGCTCAAAGGTGGCAGAGATTTGGAGCGCCTCTCAACTCGGCTCGCATATGGGCGAGCCAATGGCAGAGACCTTGGGGCAATTTCAGATGCA
>DUDF01000165.1:1326-1869 GCA_012959435.1 Candidatus Poseidoniales archaeon
CCACAGAAGTGCGGTTGCACAAGGTAAAGAGTGGCTAGATAATTTAGAGGCAACAGAGCGAGAGCGACTTGAAATCCCTCGCCTCAAAGTGAAGTATAATCGTCAGTTTGGTTACTTCATTGAAATCTCAAATGCACATTTAGACAAGGTGCCTGAAGAGTACACGAGAAGGCAGACATTGGTTAATGCTGAGCGTTACATCACTGAGGAATTGAAGGAAAAGGAGGAATTAATTCTTAATGCAAAAGGTCGAGGAAACGAACTAGAGTATGCACTTTTCAGGGAGTTGAGGGACCAGGTAAAGCAACACTGCCAAGCACTTTCACAAATTGCTACAAAGGTTGCCACAATAGATGTTCTTTGCTCCTTGGCACACCACGCACGCCGGTTTGGATGGACTAGACCAGAGATGAGTGAGGATGAGAAGTTGGACATTGAAGCAGGACGTCACCCAGTGTTGGAAGCGGCTGCATCATTTGTGCCCAATGATTTGACATTGGATAAAAAGCGGCGATTTTTGTTGCTTACTGGACCTAATATGGG
>DUDF01000166.1:0-1603 GCA_012959435.1 Candidatus Poseidoniales archaeon
AGTCCAGTGGTTATTGCTGATAGCAAATCAATACCTGATTCAGGTACTGTAGGTTCACTTCCAGCCGCTACAAGCTCTACTTTGCAATTGCATTCAGTACAACATTTACCATCAGGCCAAGGAAGCCATTGTGCGGAATCACCATCACCATCTTCAATGTCAACGAGTAACACGCCAGCGCACCAAGATGGGGCTTGAATCATACGGCCATCTGGCCATGCGGCCAAAGACCGTCCATCGAATAGCAAGTCGTCGTTCCCACCAATTTGGTTACACAGAAGGAAAGGGTGTCCAAGTGTTTTAGCAGCCGCGCGTACCACATCTCCACGGGTTCCTTCTTTGTGCAGGTGATAGGGTGAGGAGGAGAGGTTTACTGACAGTGCGAGAGGTTCACCCTGGTGTTGCCAAGCGGCTAATTGCTCAATTGGGTCAGCGTCGTAATCGGCTGGGACTTCGCCCGCATGTTGCCACGCATCCTCACAGATTGTCACACCGATTGAGAGGTTTTCCGAGAGCCTCAGGATTCCCGGTGCCTTGTCAGGCTCAAAGTATCTCAATTCGTCGAAGACGTCGTAGGTTGGGAGTAATTGTTTGCGGGTCGCCACCTTGGCTTTGCGTCCAGGCACAATTCTCATTGAACCGTTGCCGGGCAGGTGGCGGTCGGAAGTTGGTGGCAGAGGGGTGCCGACAATTAGCGGGATTGTTGTTTCAATCGCCGCAGTCACATCAGCGCATCTCTGAATAAATTCAGGATCGCGCAGGAGGTCTCGAGGCGGATATCCCGAAATCACCAATTCGCTGGTGATTGCTAAATCTGCTCCATTAGCGGCAGCAAGAGCCACTGCTCGCTCTACTTCAGCGGCGTTTCCTGCTAAGTCTCCAACCGTTGGGTTGAGTTGAAGTAGAGCCACTACTAATCCCATGTCATTACCCGCTGAGGTTGTCAGTCATTCAAAACTTCGGTGTTCTCTGAGTCATCCAATAATCCATAAATCGTTTATTTTGATTTTCTACGCATTAAATTATGAATTGGCATCACAATCAGTAGAACTGATAAGGCTCCAATGGCAAATCCAACAGATGACCAAGCAAATCTTATTGCAACTTCAAACTTTCCATCCATCATCATTACCGCCATAAAATAACAAGCGATTGAGAGTAGAACTAGCAGGGCGGAGAACTTCCTTCCCCGCCTGCGACTTTGAGCAACAAATTCGTCGTCACTCATCTCAAGACTAGCCATCTTGTATCTTCGCCCCCCTTACAAGTCAATAACACCAACGATTGAAACCATTGAATCGCCTTTGAAAAATTAGATTAGTTCCCATTGAATGAATTTCTAATGGCATGCCTTCCCAAGTTTCTTGAGACGCCAATAGTTGAACGGCCACGGGGTTAGGAAACCAACCACAAGCATGAATGGAATTGCGATAGGATTCATTCCAAGTTCGCCGCCTGTGAATAATAGGTCAGTTATCTCCATTGCAATCTCCATCATCAACATTGAGATGAATGACATTCCAAGTGCAGTCTGCAAAGCATTTGAGAAGTCCATCTGTCCTCTCATCAGAATTCCAGTCTCAAGCATTACACTAGTGATTAA
>DUDF01000166.1:1613-1863 GCA_012959435.1 Candidatus Poseidoniales archaeon
ATTGCGAGCATGGAGATGAGGGACATACCGATGGCCACTCGAAACGCTGCTGAGAGCACCATCTGCTTGGATAGTATCACGGTCTCAAGACCAATCGAAGTCAACAATCCATTGAGCATGGCGAGGAGCATGATGCTCATTGATGACCATCCTGAATCCGGGAATACGAATTGGAACATGGCAATCGTACCAAAGTCACCAATAGAACAGCCAAGTAAACACCATTTTGTGTTATGAGCAGATTGTTTCC
>DUDF01000167.1:0-847 GCA_012959435.1 Candidatus Poseidoniales archaeon
GATATATTAAATCTAGAAGGTAAAGTGGAGCCTTGTGATGTGAATCATTACATTCCACTACACGAATATTCAGGTAATACTGTGACTTTTACTCATGCATGGAGCGGAGTGATGGACAAGCCACTATTAGATTTTGAAAGTGCAATTTCAAATGATGATTCCAATGAGGGATTGATGAGTGCAATAATTAAATTGATGAATGATGATGATGTTGATATGGTGAAACAAACATACATCAAAGAAACTGCAAAAGCAAATTCATCCAAAACCCTAAAAAATCATGCTAATTTATCAAAAGCGGGCAAGGGAAAACCTAGGGCTAGTTCTGGAGCAAAGGGTTCTCGCAGGAAAAATGCAAAAGCTGGAGGCAATACCCGATGACTCAACGCCCTCGTTCAAGAAAAATGGCTGAGAAGCGGCTGAGGCGTTTACGTTCAGCACCTAGAGTAATTTCAATTACAAATGATTTCGGAACCAGTACACCGATGCGTAAATTGAAACCCCTTACTCCATCAAAGCCTACTGAGAAAATTCAGAAACCCCGAGGTGTCCCCCGTCCAATATTGATGCATTCTATTCAAGTTCGCTCTGAACCCATGACTGAACTCCCACCCTCTTCTCGAACTACAGTTCTTACATTACCAGAGCGAGATACCGCTCAGAGAATGAAGGTGCCTCGAAAGAATATTAATAGTAAGTTAGCATTGAGATCAAGGGCTATTTCAGTGAATAATGCAGGTAATATTTCAAAAATTCATTTTGATAGAAATAATAAATTATTTTATGGTATTACTTCAAGTGGAAAACTATTAAAAAAAACAAGTGAAAGTATTGGATCAAATTGGAT
>DUDF01000167.1:857-1846 GCA_012959435.1 Candidatus Poseidoniales archaeon
TCTAGTGTAAAACATAATCATCAATCACCAATCCAGTTGACAAAACCAAGTCATATTAGAGAAAAGACAAATCAACTTCGTGGAGAAGGATTGGGGCTTTCGGCTGGAGAAACACATTTGTGGAAACTGACGAATAGAGGCGTACAAGTCTCACGTGATTTAACTTCAGAAAATCTCCCTAAATTAGATGTTGATGGGAATCAGGGAGTCAGGATATCCTTCATGACTATGGTAGGAGATCCAATTCAAGAACTCGAGATTCCCCCACACGCTCAACCAATAACGCTGGATGTCCCACAGGGTACTGGATTGGTAGCAGCAATTGGACTTGGAGGGGCCGGAGTTATCCCCGATAATTTAGAAGTATCACCAGGGGGGATTTTGCCTGAGGTTTCAACATTTAATAGACCAGGAATCGGTTTCCAGACCTCATCAACGGTTTTCCAAGTTGGTCCATTCAACTACCTATGTCGCGGCTCATCATTTAGGGTGAAAAATTTGGACCCCGGGCCAGCCAGAGGAAAGAGATTTGCGTTTTCAGCGATGCACATATTGGACAATCAGCCAGAGGTAACGATGTTCCTCCCTTCTACAATCGACAATTTGGCAATTTTAATTTCGGGCGAGGGAGATGGCGCAGAGGTACTATCAGTTGATTTAGGAGACTTAGTGGTCACTGGAAAACCGCATCAAATTAAGCGAGATGGTTCGAGGATTTTCCTTTGGGATGTATCTGAAGAAGTAGATAATGCTAGTATTGTTAAAATTGTATCAAAAATAGCTGAAGGTTGGGAAATAGATTCCATAGTTGGGTTGAGAGGGCCATACGAAAACTGGCTTCAAACATTGACTGAGGGTGCATGGACATCATTTGTTGAAGAAGGACCACTTACATCTATTGGCAATACAATTCTAAATTGGCGCAATGCGAATACGATGGCCCGTACTGTATCATCAACAGTTCAAAGTCCAAAGATTAAGAGTAAAGT
>DUDF01000168.1 GCA_012959435.1 Candidatus Poseidoniales archaeon
TCTTCATCATGGTCGGTTCCGACAGGGTCACTTGTCCAACCAAGCATTCCAGTTGGACAGCGGTCAAGAACCGCACCGAGTGAATCAAAATCGTTTACACCATCATTGTCATCATCATCATCTTCGACTTCATCGTGACAACCATCAGAATCATGGTCAGCAGAACCGTTGTGATTGAAACCACCACTACCATCTGGAAGACCCCAGTTAGCATAGTCGCGAGGACAATTATCACCAGCGGTGTCATCGATTCCATCATTGTCATCGTCATTATCTTCTTCATTATCGTGGCACCCATCCATATCATTGTCGTTAACAACATTAGATGTCCAATTCAACTTGAAGGATACCCCTGTACAAGGGTCGCTAGTATCGAGAACACCATCCTCGTCGTCATCATCGTCTTCATCGATGTCGCGACATCCATCCATATCAATATCATTAGACCAAACTGAAGCGTCCCAATTGACCGCTGGGCCATCGCAAGCATCGTCATCGTTTAGGATTCCATCCTCATCTACATCTGGGTCACAAACATCCCCAATACTATCACTGTCCATATCTTCTTGTCCAACGTTAGAAATCATTGGGCAATTGTCAGAAGCATCTGAGATATTATCACCATCTGCATCAGAAGCCTGCTTCCAGATAGCAACACCGGGAGGTAAGCCAAGTTGTGTACTGTATGCCCCAGGGGTGGCCGTTACTGCATTCCCACCGTATGTTGCTGTACAAGCACTAGGCATACCTTGACAGAAATGGCCAACCGCAATAACATCGCCAGCAGGGGTCCAACCGACCCCACCTGTACCATAGTTGTAGTAGCCATCATCCCCTGAACTTCCACCACTTTTCGCCCATACCCAATTTCCATTGGAATCAAGAACTGCAGCCAACATCTCAGTGTATGTTCCAGTTAGAGTGGTAGTTCCGAAAGTCGCAGAAGTAGAGGAACCCCCCGAAAATCCGCCTGAAACTGCAATTCCATTTGGACTTGCATCAATGGAACCAATAAAGTGTAACCCAGTGCCACCAGATGCATTTGCCCATTGCCAGGCACCTGAACCATCTATCTTGGCGATGAAGGCATTATTTGATGAAGCAGGAGAACTAATAGAATGTGAACCAAAAGATGCTGTCCCTGAAAATAATCCACCTACATACGAATCAGTACCTTCTGTATCAAAGCCCCAAGGGACTAGGACCCCACCAGGAGCGCCTACAGTCTCAGTCCAAGACCATGAGCCAGAATTCGTCATCTTTGAGACAAATAAATCACTTGAACCTACAGCATTGAATGATTGTGAACCGAATTGGGCACCCTGAGTACTTCCACCTTGGAAAGAACCCATGACTCTCAAGTCGCCAGCGCTATCAACAGTTACACCTGCTGCATCGTCACTGCCAGGACCTCCGCCTGTAGCAACCCAATCCCATGTACCAGTTGAATCAATATGTGCAACAAACGCATCTGTATATCCATTTGTGCCATAACCATTCATACCCCAAGTCCCGCTGATGTTGAAAGCGCCAGCCACATATGCACCTCCGTTTCCATCTGAAGCAATTCCTTTTCCAGAATCCGAATCATAAGAACCACCAGCTGTTTCTGCCCAAAGCCAATTGCCAGAACTACTCATTTTTGCTACGAAAATATCTGTTGTATCATCACCATTTGAATCAGATGTGCTCCTTAGTTGAGTACTCCCAAATGAGATGTTTCCTGCATAGAATCCTGTGATGAAAATGTTCCCAGTAGAATCTACTGTGATGTCATTCCCCCAAGAGAATCCGCCACCAGCATATTGGCCAGCAGT
>DUDF01000169.1 GCA_012959435.1 Candidatus Poseidoniales archaeon
GAGAATTAAATCAGCATCACTTTCTTCAATTCTCTGTCGAGCAGTATCAAAGGCAGAGCGCAGTTGTCCCCAACCTTCATTCTGTTCAGGGGCTAGAAGTGGGTGGGGTTGTGGTGGCACATATAGGCCAAAACAAATAGGTGAATCACTCAAAGTACAACCTCCCGTGTTTCAGGATTTGGATCCCATGCGGCAACTACATTTCCGGTTCCAATCACTGATTGATAACCGTATATTTCAGCAGGATAATCAGGCATCCCCAATGCTTCCATCATCCAACTTATTGAGCCTGAATCTGTTTCAGCCATTGTCTGCTCAGTAAATTCAGGCATCAAGTCAATTACTTCCTGCATTTTCCCTTCACGCATTAAATCAATCAATTTCATGTCCCAAACATAATTGCTGTGATTGTAGATATGTTGCTTTGACATATCTTCTGGGATAGGGGGTTCTGTAGTAAAATGTCGATGTGAAAGACTGTGTGTTGAAACCAAAACAACTCGTTTGTCACTTTTAAGAATGGCCTTACGACAGGCTCGGCCGAGTGCTCTAGCTTGTTCATTCATGACTTCTACTGAGTAATAGTGGCGACTACGGTTTGACGAGATAGGAACAATAGGTTTGTCCCAATCCCTGTTGAGCATATGTGCGGAAACAATGGTCCCGTAATCAATACGGAAATCTTGGTTCTCCATCATCATTGTAACCATGCCTGCCTCTTTTGCAGCATCATGCATGGCGCGTGATAACTCAACATCTACTTCGAGGTCATAGTTGAATTGGAACAGGTTCGGAAAAACTGGGTCAACTGACTTTGATTTGAAATTAGGAAGTCCAAGGAAGTGAGTTCCGATGTAAGTTTGCCAGTGTGGTGTGAAGATAACTAAAGCATCGTAGTCCAGTGTTTTGAGTTTCTTTGCTAGTTTTGCGTACCCCCATCTCAGGGTTTCCCAGCCTCCTTCTGAATGAGGCTCATTCTGAGGTGGATTGTCAGCGTAAACCACGTGTGGTGGGTGCGGGGCAATGCAACCTGCGACAATCTCTCCCATGCTATCACGATGAGGGAGGGGTAACCTGTTCATCAGTGTTAGCATCATCCAAAACCGTCAAGGTTCGTATCTATTGCCGGTAGATTGTGGCTACAGTTGCTGACGAATCGGACAATGCATCTGATACGATTGAAGTGAATGATGGTGTTGCCCCGATTGTTGATGAAGAAACAGTTGCCGTTCCAACACAGGATGTTGTAAGAGAACAGATGATTAGTTGGCAGGTTTGGCAACCAGTTTTACTGGGATTAGTTGCAGCCTTCTTGAGTAAATTTCTTTGGGAGGATTATGTTTACTCAGCAATTGGATTTGATTCACAATGGTGGCTAGATCATGGTGCCTTACTATTCAGTGGAGATATCTTAACCTTCCTTTTCGCTCTCTCCTCTCTCCACTGGTACGATAATTGGGGTAAGCGCGCAAAAATGGTGTTTACGGCTTCTTTATCAGTAACTTCTTGTCTGATATTATTGTTGTTTAGTGGGTTATTTTGTTGGCCTATTATAATTCTAGTTTGGGTTCTGATTACAGTAGTTTGGGGGAAATACAGATTATCTCCTTACCGAACTGGTATTTGGCTTGGGCTTGGGGGCGCTGTTGCATTAATTCTCGGTGGGATTATGGCTCATTTTGCCATCTAAATGTAAGGATGTTTAGAACAGTGGTTTGGGTAATTATTCGTTTTCACCGTTACTTAGCCAAGCATGTGATGGGGTGGAAGTTAACCAATGTACACCATTCTTTTTCATTCTCCATAGTCGGTGAACTACCCAACCTGTAATCCATAACGAGGGGATTGATAGTAAATATGCGTCTGTCAGAGATTTATCTGAACTTTCATAATTGTTGTCAACCTTGATTTCCATTATTCCAGAATCACCATTTCCGGGATGATGGAAAATTGCAATGTGGTAGACTTTAGGTTGATTCACCAGAAATTGGATTGATTCTCCTGGTGCCGCTTCAATTACCGCCCATTCTTCACTCAACGCTTGCCAATTGATTTCACCAGATTCCATCTGTTCAACAGAGTTTTCAGTAATAATTAGAATAACCTGCAGTGTTTCACTTTCATGCCAATTCGTAATATTCATTTCAACGGTTTCGTAATGATCTAATTTCTGTACAATTTCGAAGGTCGAATCACCTGGTCCTAGTCGGAATGATGGGCGTTCATCATTTGTGTCAGCTTGGTAATTTACAGCACTCATCAAGATTAGAACCATCAAAATAGTTACTATTCCTTCAACGGTTAGGTGAGAGCGCCATCTCTTCAGGCTAATTCCTTCAAACAATTTTCCGTAATCATTGCGGAGTCGAGGTTGAATTTGGTGGATGAAAAGAGCGCCAATCCCACCAACAATCATCCCTAATGGAATGTCAATAACCCAGTGGATACCAAGATAGAGAATCGTGAATATGAATAAAATAGTGTTAGCCAAAATGAAAACATGGTATCTCCAGTGAGCCCAATCTCTGAGTTTTATTCCGCGCTCTCGGCAATGCATCCAATTTAGAAGTAAAATACCGAAAGGAATTGCAACATGGAGTGAAGGAACGGCATTATCTAGCGGGTCGTGGCTTACATAGAATGCAGTATACATCCCGTCATGGTAGAGGAGTGCTTTCATTTCCGGTATCCATGAAGATGTGACTTCAACATTGAAAAACAGGTAATATGGTACAGCAATAGCATAGATTAACAAGTAATTCAAGGTCACTTTGTCGGTCATATCTCGCTCACCTGAGTAGGCATAGTAAACAGTCGTGACATAAATTAAGAATAGGTAAATGAATAGATAATGAAAGTTTAGAAAGTCGGTCAAAGTTGAGTTCTCAAAGGTTTGTTGAATCCATAATGTCGGCTCTCCTTCAATAGCATACACCCAGTCAGTCCAATGTCCCGTTGCATACTTGATTGGCTCATTCAGTTTGTCAGTTGCTCCTTTCCAAATAATGATGACAACATATCCCATAATGTGAAGGTAATATCGGTGGTTATGAATCATATTTCCAATTTTTGATAGCGGTGTTCGCATCTCCTTTCGGTGGAGTGTGAATAGCCAGCAGATTGCTGGAGTCATCAGGAGAATTATTCCCATCATGACCCAATATGGGTTTGCCATGATTGGGGCGGCTCGCAGAGCCGATTTGATGATTACCCCTGTTAGGATTGGTTATCGAGGAATAATTAGTTATTGGGAACAGAAAAGAAAATCACTCTTCTTCAGATTTTCCATTTGGCATTAATTGACTAAACAGTATTGGTGAAAGTGTAACGGTGATAATAGCAACTAGAATGATTGCGGAGTTGACAGCAGGCGTGACGATACCCAAATCTAGGGCAATCAGTGATGCTGCAATAATTAGGGATAATCTTGCAGAAAGAAGAGACCCAGCTGCAATAGTTTCAGTCCAAGTGAATGAAATTCGGAATAATAGCGTGGGAATGAACTTTACTACTAGTGCTGCAACTAGAAGAACTGGTACGAGCAACAATGCTTCATTTGATGCAGTTAATTCCCGAATGTCGAATCCAACCCCAACAAGGACGAAGAATACGGGGATGAAAAAGGAGAACCCAAACGCCTCCAAATCTTTCTCCACCTTTCTATCTGGAGATGTAGTAAGCAGAGAGATAACTACACCAGCGACAAACGCACCAAGAATCATCTCGGCATTTAGAAACTCAGCTAAAACAATGAATCCCACGAATATTGCTAGACTTGCGCGTAATTTTATTTGTGCAGTTGCGTGAGATAAATCATCAAATAACTTGTTTATTCGTGTACTCTGTTGTGCAACAATTCCAGTTCTGTAGAGTATTGCACATGCTAGGAATAGGAAGAAAACCAACATCATTTCAATATTGATTCCACCTTCTAGGTAAGTGGCTAGAATAGAGATTAGAAGCATAGTGAGGAAATCAGCGAAAAGTGCAGACATCAACACTGTTTGGCCAAATAATGTTTCAGAAAGCCCCTTTTCTTTCAGTACAGGGAGAACAACTCCTAGAGATGTAGTTGACAAAATTAGAGCGAACATCCAAGGGTTTTCTATTAATTCCCTTTCCTCTAATCCCTTAGAAATGATTACTGAAAGGAGTAATGTCAAGAAAAAAGTAATACTTGCAAGAAATAATGGATGTGACATCATTTTTGCTTTTGCTTCCCCAGCAGATTTAGAGATTTTTCCAATCATCGTGAAATCAATTTCCATTCCGGCGATGAACATTAGATATCCAAGCCCAAATTTACGAAAGAATAGCAAAATCTCTCCTTGACCATCAATAATTCCTAAGAGGCTAGGTCCGAGAATCATCCCAGCAATAATTTCCCCGACAACAATTGGCATTTCTATTCGCTTGAAGCGAGATATTATGATTGGGACAAGAAATGAAGCGAGAAGAACCAGCATCAGCGATTCAAAGGTGGTAATATGCCAAGTTGGTATGCTGACCATGTCATGCCGCCCCCACACAGGCCATTAGAAGTTGTGACCTCAGATTGACTTAGATGAGTCGTTACAGAGGGGGATAATCAAAGCCATCAGGAGCCGTGGTGGATGCATATGTTAACTGCATGTGAGTAAAAAGACAGGCTCCAGCGCCCTCCTTCCCTACCAACTCCTGAGTGTTTAACCCCTCCAAATGGAGTGCGTAGGTCACGGTGTAGCCAGGTGTTCACCCAAACCATTCCGGTATCCATTGCCTCAGCAATTCTCCTGCCTTTTTCGAGATCTGAAGTCCATACACTTCCTGCGAGGCCATATTGGGTTGCGTTGGCGATTTCAAGAGCCTCATCCTCATCACTAAATGCGTGGATGCTTACGACTGGTCCGAAAATCTCCTCAGTTGCACACCTGCTGTTTGGTGACAGGCCATCTATTACTGTCGGAGAGAGCCAGTTTCCATGTTCAAATTGCTCAGGGATTTCTTCAGGTGTATTCCCTCCGGTTAGGATGACACCACCTTCTTCTTCGGCCAGTGCAATGTAACTGCTAACTTTGTTGAGGTGGTCTGCTGATATGAGCGCTCCAAGGTCGGTTTCAGGGTCAGCAGGGTCACCAATTTTCATCGCTTCTACAGCTGTTAGAAATTGGCTGACAAATTCATCGTAAATGCTCTCTTCAATTAGAATTCTTGAGCCACAAAGGCAGACCTGTCCTTGATTTAGGAATCCTGCTCTTACTACTCCGGCTACGGTTTTTTCCATATCAGCATCAGCACAAACAATGGTGGCATTTTTGCCACCTAGTTCAAGGCTTAATTTCTTGAATGTCGATGCGGCTGCTGATGCTACTTTGGCGCCAGTTGCAGTGCCGCCTGTGAAGGATATGAGGTCAACATCTGGGTGACTAGTAAGGGCGGATCCGGTTTCATCACCACGCCCGTGAACAAGATTAAAGACACCAGATGGTAAACCAACATCATCAATGATTTCAGCCAGTAAACTTGCTGTCATCGGTGTCATTTCAGATGGCTTCGCTACAACTGTATTCCCCATCGCTAATGCAGGTGCTACCTTCCAACTCAACAAATAGAGTGGGAGATTCCAAGGGGTAATCAAACCTGCAACGCCAACTGGTTTGTAGACCACGTGATTGGTGGCATTTTCCATATCAAAAGTTTCAGCCTCAAAGTTTCTCACTTCATTTGCAAAGAATCGGAAGTTGTCAACCGATCTTGTGGCGTCAACATTTCGTGCTAAAGAAATCGGTTTTCCGGTGTCAAGTGATTCCAGTTGCGCGACTTCTTCGCTGCGTTGCTCAAGAGCATCAGCAATTTTGTCTAGCCAATCTGCCCTACTAGAGTGACTCAGAGATGACCATTCCGGCAAAGCGTCACGGGCGGCATTTACAGCCGCATTGATGTCATCAACATCTGATTTAGGAACTCTAGCAATTCTCATCCCGGTTGCAGGGGAGAGGTCATTCAGCCATTCATCACACTGTGCTGGGTGAAACTCTCCAGATATGTAGTTCAGCAGGTCCGGTATGTCACCATCTTCAGGGTCCAAAACACAGG
Source organism: Candidatus Poseidoniales archaeon (assembly GCA_012959435.1). Taxonomy (GTDB): domain Archaea; phylum Thermoplasmatota; class Poseidoniia; order Poseidoniales; family Thalassarchaeaceae; genus MGIIb-Q1. The sequence continues at coordinate 6,076 of DUDF01000169.1, forward strand.
GTTTGCATCCAGAATCGCAGCACTCATCGCCCATTTTTTCACCTCATTCCGAATTATGTTCATCCGGTGTCCCTACATGGTTTGACGTAGCTGAGTATTGCCGCCAGTCGTAGTACCATCGGTCACTGTCTGGATCCCATTCATCCCAAGTAGCCACTGTTTCGAGATTTTTGAGGAGGTTTGGAGGTACAACACCGGGTACGATAAACGCTTTTTGCCGATGTAGCGGGTATGGATTTCTCAACTCAATTCCGAGCACACCAAGAACGGCTCTGGCGACATACCAAGTTGCTTGAGCATTCCACCCATGTGCGATTTTTACAGTGATTCCTAGGCCTTTCGGATATTTTGGATGAATTACTGAGAGACCTAAAAGTCCGTCAGCGCCTTCTTTTGCCAACACCTTTCCTTCACCGCATTTTAGGATGGTTGAGTCAAGACGATTGAATCCGCCTACAAGGTCTGGGTGGTTGCACATTGATTCCCATATCCAATCGTCATCCTTTGTTGCAGCTAAGCCAGCAAACATTACTGCCAATTCATTGACGGTGTTGGAAACCGTTGGTAAACCGCATCCATCTTTTGCTACTCGTAAAGGATTCCAGTCTGGTTGTCCAAGGAAACCTCTGAGAACTTCAATGAATAATGGAAACCATTCTGATTGTGGAAGAGTGTAACCGGCTCGATTAATTCCTTTCAAGCGAAGTGCTTTGAGTATAGCCGCATGTTCTCCAGAACAAGTATGGAACCAGCGTCGAGGGCGACGGACTTGTCGTCCGAATTGAATCAGAGGCACATCTAATGGGCACTGCATCAATCCCCATTCGGATTCATTGAGAATTGATTGCGCCGCCGCAACGTGCTCGGTATCACCATTATGGGATGAACAAGAAATTGCTTTTTGCTCACTAGTGAGCTCACTATCTAGGACATCAGCGAATGTTTTCATCATCAGAGGTTTCATCATTGAGCGACCATAACAGAGGACATTTCCTCCAAAAGAGTGGATTACTTCGTTTCCATGAGCCCATGCAACAGCGCCATGAATTGTATTCTCAGAAACATCATTGCGGCGGAAATCAACTAGTGGCTCCCACTCTACGTCTCGCCCAGTAGGTATCCCTTCGTGCATTTCTCCAAGAGGGTTAGTTGGGTACACGCCTGAACCGGGTCGGCCAGGGGACACTGAGGAGGGGTTAGGTCCAGTCAAGTCACTCATCTCCATTTACTAAGGGTGCGACTTCATTGATGAATGCAGCCATGTCGCGCTGAACTCGGGCTGAGTCGTGGCGGAAGAAATCGAACCACAGCATGAGACGGTCGTCGGGGTGGAATCTTTCAACGATTTGGGTGGCAACTTCTGCGGCGTTTCCAATAACAGCATTATTTGCGGCTCTGGAAACTTTTGCAGGGTCAATTGTTCCCTCAAGAGCATTCCAGTATGAGTCAAGAGTGGCTTTTGCATCTATTTTTGCAGCAGTTGACCGCTCTTCAGGAGTGAGGTTTTCTTCATTATTCAAGAATACCATAACCGTTCTCGGCATCATCTTTCTCTGCCATTCCCCTCCACTTTCGTGGTAGGATTTAGTCATTCTGTCATGGGTTGCTTCAATGAGTTCTGGAGAGGTTATTGATAGGTTGAAAACTTGAACTGGACGGTACTTGTTTGCCTCAATTTGTAAAGCCGGTTCGTGACTTCCAAGAGTTAGGGACAGAAGGTCTCGATTCCAATTTTGTGGGATACATTTGATTTCTTCAAATTGATAATGACGAGGTATTTCAATTTCTTGAGGCGGCTCGGGCAATCCTCTGTCATCAATTGCCGCATCTTGTACTGCTTGCCAATCTTCATCACTGCGGAAGTTATCCCTACTGAGGATTGTATTCCGTACCGAATCAGATGAGAATGCTTCACCGTTTAGCAAGCGTAGGAATATTTCACTCGCTTCCCAAAAGATTTGACCGCGTAGAGCAGGCCATGCTACTTTCTCCACAGCATCACGAGGGATTACGCCGTATGGTGATGCCATGAATTGGAATCTTCCAGCAGAATACCCAATGTGTAATTTTCTTGAATCACCTCTTAATTCCTGTAGCGCACAAAAGTTGCCCACTCTTTCAGCAACTGCTATTGGTCCACCATTAGCTAGAATCGAAAGCACTGCAGAGCCAACTTCAATTTGCTTAGTTTCAGCGAATGAAAGGGCTGCCAATTGGAAAAAATCGGTACACAAACCAACTTCTCCTTCCCAATGTGGGATGACTGGGTTTTGGTTGCGTTTCTGAACTTCAGTAGATAGGTGGGCCTGAGCAATCCAAGCAACTCCATATCCAAGATTATCTGCAAGTTTCAACTGTTCAATATAGTTGGAATACATTGTTTGCTCATCGGGGCAATAGCCAGTAGAATCTGGCGTCTGCGATATCGAAAAGAAAATATCAAACTCCATTTCTTCACCTTAGATTGAGCGCATTCTGCCACCGTCAACAGCAAGTGAAACACCACGAATTGCACCGCCAGAATCAGAACAGAGGAAGGCGATTGCTGCAGCGGTTTCTTCAGGTTCAATCAAGCGTTCAGCAGGTACTCCTGCAAGCCATGTAGAACGTACATCGTCTGGTGTAACCCCTCTTGTCTCAGATATTTGTTTGGCTAGTGAATCAAGTCTACCAGTATTTGTGAATCCAGGTAAGATATTGTTGATACTTACACAAGGGGGAAGTTCTGTTGCTAGGGTTTTTGACCAGCCAGCCATTGCTCCTCTCACGGTATTGGAAACCCCAAGATTGGCAATCGGTTCACGAACTGAGGTTGAGATGATATTTACAATCCTGCCATGCTGTAGTTCCTCCATTCCAGGGAGGCAGTGCCTCACCATTCGCTGAGCAGCGAAAAGATGGCGTTTTAGAGGTTTGAGAAAATCATCATCTGTAGCATCCAAAAGTGGACCAGAAGGAGGTCCAGCCGCATTATTGATGAGAATATGTGCTGGACCAAATTCTTTCAGATGGGCCGGGATCAAAGCATCAATTGCCCGCCCATCCTCCAAATCTATCGGCAAAACATGGACTGTAGGGGAGCCAGCATTGTGGCATTCGTTTGCTAGAGCAGTCAACTTGTCTGCTGAGCGAGAAATCAGTGTTAATTCAGCACCAGCAGCGGCTAATGTTAGGGCTGTTGAGCGGCCAATTCCAGCCGATGCCCCACAAACAATAGCATGGCGGCCATCAAAGGCATCGTTCGCAAGTGGGGATATATTCTGCATTTTTTCATCTCCTTTAATCAACGTAGTGAGCATAAGTAAAGTCTGCTAGTTTTTCCCGCACTACCTGTAAAACCTCATCGGGTGCATTACGGAAGGTAGGGTGTTCGCTTTCACCTTGCGGGTGGCGTATTTCACTCCATTTCCCGCTCTCATAGCCCAATAACGCATCTTTCATTAGCACGCCGGCTAGCACCAATGTATCGTAGCATAGGTCTTCGTAAGTCGTACCCTTGGTGACAGAGATTTCACGGGTTAGTAGCAGTTCTCCAGTGTCAATTCCATTGTCACAGAAGTGGGTTGAAGAGCCAATCGGGATGTCGTGATAAACCGACCATGCAGGACTTGCTGAGCCACGACAGTGAGGTAAGAGACCAGGGTGACTATTGATTACGCCGTCTTTTGGATGGTCAAGAATTTCACCACGAATGATTCTAGTTCCCCCGAACACAATTAGATCTAGCTCCATATCAGAAATGTGAGGCATAACATTTTCAGAATTGTGAATGGGTACATTCACGTGAAGGACTTCAATTCCATCAGATTCTAATTCTGCCAGTTGGGATTCAATAGTTGGGGCAATAGGGTTGCCAGAGATGCGGTCAAGGAATTTCTCTCTTTCTTCATCAGCGATTCCAGAATCTTCACTAATGATTATTGTTGGAACAAATCCTTCCGCGAGGATTTGTGCGAGCATTTCACGGCCATAGGGATGCTCTTTGAGCAACAAAAATGCGAAACACGGCTTGCTCCCCTCAGGCATGACTATCAATTAGCGGAGGGGCCTTAGATACCCGTTCTTTTCGGTCTGTGAAAATTGTCTAATTAATTCGCTTATCTTGAGAACACATCATCAGTATCTGTTTGTCGAACCGCGAACGGGTCATCATCAATCACCTGAGAGTCCTCACTATCGGTTTCTCTGGGCGGGGGATTAACACCTAGAGTAGTGAATAATTGCCTTAGCATCAAGTCATATTGATTTCTAGCATCCCCACCTTCTAAGAAGAGCACAGCTTTCGGCCCTTGTCCAACCAAATCAACCATGATATCAATTCCATGATGAGTAGTGGTCCATGTTCTTCCCGATGAATGTTCATCCCCGCTTTCGCTGTGATGAACCACCCTAGTGTTTTTCACAATATCCACCGAAATGGGCACCTTCATTTCTGAACGGATGGTCCCAAACCT
>DUDF01000170.1 GCA_012959435.1 Candidatus Poseidoniales archaeon
AAGCGGTTCAAAGTAGCTCGCCGTCCAGACTCGGTTGGGTGAATTGTGAGAAGTTGCGCAGGACCTCCACGGTTTAGGGGTCGTGGGTCCTGCATTTGTAGCAAATAATGAGAGGTTAGCCATTCAGGAGTATACGCTGGTGGAATCTCTTCCATCGTAATTGTTTGGAAATTACTTGCTTCCTGCACTACTCTCAGCCCCCTACCTTGTGTATGCGAGTGTGACGGCTCTTGAAGGATTAACCGGCGATGTTACTCGAGTCCTTTCTGTCGTGACTATCACCCTATAAAAACCCCTAAGAAATTTACACCCAACAGTGAAGTTGCGAACTGTTTATGGACCTTGAGTTACACGAGCCTACTGCTCTGGGGATGATGTGATATTGAGAACTGTTGAAGATTTAATCAATATAATCGCACACTAAGAGTTTCTACTATTATTGAACATGAATTATTCATGTTACATAACCGGTGCCTTTAAGAGGGGCTGCTATCACTGCGGTAATAGACTAAGAATCGGTGTCCAAGAGGTGAAAATAACGATTATCCGTCATCTGACTAGCGATAATATTCAACAATGGGATAATCAGTTATTCAGAACAAGAACGGATAAACACATGACTAACTTCAAGGCAGATTATTAGTTGACACAAAAAGGTGAAATGGAAATGAGTGAAAATAATATGACAAAATGTACGGAATGTAGTGGCAGAGACCTTGATCACGACGAGAGTCGAGGAGAGGTTGTCTGTAATGACTGTGGCACGGTGCTTGATGACTATCAAATAGATACTGGGCACCCAAGTGGGCAGGTCGGTGAAAATGCTCACATGAGCGCTCAGCGTAATGACAACGTGGGAGGGAAAACCACCCGACGAACCCATTTCGACAAAAAAGAGGCGCGAAAAAATGGTCTTGGGAACATCATACGGCCAGATCAGAGAGCACATTCAAGACGAAACGTAAGAGCAAACGATATCCTTGATGAAATCAAGAATATTTCTGGTTCTAATGATGTGGCTAGAGCCGCCATTCCTATTCTGAAGAAATGCTATACCAAAGAAGGAGAAGGAGATGGGCACGGCAAATTGCCACTTAATCAAATGAGATTCATTGGGTCCAAGGATAAAGACAAGGACAAGGATGCAACGTACATTATCAGAGTCAGTGCAATAGCAACCATGAGAATCCTTTCAGACCTTGGTTGGATACCTTACCAGTACTGGCAAAAAGATGCTGATGAACTCGACCTCAGCAGGAACGATGTTACCGAGGCAGTGAAGATTATCAAGAGAAGACTTGTCAATCTCTTCCGAGACCAGGTGTCATCAATTGACCCGAAAGATGGGATGAAAAATTCTCGACGAAACGCCATTGAAGCATTTGAACAAAAGATGAGGGAGTACATCAGGCAACACAAAATTCAGCATGCTGAAAAGTTGCTAAAGTGGTTCACTAAGAGAATTCATGTGCTTGATTCAGATGGTGACGGCCCTATGGCACAAGAGAAGGCTCGAATGCTGCTGGCAATGATTGCCGTCTGTGGAGTTGAACTATTCGACGATGTAAAAATGACCAAGAAGAGTATCGCTGAAGACATTTTCAATCTTACTGTTGGTGGGGTTAACTCTAGACTAAATGGTGAGCAACATGGTATGACTAAGAAGCAATTCATCAAGAAGTGGAATACCGACGCAAACACCGCTTGAGATGTAGTTTGATTAAGAACATCGAGTTAGTTAAAATCACTGATCTTTACGACTGTGATTATTTGCCACTAGTGCAGCACCCGC
>DUDF01000171.1 GCA_012959435.1 Candidatus Poseidoniales archaeon
GATTTGGATGTGTGACCATTTGCGTTCATTACATAGGTTGAGTGCCTTTGCAAGGTCACTTGTATCCTGGTCTTTTAGGTGGATGATTTCAGCGCCATTTTCTTGCCCCCAATCAAGGTCACTATCGCTTGCTGAATCAAGGTCACCAACAATGACATCGGGGATAATATTCAGGTGTCTTAGATGTCGGACTCCACCATCAACTGCAATCACTCTCGAAGCCACTTTGCATGAGGTTGCAAGGGCGGTATCATCACCAGTAGGGTCACATCTACTTCCACGATTGTCCCATTGGCTACCGACTTATTCGTTTTACTAGTCTAAAGGTTACCACATCTATTGACTACCCTTTTACAGGAACGATGTTTCCATCGGCCCCATGGGGGCCGAGCGAGTAGCAAGCAGAGAGTTGTTGCTTCCTTCAGTCTTGGTACTTTTATTACTATTTTCAGTCGTGACTCCGCTTCTGTCAATATCGCAAAGTGACGAAACATCTCTAGAGCAAAATCAGGTGATAGCGCCTAGTACTTCATTTTCGAATGGTAATGGGGAACAATTCGCTGGACAAACGATGATTATCAACGCATCAGATTGGCTAGTTGATTCAACTAGGGGCATGGACGTCTGGCAAACAACCAGTCTCAATACATCCCTAACTTTCGACGAGATAGAACTTTCACGAGACGACAGAGGCCGGGCAAGAGGATGTTTACACGAGGACTCAGGAGGTGTGTGGATTGCAACACTCGAATTTGGTGGTTCCACAAGTCTTACTCAAGTTGATACAGGCGGTGTAGAACTTGGAAAGAAATGCTCAATCGTTGTTGATGAAAGGGAACTATTGCATATTGCTTACACAAACGAATCTGGATTTCTCAAGGTTGCATATCAGCGAGCCAGTGGACTCTGGAACATGAGAACGATTGAAAATGAGACTAATGTCTCAAAAATCACCCTATTGCTCGACTCGGATGGTGCGGATAATGTGCTTTGGTTAGATTCTAACAATGGTCTTCATTTTTCCTCATACACTACTTGGTGGACCCATCAAGATTTGTTAGTGGGCACGAGGGTTGGTGCCCAATACGATGCATATTTTGACCCAGATGATTCTTTGAATATCTTTTATCAAAATTTAGACACCACACAAATGATTCATGGGATTTTAGGTACAGATGGTAACTGGACACTCACAACTCTAACTGCAGGCCAAGACCTTGGGCCAGCCATGTCTTTTGCCAAGGATCCATCAACCGGAAATATCCAGTATGTTTACGGGTCTTCAAATTCTTCAGAGTTAACCATTGTACGAGACTTGACTGGTCAAGAGAATGGGCGACTTTCTCCATCAATTGAGACTTTGACAACTGGTGCAGTTAGTGATGAGTACGCAACTCAAGCTATAAATGACCTTGACTTTGATTGTGACGGTATTGATGATTTGATTGTTAGCCGACCGGCTGCAAATGCTGAAATTGGCGCAGTTGACATCTTTTGGGGCTCAGGAATGGGGATTTCATCTCTCCCTGATTACAATTTGACCGGAAGTGCTGGTGGGGATAGATTTGGCTCAGCAATAGCAAATGCCGGTGATGTCAATGGTGATGGATGTTCTGACCTTCTTATTGGGGCTACAGGCGCAACTAACAGTTTGGGATTTGCAACTGGTGTTTCTTACATTTTCTATGGCGGCAATCGCACATATTCGGCTGCAAATTGGTCAGATGCGGGTGAAGGAGGGGGAGATAAATTCGGAGGTACTGTTTCATCTGCTGGTGATATTAATAACGA
>DUDF01000172.1 GCA_012959435.1 Candidatus Poseidoniales archaeon
AACGAGACCGCTGATACTGAACCCCCATGGCAAGGATGCTCTGCAAGTCAGAAAGATACTGACAATGATGGAGTCTCGGATGCAATGGATCAATGCCCGGGATACAATGACAGCATTGATGTTGATGCGGATGGCATTCCTGATGGATGTGATTCGCTGATTGATAATGATGGAGATGGAGTCAACAATACAGCTGACCTCTGTCCAGGCCATGATGATAGCATTGATGTTGACCAAGATGGAGTTCCAGATGGGTGCGACAACATAGTCGATAGCGACTTTGATGGTGTTGCTGATGCTGTAGATGAATGCATGGGTTACGATGACACAATTGATGTTGATCAAGATGGAATCGTCGATGGATGTGACACAATTATTGATTCAGATGGAGATGGCGTTGCTGATTCATTTGAAGTATGCCCAGGGTATGATGACAATGTTGACATTGACGCCGATGGAAAACCAGATGGTTGTGATGATATCATTGATTCAGATAATGACGGAGTTTCCAACTCTAATGATACCTGTGAAGGACATGATGACAGCGTTGATTTAGATGGAGATGGAATTGCTGACGGATGTGATAATCTCATTGACTCTGATGCTGATGGAGTAGCAGATGTTGATGACAAGTGTGCAGGACATGATGATAGTATTGACATTGATAATGACCAAATCGCTGATGGATGCGATACTCTTCTTGATAACGATGCAGACGGGATTGCAAATGAAAATGACAATTGTGTAAGCACACCCGCAGGAACTGAAATAGACAGTACTGGGTGTGAAAAACCAGCGGCTGGATTATCAGGTGGAATAATCAGTTCACCAATAGTGATAGGTGGAATTCTTGGTGTTGTGGGTGTTGTTGTCTTAGTAGCCGCTATTACAATCATGCGCCGAGGAAAGGATGACGGCGATGATGGGGATGAATTACTATTTGACGAACCACGAAGTAACCTACAATTTAGTGGAGCAGGGATGCCAACTAGAAGTTCTCAGCCACTTAATTCCTACCCTACATCAGGTGCACCTACGGTAGCATCAACTCCACACCCATCACAGGTTGGAAAAATGCAGCAAGATGGATACGAGTATCTCGAACACCCCCCTAACTCAGGGACTTGGTGGCATAGGGATCAACAAACTAATCACTGGATGAAATACCAAGGTTGAAAAAAAACTAATCAGCATAATTTGACCCCCTTTAGGGGTCATACCCCTTTGCGCAAAGTTTTGAAGGTGACCCCACCTCTCAACAATTGGTCAACATGACTTCAGGAACAGGAATTCGATTAAACGGCGCGCTAAGTATTCTTCTAGTAATGCTACTAGTTTTGGGCGGCATGGCATCTATGTCATCCCTTGAGATGAATGATACTGCCGCTGCCGGTGATAGCGGTAATGACGCTGCAAACAGCGACGAAAAGAAGGCCGGTTTAACTCTAGAAAAGAGTGAATCTGCTTGGTTAGAGCGCTGTAAAGAAATGAAGAGCAATATGCCTGACCGAAATGACTGGGCCTGGGAAGTAGAAACCCCGCTAAGAGACCGTGATGCAGCTACAGGACGCCAAGCAAATAATGATGGAAACAATGAGTCAACTGACAATAATTCAGACAACACAGATGTTGATATTGACTGGCATCTACCTGGCAACATTGTAGTTTCTAGAACTGCATCTGGTGAGTATGTAATTCGAATTGTTAGCGCAGATGGCACAGTTACTGAGGAAGTCCTAACTGAGGATGGATTCGCTGTGTTCCTTAGAAACCACGGCTGGGACACGACTGATGAGGTTGAACAGAACCAAACTGACATTGTTGAGCACGACCGGGTTAGAGAGGAAATGGCGGCGTTAGACCTTGAAATTCTTGAGGATGGAACAATCATCATCACTCGTACCCGCGGCGACTGGATTGAGTACGAGATTATTCGAACTAGTGAGGATGGCTCAACTACTGTGATTAAAGTTAATCCACGGGGTACCGAAGTAGTGCACCCACAACCTCCACGTGAGCACCACCAAAGAGAAAACATGGGGGACCGTGACAGAGGCGAGGAAGGTTTTGCGCCTCTCTTTTCATTCGCTGGTGAAATGAATGAGGATGTCATGGATCGATGCCGAGAACTCATGCAAAACGATAAGACAACAATAGATGTTGATGTTTTGCGAATTGGCCGACCACTTGCAGAGCGAGATGCTCAACGCAATTAGAGCGACTTTTGAATCGTAATCGGGTCATTTTTGATGCCCCTCGCATAGCGAAGCCTTTTGAGCCTTCTTTGAAAGACACGTTACATCGCAGGGGTATGGGACCGACATGATGAACATAACAGCCCGAACAGAAACCTTCAGAATGATAGTGGACATATTGTCAACTTTGGTGGAGGAGGCTCGCTTTAATTTTGAAGATGATAAACTCGTGGTGAGGGTCGTAGACCCTAGCCACGTAGCAATGATTCAGATGGAAGTTGACTCTGCGGCCTTTGAATCATATGAAGTAACAGAATCAGTTCTAGGATTGGAATTGTCAAAAATTTCCAAACTAGTACAACTTGCTGGCGCAGGTGATTTGATTGTTATCAACTACAATGACAGCGTTGGTAAAGTTGAATTTCAAGTTGGTGAAATTGAGCGAACTATTCGCCCACTTGACCGCCAAAATATGCAAGAGCCGAAAGTCCCTGAACTTGATACTGATATCTCAGTCAGCCTTTCTGGTGCTAAATTTGCCCGCGCTTTGAAGGCAGCAGATCAAGTTGGTGACTTAGTCACATTTTCAATTGACCAGACACGATTCAGTGTCAATGTAACTGGTGAGTCAGATGCAGTTAATGTGAGTTATGACGCTGGAGAATTACAGGAATTAAATTGTGATAGCCCTGTCAAGAGTCAGTACAGTTTGCAATATCTACTCCCATTAGCCAAGCGAATAGAATCAACTGTCGATAAAGTGACTGCTAGGTTTGGCGAAAACTATCCACTTCGTTTAGAATTTGAATTCGCTGATGGCGGTGCTAATGTTGTATATTTCCTAGCTCCTCGTGTCGAAGGCGATGCTTGAGTAATTCATCCGGTATAATCTGCAACTACCAACGGTTAGCAGTGTAACTAAAGTCGGACATATCGCTAGAATCTCAATGCGCTCGCCGGGATTTGAACCCGGGCGAAGAGGTTGGAAACCTCTGATGCTACCCCTACATCACGAACGCGTAGCCCGCCGACCGACATCTTAGACTTAACCGCGTCTATGGGAGGCTTGATGTTTAGTAGCCCCCGCACCTCAAATTATGAGAGGCCGAAACTGGGTTGGAGTCGCTTTCATCTTTCTATTTCTACCCGTGAATGTGCCATTATGGGATATTGTACTTCCAAAACTAGGCATCAATATAATGGCTGTTTTTATTGTCCCACTATTCTTTTTCCTCGGAATATTGCTCGTCTTCTATCCTAGTAGAGAAGATAGAATCTCCACCATCCCATCAAACCAAGCGAATGAGGAGGAGTGAAAATGAAGAAAATCATTGTTATCAGCCTCATTTTGATATTGTCAACCCTTGCCTTACCATTGGCTATTGCTCAGGAAGAGGTGCTTCCTCCTGATGTGGATTATGAACCGGAAATGCGGATGACTAGACTATTCGCATATAGTCAAGATACGCTATCTCCCGAACTCGTTGAGCGGGCCGAGATGTACACTCACAATTTCCCCTTGGGTTTCGGTTCTTTTTCATCCGATGGTCCGACTCTTACCACTCCTAGTTTCGTTCGTGATGCTCCAATTGGAAGTGAAGATTGGAATTTCTCACTTTGGGCAAGTGGTAATGCCCAGGTTGATATTGACCTCTTCCTGTTCATTGATGGCACCGAATTAGACCAAATTAATAGTGGCGGGATTACACTTTCTGAAGTAAAACAACGTATTGATTTCACGGGTGGGAATTTACCAGATAACATTTCAATTGACCAAACTCTTTCAATCCGCTGGACTGTCAATAGCGGCGCTACTCCATTAATAGAGAATAGTGATTGCACAATCCACTGGGGCTCAGCCGAAACTCCAACAAATCTAACAATCTCTGCAGGAATGTATCAAATTGATGACCCTTACCTTGAGAATGAAGGTACCCCATTCAGGGGTGATGGAGAGAACTACTCACGCAGTGAATTAGTTTGGGCTGTTCAAGCACGTTGGGCTCTTGATGAAAACCAACTTGAAAAAGGAACCCTAGTATTACACGCTGATGACGGAGGAAATGAACTCATCATTGAACCGAATGGAGAGGGCATCAAGTCAGACAGCGGAATCTACCGCTGGGAAATTGAAGAGTGGGAAGATGGAGTAATCCTCTCAGCCCATGTGATGTGGAATGATTCGTCAGGACTCCACGGAATGACAAATCAAGTTATAGAAATGATGGACCCAAAGGGGCCGAGCATCCTATCTAGTGGGCTCAAAACCACATTGTTTTTCCTAACAATACCAGTTCTCATTGGAGTTGGATTTTGGCTCAAAGGACGATTTGAAACACTTGAGGAGAATGGAAAGGAGTTAGGGCATGGACCAGGTAAAGAAGGTGATTTAAAACGCCTGATTGTGGCTACTACATTTTTAATTGCTGGAATAAACAATGCACTGATACTCTACAGTTTCCACACACGAGAGTTGGGGGCGTCGGAGGATATCGTAATTCTCCACCTTTGTTTACTTGCTTTTGCACTTGGGGCTTTTGGCCCTATTTGGGGTGCAATTGCTGATAAATGGGGCCATCGTAAGCAACTGATGGCATTTGCAATCATTGGAGCAAGTTTACTGATGTTAACATTCCCGTTCCTGCCTCTTGAGGGTTATATCCTTGTCTCAGCTTTACAGGTTGCTCTATTCTCAGCCGTGCGCATGGGAGTTGCAGTCGGAACAGAATGGTACCCTGAACAAAAGGGTGAGTTCCTTGGAGTGCTGTATGCATTCGCATCCTTTGCAGCAGCAATTGGTTCAATGTTGTGCAGTAAATTGTATGTGACTCTATTACCCACTAGCACCACATTTGCGATGCTAGGTATAGTGGGGGTATCAGTTCCCGCCTTACTATTTGGTGCGTGGATGATATTACAATTTGAAGGTGATGAATTCTCTTGGCCGGTATGGATGTTGAAAGGTGGTAAGAAACCTGATGTGGTTAAGTTAACAATTTCTGAAAAAATGTCAATGTTCAGAGGCATGCTTCGCTTTGAAAGTAAATGGGCACTTCTCTGTCTCTTAGGAGTAATCTTGGTTGCAATTCCACGTGGTGCTGTTGTTCTAACTGCCTTGCGTTACCTCGAAGTTGTTGGGTTTGATGTTGACTTCACTGGCTTGTTAGAAGCATGGGCTGTGATTGCTGTCCTAATTTTGTACGCGGTAATTGGAAAGGTGTGCGATGATCGTGGGCCCCAGACCGTTTTGCTTTGGTCAGCTGCCGCCTATGGTACTCTGTGGTCAATCTTCAGCATCGGCCTTCCGCCAATGATTGCTGTACTCATCTTTGTGGTCCCAATTTACCCGATGCTGTTGGTGTCAAATGATGCTTTGATGGCAAAATTCACGAACAATGAAGAGAGGAATCGTGGAATCGGTATGGCCAGCCTTGTTGCTTTCTTAGGCCAATCTATCGGCATACTGGCTGGATTCTTTGCACTTGGGTACCTTATTAGTTCAGGGAAAACTGACATTATTGCCTACGAAACTTTCTACCGAGCAAATGTGCCTCTTTGGATACTTGCAATTGGTTTCACGTTTTGGCTTGCAAAACGTATTGATGCCAGTGAGGAGGGTGTAATTGATGCAGAGATTAGCGAGTAACACTACTACGCTGTATCTGTGATATGGGCTAGAGCCACATTGGTCACCTGACCTGAAAGAAGTGGTTGCCAGGAATGTATACGATATAATTGAGAATTAATTGTGATTACTTCTTTGTCTAGCACCTCAAAAGATTGTGGTGCAAGACCCATCCCAAGACCTGTGGCCTTCTGAATAGCTTCTTTTACAACCCAAACCAAATTGGTTAGTGTGCTTGCTGCACCGGGATTTTGGTCCCATGCTTCCTCAAGTTTAGTCAATTCATCTCCTGATGCCATAAGTGGTAACAAATTGCGTTGCCGACCGGAATCAGGTTCAACATCGATTCCCACTGATAACTCAGTTGGAGCAATAATCGCAATGGCTAGTCCACCACTATGTGTGATAGAGATTGAAAGAGGTTGTGGGCCAATTAAAATTGGTCTCCGGTATTCATTCCTTTTAATTTGATAATCCTTGACATCATATCCATTTTGTTGTAGGAGATGGGCGATAAGATACCGACCCGCCGCATGTTCTTCTGCACGTTTTGCAACTTTGAATGACTGAGCCTCAATCGCATCTACAAAATGGAGATGAGAAATATCTGGTATAGAATCTGATGGAGGGGGGTTGCGTGTCTTCATCCAAACCGCATGAAATTCGCCTTCAACGGTTTCTGGAAGATTCAACAAAAGAGGGGTTGAAGCCGGTTCCCACATCCCATTCACCAATTGGAAATTCAATTTTTCAATTGCGATTCAACGAAAAGGAATCGCTTTCTGAAATAGGTGCCATGCCCTTCAATCGCAACCCTTTCATAGAAACAACTGGTTTGCCATCCTGGTTCACAACCAAGCAATCGTGAACGGTGACTCCGTCATCTTCTGCACCTCTCCTCAAAGCGCGCATTCTTAGTGAATCTGTCTTTTCAGGAGTTCTAATCAACTCAAGCATCTCAATTCCTACAGGTAAAGATTGCAAACCGTCAATTTCCATTGCCACCATTCCAGCGTTCTGGAAACATGCTTCAATCAACATAGGTTGGGATTCTAATGTGACTTCTTCAGAAGAGAATTGATTTGTATTTGGTAACTGATGACGTGATAATGCAATGCCGTCCGCACCAAACATCTCATCGATACTACATCCACTCAATATCCCACCATGTGATTGGAATCTAGGCCCATGGAAGAATCGCTGGTACACGAAATCTGATCCAAGAACAACACCACCTCTTGAAGGAGTCCCAATTGATGGTAACTTCAACAACCCTCTGCCAGCATCTTTCTTTAGCATCCTAACTAAACATCTGTGATGTATTCTTGGCTCTCCAAATATCTCTCCAGATTTGTTAATCAAATCTGATTCTAATCTGCATTTAACCCACACATTTTCTGAGTTTTGATGTGAGAATTCGGAAACTACTCTCAACTTTTGCTCGGGCTTTAGTAATTTGATTGGCAAACCAAACCTCACCCCTGCAAATCCTATTACTGAGCATGGAGGCCACAACAATTGTGCACCTTGTGAAAACATTTCAAGAGCCATCACCCCAGGATGATATGGGACATCATCGATAGCATGGTCTTCTAAGAATGGGTAACTATTGACATCTATTGTACACTCGTATGATAGTGAGTCGAATGGTTGGTGGGCCACAACTTTGTCTACAAACGGGAAGCGCTTGGCGTCAGCTAACAACTCTGAAACATCATGTGGTAATCGTTGTGGAGGCTCTCGGTCAGAACCATCATCATTCAGAACTCCAAGACTTCCTGCAAGGACGACTCTGCGTTTACCGCCTCTCATCACTTCATCAACGAACAGGGAAACTCCCTTCTCAACTGATACGGTCTCAATTCCTGCTTCCTCGAACACCCTTTCAATCGAGCCACGGGTTGCCATCCCAACATCTTGCCAACCAGTCCACGCCAAAGCAACAGCGTGAGGTTCTGAATCAGTGTGTGCAAGGCGTGACATTTCAGCATCAAGAATACAATTTGCTGCGGCATAATCAACTTGCCCTCCATTGCCAAATCGGCCTGCAATTGATGTAAAAGCACAACAATATCGTAATTCTGAGCTATGGTCTTTAACGGCATTAACTAGAGACTGCCAGCCATCAACTTTGACAGACATTACATTGTTGAAGGTATCCCAATCTTTGTCAGCAACCATCTTTGAATCTTCAATACCAGCCCCGTGAATTATTCCCGTTATTGGTGAACGCCTCTTCTTCAACTTCTTGATAACCTTTCTAACCTGTTTACTAACTGTTACATTACAAGCATGATAGGTCGCAGTATTGCCACTTTCCTCTATATCTGAAAGTGTTTTATGAATGTCAATTGAACGCTTAATCTTTGACCATGCCTTTTCCCAATCAACGATTGTAACTTTGCCAGACTTTGAATCGCCTTGCATCTGGATTCTCAATTCCTTCTTCATTTGCAGTAATGTTTCTTCTGAGGCATCGGCTAAACTTGATAGAGAACCATCAAGTTTAGTTCGTCCAAGTAATGCAAAGTGGCAACCAATTCCTCGATTCGCTTGTGCTAGGCCAACGATACAGGCAGCAGTAACCCCTGAGCCGCCCCCAGATACAATGAACACATCATCTGATTTTAGTGACTGCGGCTCAGATTCGTGGGCTTCATCATAAATGCAAACCTGCCATCTTCTCCCATCGCCATCAATCCCAAGTTCGCGCGGACCCATGCGCTCTATTTCGCTGAGTATTGTTGATGCCAATTTATCTGCGTCCACCAAGAGTTCAGGTGCAACATCAATTGCTCTAGCCCGAATGTTTGGCCTCTCTCTCCCAAACGATTTGACTATCCCATGTGCACCAGCACCTAGTGGATTGAATCGATATCCGCCATTTCCATGTCGGCCATCAAGTGCTGAAATTGAACAAACAATTCCGTCACTACGGTCCGCCAACTTTGCATCTATTTGTTGCAGCACCCCAAATAAACCATGGCAAACCATCTGTGTTTGTTGTTGGCTAGTGACCTCGGCCCAAGCAATTCCCGCTAAAGTACAAGGAGCAGTGTGGATAACTCCTACAATATCCAAATCACTAATGATATCACCAAATTGAGATAGGTGATCTCGATTCCCAGGGTCTAATCTGATAATATCAATCTCACCATCTTTTTCAATTTTAATGTTTGAAGTGATGCTAGGGTCTAGCATCAACCTAACAGCTTCAGAACCGCTTGATTCAAGTTGCTGGCAGATAGCATTTCCAAGCCCCCAAGAATCATCAGTCACAATGATGTATGAACCAGCCATATCAATTGGGTGGGACTCAGATTCATCAGCCTCCTCAACTTCAACTACCCAGCGACGAACTGTACTTTCAACAGAAATTTGTGGAGATGGTGGTTCAACTACCACTAACTCTGACTTGTCAGGGGCCACTTCTTTTTTCTCCGGTTCAGAATCCACTATCACAACATTATCTGCTGGCTCACCCCCACGCATTGAAACAATATAGGATATCATATGAGCAAGAGTTGGGTAATCACGCAATTGGAATGACTCATCTACAGGTAAGGAAAATTGTTCACGGCAATCAGCCATTATTTCCGCTTGTTTGACTGTATCAATCCCCAATTCACCTTCTAAATCTTGATCCAACTCAAGGAAATCTTCTGGATAACCAGTGTGCCTTACAACAATTGATAGGACACCTGACTCGACATCGCTATCGGTATTCTCTAGGTTTGGAGGATTACTCTCCACCGACTGTTCGTCCACAGAACTACTCAGCACAGGTTGCTCCTCTTGTGGGTTTGCTTGCTCTTCTCTTCCCCCACCCATACTGGCGATGTAACTAATCATGTGATTTAGTGTTGGGTGTTCACGTAACTGAAATGAATCATCAACTGGCAAGGAAAATGTCTCCCTTAAATCAGCCATTATTTCTGCCTGCTTTACTGTATCAATTCCTAATTCACCTTCTAGGTCTTGGTCCAGTTCAATGAAATCAGTAGGGTAACCTGTATGCTTTGCAACAGTTTCTACCACCTTATGAGCAAGTCCTACTGGATGTTCGCCAGCAATTGTTTCAGTAACAGTTTGACTTACTAGCACAGTAGGGGGGGTCTCTTCAGCGACCGCTTTCACTTCCTCTTTTGGTATCACATCGGGTTGCGATGGGGCTGATTTCAGAGGCATTGTTGATGGAAGGGTAGAATCGGGTTGTGCATCTTGCTTGGAAACCTGCCAATCACTACCTTCAACGCCACCTATCAATGAATCATCAGGGGCAATGTATGCAACTAATTTTCGCTTCAATAAGCGTAATTCGACATCATCTCCTGCTTGACGTACTGCCCATTTCTCAACACTTTCTCTATCAACTCTATTGAGAGTTCTAGCAATTCGTTTGAACATTGTCAGAGCAATTTGACTGCCAAATCCTGCGGCATGACGAAGCATGTATTCAACATCATATTCTCCACCTTCAGAAAGTCGGAGGTTTCCTAATGCAGGATCTGGTTGTTGGAAGTTAGCAATCGGTGGTAACCGACCTGATGCTAGACCATACAATCCGGTGGCATCTTCAACACCAACACCCATCGGATGACCTGTGAATCCCTTGGTATTGGTTATGATTAAACTCTCAGCAGAGTCCTTGAAAGCACCTCTAAGAGATTCAATCTCAGCAGCAGCCGAACCGCCTCTAGGAGGAGTGAATGGTTCATGTGACATGAAAGTCGTTTTAGGTGCGATCTCATGTCTATCAATTCCCCAACGGTTTTCCATATCGGTCACGAACTCATCAAAAGTTGATGCTACATGTGCAACATCTAGCCTTGTAGGATGGTATGCCGAATTTCCGATATGAGCACCTAATAATTCTGCGTATGGAACTACTCCCCTCTCATCAGCATGAGTTGATTTCTCAACTACGAAGGCAGCCCCACCCATACCAAGCAACATGCCGTTGCGTCTGACATCAAATGGTAACGCTACTTCTTCCACTACATTACCCATTGAATGGGCACCTGCAGCAGCAAAACCTGCACCGATCCATTCCATCAAATCGTCACCGGTGGAATCGTCGCCGCTGATTACAATCACTCTGTCACAGCGACCTGAGTCTAACCAATCCTCAGCGATTGCAAAGGCGGCTGGAGTAGAGGCACATGCGTTATTGATGGCCAAATTCGGGCCACGCGCCCCAATCCATTGAGCGAACTGTGCGTGCCCCATTGTTAGAATTTGGAGTAAGAATTTTCTATCAAAAGTGCCGTTTTTGTCAGCCCCATTATTCAGTGCGTGCCGCATGGCCATACCTATGCCAGGGAATACTGAGGCGAAAATCACGCCAGTTCTTTCACGAATTGAGTTGGGAAGATTCCACCCTCTTACTAATCTCTTACCAGCACTACTCACCTGTTCGACAGGTAGGAGTGGGAGTGCTGCATCTTTGAGAGCCTCCAATCCAGCAGCAAAAGAAAGAGTAGTGGAAACATCCATTGCCGCCACTATTTTAGGATCAATCCCATATTGCTCCGCCAAATCAAAGTAGCCACCAACTCCTGCTAGTTGAGGTATGCTAGCAAAGGATTCACAGGGTAAAAATTCAGCTCTTCCATCAGGATGTTTAACGATTCTAACCATGTTTTTGTCGAGTAAACGCTGTTTGATATCATCGGGTAATTCAGTGATGAAATTCTCTCCAGCAATTATTCTCTCTAATGCATCTGGCTCAAATACTTCATTCATCCCAGGAAGCCCAAGGCTTACTCCTGTCACAACATAGGGATTGATTCTTCGTTCAGCATGGGGGTCTGAAGAGACTACAACATTTGTTGCACCTTTCACCTTTTGAGAAACTGTGAATCCACTAGGAGGGGCTATCACCCACTCGTTTAGGGCTGCTAAGGTTGTTAATTGCTCAGCGTCAGCAGGACCTGAAACTGATGCCTCAGAAGCGATGCTTGCTAGTAAATCAGGTAATGTTTCATCAGTAATCCCAAGGGCCAAAAGATGGAGTTCACCTTTGATGAGGCGAGCGGGATAGCCAGTAATATCTGAAATACGGCTTGCAAGGTAACCCTCTTTGTCAACAACCTGTTGGACCGCATGGTGCCCTCCATCAATCACAATTGTTTGCGATTGGGTATTCTGAGAGGTTGTGGCCATTTGACTATTTGAGGAACTTACCGGTAGTGGCCTAGCGCGAACCCTTAATTCTTCCATCTGTTCACTGCTGATTGAAGAAGAATCATCATTAACAATTCCATTTTTCTGCCACACCTCAATGGGTCCAGCCCTGAATCCTTCAGTGAGGCGGCTTGAATCGACAGAGTACATTGACGGTAATCGTCCTGAAAGTGCGCATACTGCCAGGGAAGAAAGGAATGATGCTACACCCCCAACCTTTGGGTGGTTTGTGTTGGTAACAACCTTTGATTGTCCATCAAGAATCTGCTCAGCAAAAAGAGATAACGCCCGTTTTGGTCCAACCTCTATGAATAAGCGTCCACCTCGGCCATACATCTCTTGAATCTGCCCAGTCCATTCTACTGCAGATGACATCTGTGGCGCCAATTGATTTAGGATTGCATCGTGAACGGTTTCACCATCCCCCAGACTTTCGGGATAGAATTTCCCATCATAGTTGGCAGTGATAGGAATTGAAGGTAATGACAACTCTAATCCTTCGAGGAAACGATGTAGTGGTTCGTTAGCAGGAGCAACAATACGTGAATGGAATGCGTGACTTGTCTGAAGAGTAACGCATGGAATATTCATTTCTCCAAAGCGTCGAATAATATCTTGCATCGGTTCTGTTTCACCTGCGATGACAGCCATCATCGGAGAATTTTTGTTGGCAGCAATTATGTAACCATCAACCGAATCAATGACCTCCTGTATTTTCTCAAGTGGTGCAGTGACGCTCGCCATCAACCCCTTGTCCTTTACTTCCACGTTACCCATTTCAGTACCACGGGCAGCTGCAGCACGCAATGCGTCGTGGAATTTCATGATTCCAGAAACCATCAAGGCAGCGTATTCTCCCAAACTATGGCCAGCAACCATATCAGGATTGATTCCATGCTCGCTTAGCAATCTGTAAATTGCTAAATCAGCCGTCAACATTGCTGGTTGGGTGAATTCTGTTTGCTTCAACTTCTCTTCAGCAACTTTGGCCTGCTCCTCGGTAAGGTTATCGCACAAAACAAACTCAGAAAGTTTTTCACCATCAAGAATTTCAGACATGGTTAAATCCGCTTCATCCCATGTTTCACCAATCACTTCGAATCTCTTTGAAAGGTCTAGCGTCATACCAACATATTGACTACCTTGGCCAGGAAACATCTGTACCAATTTTGCATCGGCTGGCAATGCTTCCTCTTCAGTAATGAAAACCATCTGTTTTGCTAAGAATTCCCATTTTGATGGATCAGAGAGATTATCAGTCAATAAATCCATTCTCTTAGCCAATTGTCCCCAATTAGTGGCGACAATACCACAACGAGCACCTTTTGCTTCAAAATCAAATGATAAATCTGAAAGTACTGCTGAGAGTCTGCGGCCTGCTGGGTCGGCATCAAAGTTTGAAAATGATGATGAAAAGAGAGTTGATTTAACTCGTTCAATTTCTGAGGCTAAAGACTCAATATCATCAGCATTCAGAAGCAATATACCTCCTTCAATCTCAAGTAATTCTTGATGGCTCATTGAAGGAGTTACAGTTGAATCAAGAACACTTGGAACAATTGGAGTTTGCACTTTAGAAAATGATTGGTCAGAAAAACTGCGAATGAGGTTTTTGTGGTGCACGGGGTCGTATTGCTCAATAGCACAATGGAAATTTGTCCCACCAAAACCAAACGCAGATACACCTGCTCGTCTGGGTGCTTTAGATTGTGGAACAGGCCAATCAGAAGATATTGTTGGAACATAAAACGGGATTTCGTCCCAGTTTACTGAAGTATTTGGTTGTTCAAATCCTGCAGATGGCGGTAAGGTTCTGTGATGAAGCGCTAAACTCGCTTTCAGTAAACCAGCCATCCCAGCAGCTGCTTTAAGGTGGCCAATCTGGCTTTTTACTGATCCTACTGCAACAAAATCACCAGCGCCACGGTCTGCAAATACCCCAGCAAGAGTTGACAACTCTGTTGCATCTCCAACCTTAGTGCTAGTACCATGGGCTTCAATTAATTCTACTGAGGACGGAGAATATCCAGCCTGCTGATACGCCCGCATCACTGCCTGCTTTTGACCTCTAGTTGACGGAGCAGTGATTCCTTTTCCTCTACCATCACTTGATGAACCGATTCCGCGAATAACGCTGTAAATTGTATCACCATCTGCTATGGCGTCCTCTAACCGCTTGAGGACTACACAACCGGCCCCTTCCCCCATTACAAATCCATTCGCACGTGCATCAAATGGACGGGAATGAAGTGGTGAGAGCGCACCGATAGCACTGAATTTAGCGTATGTCCCAGGGTCCATGGTCCGATCACTTGCCCCACACAGCATCAAATCGGTTTGACCGGTTTGTAGCATCTGACAAGCAGAGACTAATGCGGCAAAAGTCGACGCACAAGCAGCATCAGCACTGAAATTTGGTCCTTGTAAGTCAAGCAAGTTGGCCACTCGGCCAGCAACTACATTGGCTAGTTCCCCAGCCATTGTATCTTCATCAATACGTGGTGTACCCTCAGTGATTGCATCTTTGAATTGTTCACTACTTGTTGCTGGCATACCAGCTTCAACTGCCTTTCTTGCAATTTGATCTGCGTAAACACGCTTACTTGACTGTACTCGATTTTCCCCACCTAAGGCATTAGCGAAAATTACGCCACAACGAGCATTTGGGAGTTGTAAACGACTATTTTCACCTATGTAACCAGCATCTTCCAACGCTGCTGCTGAAACCTCAACAGCCCACAATTGGGTATCATCAATTTGAGATAGTGTTCCTGGCGGTTGTTTCCAACGCCTCCAATCAAACTCAAAATCTTCAACAAAGGCCCCAATCTTAGAGTAGGTTTTGCCTTCTATTGCACTACCTGGCTCACCTTCAACCCAAAAATCGTCTGGGTTCCACCTATCATGAGGCACTTCACGAATTGCAACTTTAGCATTCAACACATTATCCCAAAATGCGTCAATATCTGGTGCATCTGGTAAAAGAGCGGACTGACCTACAATCGCAATCGGTGCGAAAGGTTGTTGGGGGACTTCATCCAGTTGTTCAGTCATATTACCACCTCAATCTGAGATACTGTCTGGTACCATAATGCTGGAATAACCTGCATCAACATGAATGATTTGTCCTGTTACTCCTGATGACAACGGCGATGATAACCAAGTTGCGCATCCTGCAACATCTTTCTGTGTGACATTTCGACGTAATGGTGAGTTTCTCTCAACATGGTCTAAAATATCATCAAATCCAGGGATGCCTCCTGCGGCTAAGGTTTTGATTGGCCCCGATGAAATCGCATTCACTCGATGGCCATCTGGGCCAACATGATTTGCAAGTTCGCGAGTCCATGCTTCTAATGCCGCTTTTGCTATACTCATCACCCCGTAGTTTGGAACCCACCTAGTTGAGGCAGCATAGGTTAGAGTGATTGTTGATGAGTTAGGGGCAAGATGTGGCAAAGCATAGCGCATTACTCTTTGTAATGAATGAGCACTGATTGTCAATGCTGTGTTTATCGGGTCATTTTCCACGAATAACACTGGTCGGTCAAAACATGGGCGCGGAGCAAATCCAATGGCATGAATGACAATATCCGCTTTTGCACCAGGGTTTGCATTTTGCCATTCTGTGAAAAATTCGGCTGTTAATTCATTGGTTTCAACATCAATTGGGTAAAATGCTTCGATATTATCTAATTTCTCTTTCAATTGAAATACACGGCTCATAAATCGCTTCTGAAAACCAAGAATTAACTTGCATCCAGCAGCTGATAATTGCTCGCAAATAGCCCATGCAATGCTTTCTTCGCTAGCCACACCGAATACTAGTGCAGTTTTTCCCTTTAGTTCCAACATAAAAGCACCTGTTTCTACCAACATCGGTTCGCCGGCGAAGGCGCCTTCAAGACCTTTGCCTACTCTGTGAGCCAAGAGCGTCATTCACTAGGGGATGTAAGTATCCCAAAAATGTGCCATATGCACACCTATTTGAGTGCAAATATCAAAATCCCGACCGTAGGTCGGGTTGAAACTCTTGGGAAATAGCAAAAAAACAGAAATTTAACACATCATATTCAAAATAATTCAAATTATGATGATATTGATCGATGATATGACTTCACTCGTACTCACCATACAAAGCCTCAGGCAGATCAATATGGATTGCACTCAACACGGCTTCTGCATCTAATCCCCTACCGATTAGAGAGGTTGCAAGAGCTTGGGACCTACGAGGTACGGTCTTTGGACCTAATACTGCACCTGGTCTACGTGGGTCATCCATGTAGTCAGTCTCCATTAGGAACCCGCCTTCATTTTGCCATATTGTATCAGAAATATCCTTGATTGAGTCACGGCCAACTACTACAGATGAAGTCAAGCCATGGGTGAAATTTTTACTGATGTCTGCATCTGCGTGGTGGTGAATCGCGCCAAATCTAGGGAACCCTACGTGGTCACAAATCTTAGCAATTTCACGATTAGTTTTCTCACCGTTTGCGTCGAGATGAAGTTGGGCAGGAACATTTGCCCTTTTACACATTGAAAGCACTTCAATCAAAATCTCATCAGCCTGGTCTAATACTTCATCGCCAACATCCCAGTGAGGCCGCCCCACTTCACCAACCCCTACCGCTAAATTTTCTTCACAGAATTCGATTGCTAATTCGACTGCTTGAAGATGTAATTCATTTGATTTTTCAACCCCTAGTGATGCACACTGATGGACCCATGAAGCGGGGTGAGGGCCCAGTACTACCCGAACTCTCAAGTCACATTCCAAGCGAACTTGCTCGGCCATTGCTACAGTATCTTCGTATGCCTTTCGTACACCCTCTACATTATTTGGGAGGTTATCAAAATCTGGCTTGTGAACTAATACCAAATCAGTACCGCCAACACGCTGGAAATCGGCCGCTGCATCAAGATAACGCCCAACTCTATCCAAATGGAAATGGTTGTCTAAAATAGGGCCATTCCACTGCCCATCAACAAGAGTCATTGAGACACCTCACGATTCTTCTTCTTCCTCTACTACTTCAAGCGCGGCTTCTTCAGGCTCTGAATCAACTTTTTCTTCAGTCTCATTAGATTTCACTAATACTTCCACGAATAGATTCTCGGAATCAAATCTTGTGCCCCAATGTGTTGCCGCCATCTCAACCAAATTTTTGTGCCTAGCACCAAGTGCAATTCCAATTCCGTTTGAAAAAAATAGTAAATCCATCTCGTGTAACTCATCACTAATGCGAATGCACTCAAGACGCCCATCAACCTCAAAATCAGGATAATATTCTGAAACCTGGTCAGTTCTAAGTGGCTGACCATAGTCAAACGAAACTACAAGAGGCCCTTTCTCAGTAGTAATCCCTTCATCGGGCCGGCCTAATCTGAGTAACATTTCACGAGCTGCTGCCCAAGCAACCTCTGAATGATTCGTACCGTGTACTACCAGCCTACCTTCTTCGTCGACTAAAAGAGTTGCACGTGGGTTCTTGAGAGCCAGTATGACATACTTGCCGCTCTTCTTCCCCCCAAGTGAATTAATGACCTCTTCGGCCTCAAATGGTTGAGGGGCTGTGAACCGAACTAATTGGTTCTCTACCCTAACTTTGACTGCACTTCGACGACCCATTATCACTCCTCCTTCCCGACTGCTTCAACTGCTTCCACTTCTGTATTGGTCTTGAGCGTTGCGAGTATATCTCCCATCCAATCTTGGTAAATTGGAACAATCAATACTGGGTCCTCTTTGATTGATGAAAGATTTGCGAGTGCTCCGCGTAACCGTCCTGCAAACCTGCGATTTCTATTCCCTTGCAATTCTTCTGTCGAAAATGATTCAGAAACTCGCCACCAAGTCCCTGCTAATCCTGCTGCTATGGCAAGTGATTCCGAACCTTCTGAGATCGGAGGCTCGCTAACTTCTGGCTGAGTTCGTTTCCATGTTTTAGCAAATCGCCGCCGAGCAAATAATTGCAAAAACAGTCGTGATAATTTTGCAGCCTCATCCGCAGTATTCTCTAAATAAGTGAGCCAATCCTCGTCTTCAACCCCCGGCTCTATGAAATAAGTGGGAATACTATCTCTATCTGCTAACTTGAGTAAGCGCCGAGGTTCAGGGTCAGGGAATTTTGCTCCCTTGACATCTTCTAACAACTGCATGCGAATTAACATCCGTGCTAAATCTCCACCACCGTGAATTGCTAACATTGTTGAAGACCCCTTTCCAGACTTCTCCATCTTCTCTTCATCTTCCCATGATTCCCGCTCTTCTGGATGGAGTAAAAATGCAAGCCCATCCCAGTCATCTCGAGGACGGAGATTACGTGGTAATACAACTGTGGGAATGTAAGGGAAAAATCTGATTACCCCTCCTTTGGGGTCTTTCCAATCCACTGATTTCCAAGGCCAAGACAAGAGAACACCTCAACCTAGAATTGATGAATCCTTAGCTAAATCTTTCGTGATGTTCTTCTGGTGGCTCTCCAAGGTCCCACCACCAATTTCAAGCAGTTTTGCGTCACGCCATAATCTCTCAACCACATATTCTCCGACGTAGCCATAGCCACCCATTACTTGCATAGCACGGTCAGCAATATCTTTCGCTAGGGTTGTTGCGACCAACTTAATACCATCAGAATCCAAACGGTTTCCACTCTGCTCAACATCCATTTGCCTTGCCACGTTGTAGAGGTAAGCCTCCATACCACGCCATTCAGCGAATGATTGCCCGATGTAACGTTGTATTTGACCAAAATCTCTAATCGGCCGCCCAAATGCTTCTCTCTCGGTAGCATAGCGGTTCATTTCTTTGACACAGCGACGAGCAATCCCTAGACTCATCGCCGCTAAAGTAAGCCGCTCCAATTCGAGATTACGCATCATGTGAATCATTGATTCACCACATTCCCCAACTAGGCTTTCAGGGCCAACTATACAGTCATCATAGACTAATTCAGCAGTGTTGGAACCGCGCATCCCAGTTTTATCCTCAATCTTTTGTCCAACTGAAAACCCAGGCGAATCTGCGAACACTAGGAAGGTTGAAATCTCAGCCCTACCATTTTCATTCATTCCTGTTTTCGCATAAGTCCAAACAACGTCACATGGTGTACCTTCTTCATCAATACAGCCGTTAGTAATCCACATTTTACGACCGTTGATTACCCAATTCCCGTCATCTCTTTGCTGAGCAGTAGTGCCCATTGACATTACATCTGTACCGACATCTGGTTCAGACATTGCCATGGCTCCTATCCACTCGCCACTGCAAACTTTAGGAAGTATCTCTTGCTTTTGATTAGAACTTCCATTTCGTGAAAGGTTGTTGACAAACAACATGCTATGGGCAAGATACGCTAACGCAAACCCCGGGTCACTATAGGATAATTCCTCGTGAACAATTGTAGCGGCTAAGGCGTCCATTCCGGCCCCACCATACTCCTCTGGAGCGGTAATCCCCAGAAGACCTAGCTCACCCATATCACGTAATAATTGGAGATTGAACTTCTCATTTCGATCAAACTCAAGTGCTTGAGGCTCAACTTCCGAACTGACCCAGTCACGAACCATTTCTCTTAGCATTGCATGCTCTTCGGTCGGATTGGCAATGTCAAGCGTCTTGTAATCCACGCTTCCACCCTCATCTAATTGACGTGATCTCACTTGTTCTCTCGTACCCAATCCTGAAGTTGTTGTAATGACCAGCCTTGGTCAAAGTAACCTTGGATTGTTGCGTCATCCCAGAATGGGAAGAGGCGCTTTGCACGGTCCATCTGTGAGTCTCCTCCAGCAGCAGGTCCACCACCATAACCAGGTGGGCCACTACTCTGAGTAGCATAGTCCGAACTGCCGCCAGTTTCGGCACGAGGCGGACCTCTTGACATTGGAGTTACAGCCTCGCCAGGAGGCAAGTAATCCTCATCCTCAACAAAGAAATCACCTTCTTCTTCATCTTCTCTTCCCATGACCATCATGATACCAACAACTAGTGCGATAAGAACTAGGATTACAGCAGCAATGCCACCATAAAGTGCCCAACTAGTCTCTGTACCTCCAGAACTACCTGCTTCACGAATATGGAATGAAGGAGATTCACCTAATTCATTTCCAGATGCATCATGTATTTTGAACATTACAGATGATACCGGCTCGGGGAAGGCATCTACATGTACTCTACAAATGCTGTTCATTGCAGGTTCAAAAGTGGTGCCACATGAGTAGTTGAAGTTGCTCAGTTGGCGGCCTTCAATTACTGTAAAGATTTGTAATTCTAATTCACCAGCGTCAGTACCTACATTGGTTACATCTACGAGCAGTTCGAATGATTGGCCCGCCTCTGGTTGGCCAGGTGAAACGATAATTTTGTTGATGACGAATTCTGCTTCCTTGTAGGTCAAGGCGAAATCTCCGCCTTCTACAGCAGAGCCAAACTGTCCGCCAAGAGTAACTCCATTACCTGCTGAATCTGTACCTGTGACCCAGAATCTCAAATCAACTCCATCAAGGTCTGATGGCAATTCATGACCTGGCCACAAATCAACACAGTAGCCAAATGCTCGATTTGGTGATGCTGACAAATCTAATTGAAGATCGGCAGTATGCCAAGCATTAGGGAAGGTTGAGCGGTATTGGCTCCAATTTAAATCGTGCTCGTAGTACATCCAGTTGATTTGCATTGAGTTCGCCACTAATTTTTGTCTCTCTTGTATTGGGAAATTGATATTCACGCAATGAATAGTTGAAGAAGGTAATATTCCATCAAACCCTTCAGCGTCAGAGCCTGAAGTTAGTTTCCATGAACCAAACGGTACACTAGGTGCCTCGTTGTCCACCTTCACATAGAAGGTTCTGTCATCAGTCATTGAGAAATCGTTGGCACCAGCTGGCAAGGTATACTCGCAATCGGGGTCGTTAACATCGGTCGAGTCGCATACTCTGAAGACATATCGATATTCGTTGGTTGACAGTGCTGCTGGAATAACTAAGTCAAATGTTCCATTTTCAAAACTGTAATAGAATACTTCTGTAGCTGCTGCCACATATCCACTGTTAGGCTTATCAGATTCACCACCGGGATAAATTGGTGTGCGAGTCAATTCCATTGTCATAGGAATCTCTGGTTGGACGTCAACTCCTGACTCCAATGCTGCCTTGAAATAATATTCACCATGTAATTGTAAAAGGTCACCAGGGCGAACAAAGCCACCATCTTGAGTACCAACTGAGTTTGTGATGAAACCTGAGGTGTCATCAGCAGTTAGAGATTCACTATCAAACTTCAAACCTGAAGAATATGCCAATAGTTGGATGTAGCGACTGCTTGAGAGTTTGCTTTCACCATTCTCTGGGTCCAAATCCTTCATGAAAACTTCTGGGGTTATTACGCCCTGAAGATTAACTACGCCCCAACGCATACGTATTGGTATGTCAACTAGGAATTCTGTTTCAAACGCGTCAATTAGTGCAGTCCCATCCAAGCGTGTGATTCGTGGGCCTATTCCATCTCCATTAAAAGTCAGCATATCTGCTGAAGTACTATCACTCCAAGAAGTTCCGTTACGAGGTGAGAAATAAACCACGAGGTCATCACTGATTGCTGGATTAAGATCCACCTTGACGTAATCTACATCTCTCCAACCATTGTCATCATTACCCTCAACTAACAAATGGTAAACATTGCCAGCATATACTGATTTGTTAAATTCTGTTAATGGGTTTCCACCAGCATCGCTAACATGGAATGAGTATACCCCAGGCGGGCGAGATTGCTTACCGATATAGGTAACCAAATCTGATATGAAACCTGCATCTCCTCCATCGATTGAATTGCCAGAAATATCAGTACCGGAAACAAACAAACTAGTTCGAGGGGCTGGTTCACCATTAGGGATTGACAAACCCGTTTGGCGGTCATCTATGCAATCATTTGTTGGTTGGCAAGCCAAGTTGGAGATGAAGTAAGTTGTATTTCCATTAATATCCGTCGAATCCTCATTAAGGGGTACCGACTGATATTCACTCAACTCTGGAATCCTATTGCCGTTAGTGTCATGTTGTGCTTCAACCCAGAAATTCAGAGTGAACGAGGGTGGGGTTTCTGGAATGTCTCTAACAATAACTCGGAACTTCTGGTTAGCCTGGGGCGGTATCCATGTATCGTCAGCAAGGTCTCTCCAGTTCTGCAAACCCATCACACTGATGTTGATGAGATACGGAGAATACTGGTCAATGTAAACCGTCATTGGTATCCCACATTCTAAATCAGGTGATAACTCAGCAGGTGGGCAATTAGTGTCGCCCCCAGTATAATTATCCATGCGTAGGCGATAGGTATCATTTCCTGCTGAAAGTACTGGAATTGAAGGTTGCCATGAGAAATTACCGCCGAGGACTCCCGGGAGTCGATCAATTTCATTCCATTGGCTGATGTTTGAGTCATTCTGTAATTCAAAGACAAGTGTGTAAGATGCTGGGTCAGGAGAAACCCCTAAATCCTCAAAACGCACAGTCCCTTCCAAAGTCAACACATTATTACTGTGGATATTCCCTAGGTCGGTTTGCTCTGCATTTGCTTGATTCAAAACGGTCAAGGAATTAATTGATGCGTCGTTCTCAACGGCATTACCAACCAATAAATCAAACATAATTGCTGCAGGAAGCCCTTCAGAACCTGAATCCGTAATTAATGTGGCAAACAATCTTGCAGAGTTTGAGTCATCCCATGCTGAGTTTATTCTGAAACGCCATGTTATCTGCTTGCCATCCGCAATATCGGTTGAACTTGACAGAGCAACCATTACCGAAACTAATTCGGAGCCACTTTCTGACCAAAATGAACCATTACTTGCAGCCCAACGAATTTCTGACAAGCCACTTTCTGATTCAAATTGTAGACTAGCACCAGCGATTGTTGCCCCTGTACCAACAGCAACAGAGTGAGTTGTAATTACTTCATAAACCTCACCAGAAGCATACAATCCAGTGAAATTACCGCTCATATTTATTGTAGAATCATAACCATTCTCGGTGGTAATTTGAAGATTGTCTAAGACAATCCCGCCACCATCGTCAGATGTAAACTTCATTGGCACCACAACTTGGCCACCCATTGGTTGGCCAAGAGCGACTCCTTGGTTCAATTCACGAGCAATTGCGTTACCATCGGTTAGTTCCTTACTCCATGTGTAAAAGATATCAAGGTCTTTCAGATTAATACTTGTAGCAGCCTGAGCAGTTGGATTGGTGAATTTGAAACGGAATTGAACCCATTCGTTGCCATACGCATCAATATGACCCACTGGCACATTGGGGTCATCTAACAAAGCCTGGACTTGATTGAAAAATTCTGATAATTCAGCGTAAGCATCGGGAGTTCTCCTCTCTTGATTTTGAGTATATCCAAGATTCTGTGATGAAGGCCCTGCCAATAACTCAATTGAAGCATTTCCAATAGCGGAATTATCCCATGATAATTCAGCGTGATTGACAACTGCACCCTTTGGCAAGAAGAAAACGGCTCCTTCTGCTTCCCCATTGATGTTCATCGCCAAAGTAGTGTTGTCTGAACCATAATTGATTCCATTTACCATCTGTGTCCTAAACATTTGCTGGCGCCCAAGTGAGCCGAATGCACTTTCAACCATGCCCCATTCAATATCACCATCACCAGCAACATCAAGTTTGACATTTGACATTGTATGCGCAAACCTGACTTCCAACCATATTGAATAAACCGTACAAGCATCAGAATATTGTGCTCCAAAGGCCACTGTTGTAGAAGGGGAGGCAAATGTCAGCCATTGATTATTTACTGGGCTGAACTGTCCAGACTGGTTACTGTTAGTCATCAAAATTAGGTTACGATTTGCGCTTCCACAAGAATCAACAACCATTGGTTTAACAGCCATTATGGGAGCTTTGAAACGGTTTTTCTCCAACATTGGGGACCAACTAGTATCGTTCATTTTTGGCATATATACAATCATGCCACCAGAAGAATCCACGGTCCATTCACCATCATTTAAGTATCCCACATCATAGAATATACCGTCGGAGGAATTGAGTCCTGAACCAATTTTTGTTCCAAGTGTGAAACTATGCATTATTGGAGTATTCATTCGATTTGCACCAGCATTGTAGTTGAAGCGGAGGTCAATTAACCCATACTGATCGCTATCAATGTCCCAAAGCTCAATCAATTCACCTTCTAAGCCAATCATTGATTTGCCGTATTTATCAACAACTGTTTGACCATTTGAAGAATCTAGAACATCAACGGTAAAAGATCCAGGGCCAGCAGTAGCAACTTCAACATCAAGAATCCCATATCCATTAGGGAATCCGGGATTGGGATGAGAACGCGGAGCAAATGATTTCATCACTACGTTTCCTGATTGAGGTAATGCATCACCAATTCTCAGAGAATCAATATACCATCCTGGCATCGTGCTATTTACTGGAGGCCATTGCATTGGATTTTTCTCCAATACAAACTTCAGTTTGACATATTTCCCTTCATGTGCTGAAAGGTCAAGGGCAATGTTTGCCCACCCATTTTGGTTGTTTGCCCAAGTACTCATTCCAGCCAAAACCCAAGCGTCAGGCGGCACTGTAAGTCCATTCTTTCCACTACAAGCGGACTGGACCTTGTTGACCCCAGTCCCCTTCTGAAATAGTCCTTGAGTGCCCTGCTGTAACCCAGAAGTAGCCCCAATGTCAATGTCAACGAATTCCCATGGAGACCAACCGACAGCGTCTGATGAATTTTGAACAGCAACATAAGCACAATCTTCGTAATATTTGTTGCTTCCAGTTGCTACACGATTGTAGAGGCTGTGATAGGAGTTGAATGTCGCTGCCCCTTTAGTCGGATATACCCAGATAGCTGAGGTATCCATTGTATAATCGAAACTTGCATCTGGCGCATCATCAGTATAATCAGGGTCATCAAAATTAGTGCCCCAACAAAAATTTCCGGTCGCACAACCGGATGCGGGAATTTGCATCATTCCTTGTGTCTTCCTTTCCCAATTGAATATGTCCACTGGTTGTTGGGGGTTCATTCCTTGGCTCCCAGTTTCAAAGTCAGCATTGAATCCCTTGCTGGTTAGAGATAACGTTGTTGCAGTGGATGTGAAAGAACAATCCATAGGATTTGATGAATGACAATTAGGATCGTTGTAGGTGGTTAATCCGCTGTTGTAGCGAGCATCCCAAATCCCTCCACCCCCAGTTGGCATGAGAGATTGGTCGTATGTTGTAAAATCATCGTGCATCGCAAAACCTGTTGATACATTGACGCTAGCAGAGGTAATTGTTTCTCCTTCTGGCAGTGAAATAGCTCCCGTCATACTATCCATAAAGTTGCCCGGTTCTCTCAATTCAACCTCAACACTAGCACTGCCATCGGAAAACGTTGTGACCGATGCAGCAGTTGCTGTGGTTGAGAGAATCATCAATCCAAGGATTAGGTAACTGGTTGCCTTCTTGTTCTTATCATTCATGTCTATCACTCCGGAACCGCTATGCGGCTCGTGAAAGCGAGCACAGAGTTGCATTTAATCTCAATGGGCTAATGACTATGGCGAAGTTACTGCAAAAGTGGTTCCTCACGGCGTTGAGAATAACATTTTTCAGCCAAATTAGTCAAACCTCCAAGGTTTTCTTCATTCGCTTCAAGTCTGACTATATTAGCCACCGTTGTCGGATGTTTTGGCCCCAAAGCATCGCATAATTCTGGCCCTTTACTTACATCAAATGTACCCAACGTTCTCGCTTCATCGATTATCTCTTGTTTGTCCAACCCTAGAAGTGGCCTTAGAATCGGCCTGTTTGATGATTTTTCCACCGCACCAAGGTTCCCCAAAGT
Source organism: Candidatus Poseidoniales archaeon (assembly GCA_012959435.1). Classification (GTDB taxonomy): domain Archaea; phylum Thermoplasmatota; class Poseidoniia; order Poseidoniales; family Thalassarchaeaceae; genus MGIIb-Q1. The sequence goes on from DUDF01000172.1 coordinate 25,877, forward strand.
TTGACTTGATACCTGCCCAAGATTTTCACCAGTTAATAGGTGAGTTGCACCAACTTCATCTGCAACCATGCAACCAAGTACATTGAACAATCTCTTCATATGAACGAAATAATCACGATGGGATTCTGAAGCAGTAAACATCGCTAGTGTTTCACCTACTGGAATGACTGTAAGTTTATCACAAATTTTGCCGCCATTCTCGGCTAATGGGCCGTTGAGGTTCGCGAGTAATGAAAGCGTACCAAGTGTTTTCTCTTCTGCTTCTCGACCAGTAATTGGTTCTTGTGAACAATGCATTGAATGAATTGTCCAGCCTGACTGAACCATGCGAGCTACAGCAACTGGTGAATCAATTCCACCTGACACTAAGGCCACAGCCACCTTGTCACCCCCGCCTTCCATAGGGGTCCGAGAACACTCTTACGCATGAGCACTTCTCTTACAACCTCCATTCTTTGAGTGTAGAGTGAACAAGGATTGATGAGGGATGAGCACGGCCAAGGTTACGATTACGATGCCGAATGAGCCCTTCACAACTGAGCCAGTAGTACTACTTCAGGAGGTTTTTCCTGGTGACACAAATGCCTATAACACCCTTTTTGGTGGGCGATTACTTTCAATAATGGATACTGCTGCTGGGATTGTCTCTAGTAAATTCGCCCACCGTGAGTTCGTTACAGTCAGCATTGATTCCCTGAAGTTCAAACGACCTGCGTTCCAAGGGGATTTGATTGAAGTTACTGCACAGGTGGTTTTTACTTCGACTCACACTGCTGGATGCCACGTTATTGGCCGGAGATTAGACCGAAGTGTTTGGGAATCTGAAGAGATATGTACTGGCTTTTTCTTCATGGTTGCAATTGATAATCAAATGAGACCAATCCCAATCCCACAGTTCACTCCAAAAAGTGATGATGAAAAGAAACTGTGGAAAGCAGCAGAGTCTGCTCGCGATGCAATGAAGGCATCTGACTGAGCGACGGGTTCAATTCAGATGGGTTATCTGCCACCACCATGACGGTGTTGAATGTGGCTTTCGTCGGCTCTCAGGAATTCGCTAAGAGCATCGCTAAACTCAATGACACTAGAGACATTGAGAGTTACGTATTCAAAATGGTGCAAGATGATGAAGTGAAGATACTCTCACTTCTTCGACCGTTACGCCACCCAGAAAAACTCAGGCCATTACTCAGTATTCTCAACGTTGCTAGAGCAGGAGTTGTTGAAATTTCTAAAGTTGATGCCTCACTTGGAGAAATTCTTGTTGCTTTTGGTTGTTCGGGAATTGAGAATGGGCACATCATAATTCATCCCGCTGATGGAGAATGGGTTGACCCAGAGCAAGTAAAGATGATTCAACAACAAGCCGGATTATCATCTTGGACATTGCACGAAAACCCACTTGATGAGCACCAAATGCGTACACTCCTCTTTGCTGAATTGGATAAGTTAGCAGACCATTCCGAACAGCGTCTAGTGATACCAGTTGATCAATATTTCAATGTCAAAGGGGTTGGCTTAGTGGCAATTGGTTATGTACAATCTGGAACTGTAAACAAACACGACCGATTGTTAGCTCTACCCACCGCTGAATCTGGAGTGACTCGCTCATTACAAGTCATGGATGATGATGTCGATACTGCAAGGGCTGGTGACAGGGTAGGCGTGGCAATGCGAGATTTACGCGAAGCAGCACTTGAGCGGGGAAGTATCCTAGTTCATCCTGATGAAGATGGGAATTACGTTGAGTCTATGAGTAGACATATGAAAAGCCGCTTAGAATTAGTCAGAGCACCATTCCAGCAGAAAGAAATTGCAGTCGGAGATGTGATTCATGCAGCAGTTGACTTACAATTTGTTGTTGGACGAGTTGAATCAATTGATGGAAATGAGTTAGAGGTTACTTGGGAGCAACCATTGTTCTTACGACCTGTTTCACAACCAAGAGTACTAATTAACCAACTAGATGCAAAAATGAGGCTCCTTGGCTTCAGTACAAATCTAATCCCTTTAGAATAAGCATTAGACATACTCCGTTAAGTGAGGTAATTTTTACCGCACTCAAAGAACCACCTACTAGACCGGCCTTAACACCCTCTTCCCTTGGGTAATATGTATAAGCAGACCGCTATCCTGCTAGTTCCGGGATGCACACAAGGGCTCGGCCCTAAACGATGGATAGAGTAGAAGGGGGCAGGTGATTGGAGAACGAAAAATTTGGCCCTTTGAAAATGGCTGGCGTTGAAGGCCAAGTCACTGCCGTTCTGACCAATGAAAATCTTCTATTGGAGCGTAGCGACCGTAAAGGTATGAGAATTGATTTGGATACAATAACTCGTATTCGCCACCATCATGTTGCCTTCACTCCACCACTAGTGACATTGTTTGGTGTACTCGCCATCCTCTCTAGTTTCAGAGTTTGGACTGGGGCAGTACAATATTACGCTTTTATTCTAGGTGTCATCGCATTACTCGCATGGTTGTTAGGAAGAAGACCTGCTCTTTGTATTGATACAAGACAAGGTGACCGCCACCTATTACATGGGCGCGACCACTTGTTACATCGCCTATACACTATTCTTGATCGCATGTCAGATGGTTACACTCTAGAAGATGCAGTAATAGGAATGGAAGAATTACAACAACCCGAGTTAGCTCTCATCGGTGATATTGAGGATATTCGTCATGAAGCCGGTTCAGTTGCTATTGCTGAGGCTGAATTGCAGATGGTTGGTGTTGATGAATCTCTTGAGCAAGCCCTTGCAAAATTACATAAGAACAAAAGTCCAAACACAATTCCCTCTGAGATGGTGAGTAGAGTCTCCAACTCCCCTCAGCCAACTGATAGTTCTGCATATGAGAAAGTTTGGGGAAGGGGAGAACCTGATTGGTACTCGGAAAAAGAAAAAGAATCGAATCAAACCAGTATGATGGAACGTTCCACAAAGGCATTGGCGGAGCAGAGAGTACATAGAAAAGCCGCGGCCTTAAGTTATGACACCCCATTCCAATTACCTGATTATTCAAACCAACCAAGTTCATCTAGTGTGACCACATTACCAGCAGATGGCATTACACCAAGTCCACCATTGAATAGAGCACATGCTGCTGCCCTTGAGGCAAGTGAGGCTAACTTTGATTCAGGTGGACTATTCGATATGTTTGATGAATTGGATAGTGCTAGTGAATATTCAGCAATCGTACCCCCTCAAAATGAAATACCCCCACCAACCTCCCAATTACCCGCAGTAACTCAACCTAGTTGGAAAACATCTACTGACTCAAATGTTTCATCCTATACAATGTTGAGTGATGCTGCTGGCCCTAATTTGCCAGAACCAACCCGTGTTGCATTACGTTCCAACCTCCCAACAAGTCCGGGTCTTGTCGCATCTGCAGCGACTAGAATCACACATGAACAACCACCATTGCCAGAACAACTCCAAAGGTCATTCAATCAACTTAACAAGCCTCATCCATTAGAATCATACCCCGCTCTTAATCGGATGCAGAAACAATATGCACGTGATTCTCGAATAAGGGTAAATCGTTCTTACAATCGTAACCGTGGCGCACTCAAAGCAATTGGGGAATGGGTCAAACCTGGACTAAAGAGAATTGAAAGTAGTAGAAAGAACATCACTCGGAAAATAATTGGTGCGGGTGACGGTTACAGAGAGGTTTACGGCGATGATGATGGAAACCAAAATGATGATTACAAAGATACCCCACTTAATTCCACCCAAATTCTACGCTTGCGAGCGGACCAAGATTCACAGTCTGATGTTCAAGCACGCTTGCGCTTGTTAACTACAAATGGAGGCGGTGCAATCGCTGATGACCTAGCAAACCGCACATTACGCGGAATCTCAAGCAGTAGTAAAAGCGAGGGATTCACCCTTTCAGGAATGGAATCTAAGAAATTAAACACCCCTGAAAATTTCAATGGTATGGTTGCTAGCAACGAGCCAGCACCAAGGTTTGCTGGTATGCAACGCCTTGGATGATTGGAAACCCACTGTAAAATCACAGTAAGTTTGGATGCTCTTCGATATACTGGATAGTAATATCCTGAGCCAAATAATCAGGCTCATTCAAAATTGCCTTATGCAAAGGAATAACTGTCTCAACCCCTACCAATACAGTTTCATCTAGAGCTGTTTTCATCCCAGCAATCGCATCTTCTCTAGTGGGGCCCCAAACAACCATCTTGGCTAGTAGGGAGTCAAAACATCCTGGCATCTCGTAACCAACATGTGCATGCGTGTCAACTCTTACTCCGAAACCTGCAGGGAAGTGACAATCCCAAAGTCGCCCTGGAGATGGTACAAAGTTCACCGGGTCTTCAGCATTAATCCGGCATTGGATGGCGTGCCCTGAAATTTCAATTTCATCTTGGGTAAAGGGTAATGATTCACCAGCAGCAATACGGATTCCAAGACTCACTAAGTCATGGCCAGTAATCATCTCCGTTATTGTGTGCTCCACTTGTACTCTCGGGTTCACTTCCAAAAAATAAAACTCTCCACTTGAATCGCGTAAGAATTCAAAGGTTGCCAATCCCTTGTAACCGACTGCTTCTGCACCGGCACAAACCCTCGCCCCTATTTCCTCACGCTCTTCTAGACTAAGCCATGGGCCTTCTTCCAGTAGTTTCTGGTGTCGGCGTTGTATGGAACAAAAACGCTCGCCGAAATGAATAGCATTTTTTCCATCAGCAAGAACTTGGAATTCTATGTGTTGTGCTCCTTCAATGTATTTCTCAATAAATACACGCTCGTCTCCAAAAGCTGAACGTGCTCGTGATTGACAGAGTTTGAGAGCAGAATTAAACTCGCCCTCTTGATGAACAATTTGCATCCCAATCCCGCCACCACCAGCAGCAGCCTTGATAATAACTGGATAACCGATTTCAGTAGCAATTGTTGCCGCTTCTGAGGCACTTTCTACAGGCTTGCTACTGCCTTTAGCAACAGGGAGGCCAGCTGCCTCCATAGCCCTTCGAGCCTCTATCTTGTCACCAAGCAATGAAATTACATCTGATGAAGGGCCAATAAAAGCAATTCCTTCTTCTTCACAACGGCGAACAAATTCAGCATTCTCAGCCAAGAACCCGTAGCCGGGATGAATTGCTTGAGCACCAACCTCCTTCGCTGCCTCTATCACCTTTTCATAATCAAGGTAAGCATCTAGTGGATTGGAAGAATAATTTGGTATTGCAATATCTGAAAATCGCACCGGCAAAGAAAGGCGATCTTCGCGACCATGAATGATTGCAACTTCACAACCCAAAGTACGTAGTGCTCTAGAAATTCTGAGAGCGATTTCACCGCGGTTAGCAATGAGCACCCTCTCAAACATGGAATGCCACGAGAGGACCCGGTTCAATAGAATGACTATCCCTGATATCTAATTAGTAGACATCTCTGAGGTAGCGCTTCTCTTGCTTCATCATCCGCTGTTCAACGAATTCCTTGGCATCGTCTGCACTCATTCCACCATGCTCCTCACAAATATTGATGAGAGTTTTGTGAACGTCCTTCGCCATACGGTTTTTGTCACCACAAACGTAGAAGTATGCTCCACCGTCAATCCATGACCACATCTCTTCACCATTTTCGGCCATCAAATTCTGTACGTAGGTTTTGGGAATTTCTGTCATCCGTGACCATGCAAGGTCAAGGTGAGTCAAGTGTCCACTGTCTGACCAATCACTCAACTCCTCACGATAGAGGTATTCATGAGTTGAAGTTCGGTCACCAAAAAATAACCAATTTCGGCCTTTAGCTTTGTCAAATTTTCTTTGTTCGAGGAAGGCTCGAAATGGTGCGATACCAGTACCAGGTCCAACCATGATAATGTCTGTATCACCGTTTTCGGGTAGCACGAAACTACGAGTTGGCGACATAAACATTGGAATTGTATCCTCATTGAGAGGGGCTGAGTCTGCCATGTAAACTGTACACAATCCACCACGATCCCGACCATGGTGGTTGTATCTTACAATCGCAACTGTCAACTCAACTTGACTAGGGTGTGCGTCAAGAGATGAAGCGATTGAGTATAGACGTGGTTTTAGCCGGTCTAAATTTGAAACAAACTCTTGTGGTGTAAAAGAGAGGTTGGGCATATCCGATAACAAATCTATGTAGTCACGACTCCATAGATAATCTTCCATTGCATCTGGATTATTTACTAGTGATTCCCATAACATGAGAGATGGGTCTCCCATTGCACCAACAGGTGTGAATCCATCTGGGTAATCTTGTTCTTCACCTGACCAACCCCATTGAACACTGTTTGAATCACCATTTGTGGAAACTCTACTTCGTCCAACTAATCTAACTGATATTTTGGGACTTGTTGATGAAAACTTCATCTCAAGGCCTTGGATGAACTTCTTGCATAATCGGTGAACTTCGTAGTGGTTTGCTAATGCTTCACCCACATTTGTCTCACCAAGGTGCGTCTTAACCACTTCCTCACCAGTGAAATTGAGAAGTCCGAGTAAATCTGAAACTAATTCTGCAGGATTTTCTGGTATGATTCCAAGTGCATCTCCGACTTTATATTCCAAGCCGGAATCACCGAGGTCGAAAACAACGTGGCGAGTTTCTTTTGTTGAGTCGGGGTGAGTGATTATCCTCTTCTCAACCATTTTTCCAAGGTAGGGATTTTTGCTGCTGTATTCACTCATTGCGCCATCTCCTAATGTCACTCCGCCTACGGCGGGATGACTATCCGTCAAGACTACTGTTTATCAAGCGAATGGAAAGGCGTGTTGTTTTGAGTCAAATGAATTACGACGCGCAACTAAAGCACTCATGCACTCTCCGACTGTTTGAGCGTAGCATGGTTGAAGTCAAATTTCTAGGCAGTGGAAATGCCTTTTGTCCAGATGGGCGCATGCACTCACTTGTCTTGCTTGATGGGAAAATTCTCATTGATACACCACCAACTATCCTACCTCAATTAGGACAAGCTGGACTCAGCCCTGCTGATATCAACACAATACTGTTCACCCACTGGCATGGTGACCACATTTTCGGGTTTCCATTTTTCATACTTGAGCGCAAGTACATATCTGACCGTGAAGGCCACAACACCCTAGATGTCCACCTGCATGAAGGTGGGGGCAAGAAATTGAAAGAACTCTCTGAAATTGCATTCCCTGGTTCTTTGACTGATGTACTCGAAAATCGTGTGAGGTTTCACCACTCCAAAAATGGACCAGTTACAGGTACATCAGATTGGGTGTTTGAAAGGTTCCCAGTAAACCATGAACCCGCCACAGAACCACACGGTTACCAATTGCACCACACTTCGGGATTGACAATAATCCATTGTGGAGATTCTGGACCTTGTGAAGAAATTGAACAGAGAGTAGGGGGTGCTGACATAGTCATTATTGAAGTCGGTGTTCCGGATGGGGTTCCGACTGATTTTCATTTCAAGCCATCGAGTTTATCTGATTTAGCACAGAAAAACCCCTCGACAATATTTCTAGCAACTCATCTTTATACAACAAAAGATGAAACAATATCTGATTTACCAGATAATGTTATTCAAGTACAAGATGGGGACGTGTTTAATTGCGGAACTGGTGGAATTATCACAAATTCCAATTGAATTGTTTTTCCTCGATGATACAATAATAATAATTTTAATATCACCGCATTGTAGGAATAATAATTTGGAGCCGTTTTTGTTCGGATGCAATAATTTACAAGGGGTCGATTTTGAATTATGCACTTTTGCAATCTAAAAATGTTACAAAATATCGCTTGAAAAATTCACTTCTTTTGATTCTTCATTCTGAACCATTCTCTTTACCTATTCTGAGAGGGCGCGACTGCCAAGGTCTGGCGTCATAATTGTAAAAACACGATACAGAGGCTTTGAAATCGTTATTTTTTCACTCATTCCAATTGGGACTTAATATACTATAATTATATTCCACTAGGGCGAAAAAATAAGGGCACGTTTGAGATTTAGCAAGTATCCTTATTAGACCGACACACCTCCTGCAGAATCTCCGTAACAGTTGAGACCACCACTCACAAAACAAAGTCGGAGAAATTGAAGGGAAATGGAGTCGGTGTTATAAAATGGGCGAAAATATTTTCAACCACTTACTCGGTGATGATAGCCTATTTAAGAACCGCGATGTACTTCACCATGGCTTCACACCTGATAACCTACCACATAGGGAAAATGAGATTAAAACTTTGGTTCATAATTTAGTTGAAGCACTTCATGGGCAGATGCCTTCCAATATGATACTGTACGGACAACCAGGTTTAGGGAAAACTGCTGTCACTCGTTATGTCTGTAAACAATTATTAGATCGTGGAAAAGAAATCGGGCGTACAATTAGCGCAGTTGAAGTCAACTGTTGCTCAATTGATACCAAGTATCGTGTACTCGCTAAGTTGGCAAATGACCTAGCACCTGATAATGAAAGCCTCGTACCCTTCACCGGATGGCCCACCGATAAAGTTCTTCAACAGCTTCAACAAAATATGGAATCACAAGGTGGCGTCCACATCTTTGTATTAGACGAAATTGACCATTTAGTAAAACGGCATGGTGACGACATTCTCTACCCACTTACTAGCCTAAACTACGAATTGAGAAATTCTAAGTGTTGTGTAATAGGAATTACAAACGACCTACAATTCACTGAGATGCTTGATGCAAGAATTGCCTCACGACTTGGCTCAGAAGACTTGGCATTTTCACCGTATAACGCTAGTCAAATTGGAGATATCCTATCCCAACGCGCGCTCGTGGGCGTACGCGAGGGTGTACTTGAGAACGGAGTCATCAAACTCTGCTCTGCCTTAGCGGCACAAGAACATGGAGATGCGCGGCGCGCATTGGATTTACTGAGAGTTGCCATTCACAAAGCTGATGTCATGGGAGACAAACTCGTTTCTACAGAACATGTTCGTTTAGCCCAAAATCAATTACAATTTGACCAAATGACTCCAGTAATTTCTAGTCTACCGTTCCATCAAAAGCTGGTTCTTTACAGCATCCTACTCAATGAGAGTAATGGTTTGACAAATATTTCAACAGGAGAGGTGTTCTCAGTTTACCAAATGACTTGTAATAACGCATCGGTCACACCACTAGTTTCACGCTCTATTGGAAATGTGATTAAAAATCTCGATAGCCTTGGATTAGTTACGGCCAAAACAACCAGCCTAGGACGTTATGGCAGAAGTAATAGAATTAATTCTTGCATACCTCAAAACATCAATGCCATAACCATCATGACTGAGGCTGATGAAGCGATGAAACCGGTGGTAAACAGCACATATCGCCTACAAGCAAGGCTTTGAGTACCAAAACCTCGCCAATTCTTCGCTAAGAATTGTTAAGAGAGGGTCGCCGGTCGGCCGCCTTGATGAGCGACGATAGTGGAGACAGCGGGAACGAGTCTGTCAGCATGATTGTAGATTGGGTTAAGTCACCAGGCAAGGCGTTTTCATCTCTAGTCTTTGGACTTGGAGTATGGGGACTAATACTTGGTATCATCAATGTGGTGTTTGGAGCAGTTGTTTCTGGTGAGCGAAAGATCGTTTGGGCTGGATACCTTACAATGGGTTACCTCTGGGATGAACCTTACTCCGAGATGATTTATCGACCGTGGTCTGACACCGTATTCTTGGCAATGGCAATTACCGGTATTGCATGGGGAGCCTGGGGGCTTCACCAAAAAGTAGAGGGCGGATTCCAAGCTTGGATCAAAGGAATTTTCTTTCACCCAATTTGGACTAGCCTAGTTTCTGGGCGTGAAGAAGGTGGAATGACAATGACCGCCGCTGCTTGGTGCTTACTACTAGGATTCGGATTCTACACCTATTGGTCAATCGTCCATTGGGCGTGGACTGATGTCGGTGTTTACGCAGTAACAGCCCCACTCCTTGCATTCGGATTTGGATTGCGCTTCTTGGCATTGATTGATGATAGTGACAGTTTACTATCAGAATCTTGAACGGTTAACACCTTTCTTCCAACTGCAATTAATGCCCATTCCTACTGAGTATTGCGTCTAAACATCCTTCAAATGTCCCCAACCAAAGGGCTACGCTCCATAACAGATAGTTACGGAAAATAATAGCAGATACTAGAATTACTGCTGTTGCGATTACAGGGTCAAGAAAATTTGCGACCGAAACTGATAATGCAGCATATGGAATTAATAGGAATGCAATAAGCATTCCATCCTTAGAAAAATCGTGTTTCACTCCACGGTATTTTCTCATTATTCGTGTGTGTGCGCGGGCATCTCTACGACGCTTTTGAAGAAATATTTTGAGACGGCTCTCCGCTACATGGTCCACGACTGCTTCCGGCTCATATCGAATACTCCCTCCAGATTGTATTATTTTCATTGAGACCTCCATGTCCTCTGCATGATACCAAGATGGGTCAAAGCCGCCTCGTGAAATGAGACGCTCTCTCCTGAACATTGAACATGGGCCATTAGCCAAAGTAGTTTTATCTGAACGTGATGAGTATTTCCAAGCAATGGTACGAGACCGCAATCTGCTGACCGAAGTTCTACCTTCGTCAAAGATAACTCTGCCCGTTACAGCATCCACCCCGTCACTTGAGGTAAACATCCTCTCAAGCCAATCTGGTCTTGGGCGACAATCAATGTCAGTTATCGCTACCCACTCTCCCTTTGCAATGTTTAGTGCCTTGTTCCTACCTGCAGACAGACCCAGCGGTTCTTGTGAAAGAATTTGAATAGGAATCCCGTCAGAAGAATCATCTTCTGAGATTTGCCATTTTTGAAGTAGCTCATTGCTTCCATCTGTTGAGCCGTCATCAACAGCGATGATTTCCAGCGGCCGGTATGTTTGAGCGCATAATGCAGTCATGCAATCGTCAACCCAGTGTGCTCCGTTACGAACACAAACTGTGATGCTAATTAGTGGAGAAGTCACTCTCACAGCTCCTTAGTGAATACATCAAGAAGTCTACGGCAATTTTCTTTGGTCTCTTGGCTAGTAATCCTGACGACAACCCCTTTTCCTGGTTGACCATATATTACAGCACAACCTATTGGAGCGAGTAAGTGAACAATGATGGGCGCTAAGTCCTCTTCACCATTTACCACAATAAGAGTTGGGCGGCTATTCAAGAGTGCTACCTTTGTAGTTAATTTCAAGTCTGCAGTGATGAGCCCTGGGGGATTTGAACAAGTTGATAGATGTGCAAATAATTCTCTGTCAAGGTTTTCTGCTTCAGCCCAAATCTCACGCTTTGTCATTCCGTCGATGAACGATATGTCTGGAATCTCTCCCATGTCAACTAATGTTTGTACAGTAACATCTCCGACAGCAATCAATTTTGGTGATGACTCTGAAATTGAGGCAATGGCTCTTCGCATCGCTACTTCAGGCCTTGACTCGGGTCCTTCATGAAGGGTTCCAAATGGTTGTTTTAATTCGTCGTCTAAGATTTCTGGCATTCGCTGGTCAAGGTACATCTCAGCCTCTCCGAGCCAAGGCTGACCTTGACGGTCAATTTCACCATCTCGTATTCTGCTTGAAGAAATGATTTCACCAGCCGGCCCCACAATATGTTCTACCACAATAATACTCAAAGGAGGCAAGTCTCCACGTTTTCTTGAACTATTGATCTCTTCACATGCAGGTTTGGTTTCAGGGGTGCATCCTATCGAATCGGCCTCTAAACTAGTTGAGGCGGGGCCTACTTCATTCTCTAATAAATGAATAGATACCCGATCATTACCATCTTCAGAAACCACCCAATCCAAAATGTCTTTTTTACGGGTGTCCCAATCTAAAACAATCGAGGTTTTTAATTGGGCCATATTATCGCTTGTCAGCCATATCTGAACCTTGTCAGATTGTTCCAAACAAGTAGTGATAAGATGATGATGGCCAGCATGAAGGCGGTCAAATGTGCCACCTAGTAAACACAGTGAGTGCCTTCCCATTAAAACATCTGAGAGGTTGAACCCCAATCAAACCTACGGATAAAAAGAAGATGAAAAATGTGCCCCGGGGAGTAACGAACCGCCTCATCGCTTTTGGCTTGGAGGTTCTGACCCACCCCGGGGCGTCTGTCGGACAAGTGGGTGGTTCCAGTAGTCATTCCGCGCACAGCAGTCGTATGGAGACCTTCTCGCCCTGCCGCCATTTTGCACCGAGGTTCATTCCCCGAAGGGTCACCACGGCCTTCGAAGGCGGCGATACCCCGCACTTGGTACCACAGTTCATCCCTCGCCGGCGAAGGCCAAGGTCCGTGTGGTGTTGCAGCCGGGGCAAACTTTTGGGTAAAACCACCCCTTTTGAATCCTCTTATATGTGGGAAAGTGTCATAATCGCCGCTGAGATGACTCTCTGAGTCCATCGTGGTAACCACTTTTTCCCGCTGCTAATCGTGCAGCAACTTCGGAGTTCCCGCTGATAATTTCAGTAGCAGTGAAGGATGGCCACCTCTCGCGAGGTTGTAACAACCATCCAACCATTGGATGGATTTGTCCTACAACTGGTTTAGTACCGATAAGAATTGACTTCAACGCATTTAGAATGTCAGTCAACTCAGCAAACCCCTGTAACTCCACATCAATATCAACCCCCTGAAGAATTCTCTCCAAACGGGATACAAGGTCAGAGGGGCAACCTGGGTGTTCAATCGCACCTATTCCAGGAATAGTATGTATCTCACCGATTGGACGGAATAGAGCAGACGCCCATGGAATGTTCTCTCCAATAAGCATCTCACGTCCCTCTACTCCTTCAGTAATTGTGGTGAATAATTGTGGTGAAAATGGAGCCCACCATTCAATGGGTAATGATGTGATTCCCCTAATTTCTTCAATCGTTGGAGTTCTATCATCTCTCACTGTCGAGAGCAATGATATCCAGCCATTAATGATAGGTGATGATCTTTGAGATGTCTCAATATCCCTTGCCCAACTATCATCTAATTCTCCTTGAGAAGATAGCCAAGTCAAACCCGTTAAAGCAGGAATTATATTTGATGGGAGAGATTTAGATATGCTTTTTGGGGCCCAACGAGCCAAATCAGAAGCAAGTTCGGGTGGTAACCATGCAACCTGGGAAAGTAAGGTAGAAGTTAGCCATGCCGAGGCAACATCATTGAAGTGATGTGAATCGATTAGAGTTCTCAACCTCAATGCTAAATCATCTTCATTACGAATCCTTTGTACCAGATAATTGTGAGCCAACTCCTGCCAATCATAGGGCGCACTTCCTGCAACTTCTGCTAGAAATTCTATCGGGACTTTTTGTACAGGTAGCAGTGAAATCCAATCAACACCCAACCGATTACCTTGACGACGCCACAATGGCCAACGATTATCATCAGGACAAGCAATCCATGCCGCTAATGGATCAACTGATTCTATTCTATCAGCCCAATCAGCATCACCTTCTGGATAACGGAGTGATGCAGCAAACAATCTCATTTCTTCAGATGATTCTTCGGATGCATTTGGTGGCGCAGATGCACCAGCCGCAAGTCTCGCTGCTGCAACGACCCCACTTAGGGCGGAAGCAGAATGGGGAGGCACCCAAAGTGGTGGAGGAGATGTGAAACTAGGTGGTGGGCGATGGGATACCTTGCATGGTAATTCAACATCCCCAGCCAATTTCAAGAGGTACCAAGAAAGGGGGCGGATTGGATCGGGCCTAAGCGTGGGGTACGCCAGCGGTTCTTCGGGTTCTTGAGAGAGTATTGCGAGTCTAGTCCTAGGGTCTCGGAAAACTGAATGCAATTGCCCTGAATCATGTTGACCTGGAGGATATTGCAAAACTACAGGAGTTGTTTCTTGTCGCGACAAAGACCAATCTATCAGAGAAAGCCAAGCTGTAGATGATAATCCTTGGACATCAATAATAGTATTCTCTACCTCGGTTTTTTTGCTCCATTGATGATTTGACCAATCTGATTGAAAACGTCTCCAAGTCGATTCTTCAACCCTAATGTTACCACTTCGTTTGCGGCGCCCTTTGCGAATTGCTTGAGTCAATCCTTGTAATCGGTGTTGACGCTCTTTTTCCGTAAGACGTGGGTGAGCGCGATTAATCCATGAATCAAGAATTGAAAGGGGCAGGGCATCGCCTTGGCGTCCTAAAAGTGATGCTTCCGCAATTACTAGAGCCCCGTTTGAAGCCGCTGAAAGTATAGTTGTTGTTGAAAGCCGGTCGGGCAAGATTGCACAAATAGGACATTGTGATTGAAGAGGCGAAACTGATTCATGGGCTGTCCCAAGGGTCCATGATTCTGATTCACCCATTGGCATTGGGAGGTCTGGCCACCTATCTACTGGTGGTTCACCAAACCAACTTCCAATTGCTAATTTTAGAGATTGACGCGGATCCAATAATCGAGCGCGAACTAATCCAATCACCGGTGCTGGTTCTACCCAATCAGACAATGAGGTTGTAGATTGTTCATCAGAAGGTGCGGCAACCTGCTCAAAAGATTCTAAATCGTACCATCTCACTTCTGCCTCACGTGCAACCGCCCAAACATATTCCTCCTTCACCCCTTGGATTCCACTAGAGATTACTGTTTGGTCGGAATGACTGAAACCCCCACCCCAAGGTAATGGGATGAGGGGGCTAGAGAGAGGTTTCGTGTAAGCAAGAAGAAGTTGAGGGCCATTTTTTGCAAGTAATTTCCCAATAGCGTGTTCGGGAATTGAATCAATGCTGCTATCAGCTAATCTAGCCAATTCATCACCAATGAAAACCTGCCAACCAGTAGCGGTGAGATGCTGTTTCGCACCTCTTTGCCCTGGTCCAGAATCTGACTGAATCAGGCCCTCCTCCCTCATTCTCTTCAATTCTGCAGATGCATGAGGCAAGCGTAGACCAACTGCTTTACTTGATCCAGTGACAGTTGATGGACCGTCGGAAAGATGGCCCAATAACCTCCGCCTGTAACTGCCGCGGATTCGTGAAAAAGTCACCGGATTTCCACTCTTGGCCATGACCATCTCTCCGACACCTCAACAGGGGGCTTGGCGCAAGGGAGTCGTTGATAGTACTTCAATTATTTCATTAGTTACCATTTGTTACAGATTTCCACTGGAGAACGTTCGGTTTTACTAACTCACCGTTTATTTTATTCACTAACCATGCAATTAATATGTCACCACATGTAACAACAATGCGTCATCTGTGGCAACGGTTATATCAGCGACAGCATTCGCTCAGGTCACACGGCGTAAAGTACCCCTATGGATACCCGTTAGATGACTTGGAGGAAAAGGTGAAAAAAAATGAAGACAGTTAGAATCAGACAGAAGATCAAGGCATTC
Organism: Candidatus Poseidoniales archaeon; assembly: GCA_012959435.1. GTDB lineage: Archaea > Thermoplasmatota > Poseidoniia > Poseidoniales > Thalassarchaeaceae > MGIIb-Q1. The sequence continues at coordinate 41,214 of DUDF01000172.1, forward strand.
CTTGCCGAGAGACCCCGTAATACTGCGGAAATTCTTGAGCACATCAATACCACAATGAGACACGGGACAACAAGCCAACAACTTGGAAATGTTCTCTCGAAAGATAAAGACATAGTGAAGGTAGGATACATCAAGAGAAGTGGAATTCTCTCAGGTGGTTATGATATCTGTGAGTGGGCAATTGTCGACTGGGTAAAGGACAAGCACCCAGAATGGAGCCCTGGCCAACCATTTCTTCTTGACCGCGATAATTCCGCATACTGAAGCAGTTGATTAACAATCAACTTCGCCAATAGTGTGATTGGTTTACAAGTTGCTAAAGTAAAGTTAGACTTGTGACATTAGAGAGACTTTTCAGCCATCAATCTTCAAGAGTATCGTCCCAATCACCTGAACGTGCAAGGCTATTCATCTTAGCACGGTGTGAAAATGCATTTTGACTATCTTCTGGAGTACCGCTAGCCCAAGATTGGAGTGCTGCTGCCTGAAGAGCTCTGCCGTAGGAATACGAAAGTTGCCACGACGGGTTTTCATCCATTGTATTCATCAAATTAAGATGGGCGGTGGCATCCTCATCAGATTGGCCGCCAGAAAGGAAAACAATACCAGGTAAATTTTGCGGGACGTTCTCACTTAGACACTTGAGAGTTAACCGAGCCACCTCTTCTCTAGAGATTTGCTCAGCACAATCATTTCCAGCAATTATCATATTTGGTTTCAGTAGTGCACCAGGAATGTGTACCCCTTGGTCTTCACAAGCTGCAAAGGTTGCAGTAAGGATTTCTGCAGTGACAGAATAACAACGAGCTGCGTCGTGGTCCCCCTCCATCAACACTTCAGGCTCAATAATTGGGACCAATCCTTGCTCTTGACATATTGCTGAATAGCGGGCTAATGCATGTGCGTTCGCACTGATGCAAGCCTTGGAAGGGGTCCCGTCAGCAATCGTAATGACCGCACGCCATTTTGCAAATCGCGCACCCAAATTGAAATATTCCATGCATCGAGTCCTCAATCCATCCAACCCTTCAGTGATTTTTTCGCCATCATGATTGGCTAAAGGATAAGCGCCAGTGTCAACTTTGATTCCAGGAAGAATACCTTGTGCCATTAGGTAATCGGGTACCGCTGTCCCATCATCCATCATCTGCCTGATAGTCTCATCATAGAGGATTACCCCGCTTACTGCTGCTTCACAACCTGGTGTCGCGAACAAGTTCGCCCGGTAAGATCGGCGTGCCTCTCCAGAGGGGTCAACTCCAACTCCTTGAAGTCGGCTGCTCATTGTCCCCGTACTTTCATCTGCAGCTAGAATCCCTCGCCCTGGGGAGACCAATTTATTGGCATTTTCTTCAAGCATCATAGTGTCCATGAGTACCACTTAAGAGACACGAGTCGGCTTGGTATTTTCAAGTCATCGCTGAAAGCCAACAGAAGATATTAGTGGCATTATCATTTAAATTAATTAAATTGTCATCCGAAAATTAGTAACCAATTAATATAACTACATAATCGAACGTGTCTAGAGGAGACTGAGATGGCTGAAAGTAACTTAACCTGCCCGAAATGCAGTCATGTTCAAACAATTGAAATGCCGACTGATTGCTGCCTATTCTTCCATCAGTGTATTAATTGTAAAATAACTTTGAAGCCAAAAAAAGGCGACTGCTGTGTATTTTGCAGTTATGGAGACAAGTTGTGTCCACCAAAAGGTGGTTGCTAACAACTCATTGAGGATATTCAGTGCTGATGAAGCGTCTTACTCCACTTGCCACATCAATTACTTCTGAGTGTACTACCACCCGGCCCCCAAGGTCTTCTACCCCTGGAAGATATCCCGAGCAAACTCCACTGGCAACGAACAATGCGTCTGAACTTGAACACAAATCATCTCTACCCCATAGCCGATAAACGTCATCTCCAAGCATCTCCTTTGCTCGGCGCTCGTGGTCCTCATTCGTAGTTACGAGCCTCCCTTCAAAATGTCCATCTAAGCCTCTCAATGCCGCCGCTGTTATCACGCCTTCAGGAGCGGCCCCAATCCCCATCAAAAGATCGATGTCACTTTCTGGGTTGGCAGCATCAAGAGCAGCTGCAACGTCACCATCACCAATAAGTGGGACTGAGACGCCGAAATTTCTCAGTTCTTTAATCAATTCAATGTGGCGGTCTCGGTCCATTACTACAATTTTTAGGTCTGTGACTTTTTTGTCTAGAGCAGCGGCAGCGGCTTCTACATTGTATGCAACATCTGCCTCAAGTGAAATTTCCCCTGCTACTTCAGCAGGTCCTGCGAGTTTGTCCATGTAACAATCTGGAGCGTGCAAAAGAGAGCCGCGCGGAGCGGCTGCCAGCACCGCTATTGCATTCGGTAAATCCTTAGCAACATGATTAGTACATTCAAGAGGGTCGACTGCAATGTCTATCTTTTGTGCCCCTGCCACGCCCTGCATTGAACCAAGTGGCTCACCAATCCACAACATTGGTGCGTCATCTCTCTCGCCCTCACCGATAGCTACGCGGCCATCAAATGGAACTGAGTCAAAGACACTACGCATTGCTTCCACAGCAGCACCATCAGCCAATTTACCATCGCCGCGACCGCGCCATTTCGCTGCGGCTATAGCCGCTGCTTCAGTCGCTTTCACAAAGTGAGATGTCAAATCACTAGTCTTCGCCATGGTTGCCGGAGGACCTACCGGTTCTCAATGTGGCGGTCACGAACCCTTATTCTTTTCAAGAACTTGGATAGACTCTATTTGGGTTTCAGGATATTGACCTTGTTCATCCTTTTCTAATGATTTCACCATATCCCAAGCGCATAGAAGACCTGCTGAAACACCAACAATCGCTTCCATCTCGACACCAGTTTTCCAATGCGCAGAAACCGACAATGTACAACGCAGAGAATTTTCTTCCCAATCCCAAGACACATTACAGCCTTCAATGGGGATGACATGGCAATGAGGAATAATTCTTGGTGTGTCTTTTACTGCTTGAATGGCAGCAACAGTAGATGCTTCCAATACATCCCCCTTGGCAATTAGTCCATTCCTAATTGCATCTGCTGAGTCAGAGGACAAGCGCAGTAATCCTGTAGCAACCGCGCTTCTCTCAACAATTGGTTTATGCCCAATTGGTACTATTCCATCAATGCCGTCACTCATCCCAAACCACCTTTCCATATCGTGCCATCAGCCCTAACTTCTTTTTTCCACAGGGGGGCTTGGGACTTCAGTTCATCTATCAACCAACTACAGGCCTCAAATCCCTCGGCTCTATGCGGACTTGCAACATGAATCGCTACAATTGGCTCACTAGGCCCCACACTCCCAGTTCGATGTGCCATTGAAACCGATGAAACGCCAAACTTCGAAAGTGCTTCATGTCCAAGGTTTGAAAGAACTTGAGGCAATTTTTCTTCCCAAGCATCAAATTCTAACCTTTCAATCTCCACCCCATCATCTAAACCTCTAGTAATGCCAAGAAATGAAACAATGCTCCCACAACCATCTAGGTGGAGTTTTTCTCTGACTGCAGTTGAATCTAGAGAATCGGCTGCGGCAACTACGATGACTCTCTCATCTACAGTCATTTGAATTATCTGAAAAAGCACCCCTGCATTAAACCGCCGATGGCGAATGCTTCATGATTGAAGGGCCTCCCGACGAAATTGATGGTAACGGTGTCTAGTACAGATGAGCCCATTCAAATCATGGGTGCAGGACTCTCAGGGTTATCCGCTGCCATCATTTTAGCTAAAGCCGGTCGCGAGGTGCATGTACATGATATTCGTAACGATTCGGGAGCAAGATTTGACGGGGATTTTCAAGGGATTGAAAATTGGACTAGCGATGATGATTTCTTAGACGAAATGAGGGGATGGGGAATTGACCCTGATGAATTCAAGACTACAGATTTTCACCAAGTTGACGTCATTCATCCCGATGATGTCATCACTCAAGCTTGGAGCCCCACTGTTGCGTTCAGAGTTATTGAAAGAGGGACTGCGCCTCATACAATAGACCAGGGACTGAAACGTCAAGCTGTCACAGCAGGTGCGAATATCCACTACAAATCAAGGGTAAAGCCAGAGGACTGCCACATTATCGCTGCTGGCCCGAAAGATACCTCAGCACTAGCCTACGGTGAAATATTCGAGACTTCACACCCAGACCATGTGGCTTTCCACTTCAATGATAAATTAGCACCTGGTGCCTACGCCTACCTAATTGTCATCGATGGAATCGGATTGATCTGCACCTGTCTTTGGAGAAAACAACAGAAGAGTGGGCGCTACCTCAATGAAACCATAGCTTGGTACGACAAGCATTATCCTGAACTTGATAGAAAGCCGATTAAACGGGTTGGTGGTAAAGGTGACTTCACGATTAATCGTAATTACACAGTTGATGGCCGCCACTATGTAGGCGAAGCAGGAGGGCTTCAAGACTTCATGTGGGGTTTTGGTATGCGGTGTGCTATCACGAGTGGAGTATTTGCGGCAAAGGACATTCTTGGTGAATGCAATTATGACACGGAAGTCCGCAAACGACTATTGCCTACTGTCAAAACTTCAGTATCTAATCGCTGGCTGATGAATCGAGTTGGAAATCGCGCCTTCAAGCGAATCTCCCTCTCTTGGATGAAGGACCAAAAGAAGAGACAGGATGGTCTACCCTTCATCGGTCGGCTCTTCCGACCCGACATTTTCAGGAAATTAGTCTATCACCTCGCTGCAAAGTGGATGCTGAAAAAAGTCGATGTAGCAGATGGAAGAGTTATCCATCGTCTACCCTATCGAAAAGCCCTGAAAAGAGATGTTTGGGAGCCAAGTGAGGAAGCCATTGCCATTGAGAAAGAGTGGAAACTTTCGCGCAAGAGTGGAATAACTGAATCATTCTCAGAAGAGGAATGACTCAAGGTAACATATTGGATGATCGGTATTCACGAGTTATGTCTTTGCCGGGGAATTGGTCCTCAGACTCTCGATAGACTGTTCTTAGATTATTCACCCAATTCATTTGCTGGGTCACAATCCAGAACTCCTTTACTCCAATATCCTCAGCGGTGTCCATCCAACCCATCACAATCTCCATTGTCATTCTCGCACCTTCGCGATGAGGGTAGGCAAATACATCCATACTGAGTGGTGGTGTGGCTACAATCGCTCTATCTTTGACATTTGAAAGTTGTTCAAATAATGTTTCATAGGCCTTTTTGATGAGACTGCGCCTTGAATCATCTTGGGTTGGTCTGCGGCAATCTGGGCCAACAACATGAATTAATTTCTTAGTAGCTAAACCGTATGCATCAGTGATAACTGAGGTCCCAACAGGGCAAGGTTGCAAGTTATCTTTCCTGCGTTCAACAGCAATAGCCTCACACTCTGCCCGTAGTTCTGGACCGGCCTGATTGTGAATTGCTGCATCAACTCCTTCTCTTCCTGCGAGACGGTTGTTTGCAGTAGTAATCATCACATCTGCCTCAATCTTGGAAATGTCACCAATAATGACCTTTACCAAGCCATTCTTGCACTGCCGCGCCATGAATACATCTACCATGTTTAGAGCAGGGGGGGCCGTTGGCAATATACCCCACGCTGAATAGGCCTAAATTAAGACTTTTTTCTAAAAAAAATACTGACACGAATGCGATAATGTATTGAGCAAGAAGAAACTGACAACAATTGTGTCGAGCGTACGCTTTAGCCTCGCTTTGGTCTTACTTCTAGTGGCCATGCCATGGGCTAATTTTAGTAGCCAACCTGAGGTGTTAAACACAGATGAAACAGTTTCCTTCAGTAACGATATTTGGAATGAGACGCCTTTCAGAAATGTTGCAATCCCAGAAACATTCACTTTTCTAAATCATATTGACTATTCTGATGTTGGCGTCCTGATAAACAACAAAAGTGAGGCAAGTAAAACCATAGGTTATGCTTTTGTTGCCGCCCGTAATATTAGCGCTAACCATATTTTTCTTTTTGATAATGACAGTACCCCTACTGCAGAAACCATCAACCCAACCCAATTTGACACTTATTTCGCAGAGCCGTTACGACAAATGATTAGTGACCGTAATCTGACTACAGAACTCAATTATCTAGTCACCACCAAAGGAATCCCTCTTAGAATCAATGGGCCAGGTAATGGCAAAGCTGCCTTCGATTCTGAAATCGGTTTGGTTAACGGCGCATTCAACTCCACAATACACCAAAACTGGTGGGCATCACATACCTATGGACCAGGTGCTGGTGAGGAAATGAAACAGTTTTCACGCCAAGAAGAGGGCTTCTATTTGGTCACTAGATTAACAGGATACACAGTGGAAACTGCACTCGGCCTAATTGACAAAGCAAACAATTCGTTCGGCCAGAGAGGACAGGGTGTGTTGGACCTCGCTACAAACCGTAATAGTTCGGGATACAAATGGTGGAACGATTTGCTCTATGCGGCTAATACGACATTAAATGGTAGCATGGAGATTCCAGTCCACTTCAATCAAAATTCTACTTTTGTGACAAATGAATCAAATGTGATGTTGTACGCTTCGTGGGGATCTAATGATGGCTCATGGAATTCCAACTGGCTACCAAATTCCGGCTTTGACACTGCTGGTAGCGGATGGGGGACGGGTGCTAAATATTGGAATTCCACTAATCCACCCCTCGTAGGAAATGAGGGTTTTACTTGGGTTAGGCAAACCGCTGTAAAAAAGAATGGAAATGGAGCACTTGAAGGGGCTTTAACAGCCGATATATGCACAGTAACAGAGGCAAGCGCAACCTCTGGTCTACTGGCTGAATATTTTGACAATAGTGGAGTAACATATAACTCTAGTTTGATGCCAGATTTATCTAGTAGGAATCCTGACTATTGGCGCTCTGAGCCCGATATTAACCACGCAGTAACAGGAGGGACGTGGGCTGGACTTGACAGTAGTCAATTCAGTGAATATTATTCTGCCCGACATAGTGGCGCCATCACAATACCAGATAGTGGAAACTGGACTTTCTACCTCAACAGTGATGATGGGTCCAAATTGTGGATTGATGGCATAGAAGTTATCAGCAATATGGGAGTTCACGGAATGAGAGAAATCGCTGGGACAATATGGCTCGCCTCTGGGACCCACACGCTCCGCAGTGAGTTCTTTGAGCATGGAGGGCATGCGGGACTCATTCTTTCTTGGCAAGGGGCAAATCAGAGTAAACAGGTAGTACCCTCCTCTGCTTTCACGAGGGGGGTAGCCGATTCAGTTACTACTGATTTAGCACATCACTGGTCCTTTGACGATGGCTCTGGAACTAATATCACTGATTCAATAGGATCTGCAAACTTAACTCTATTCAACAGCAATAATGGTATTGGGTGGCAGCAGTGTCTGTTTGGAAATTGTTACCAATTTGACGGAGTTGACGATTATGCAAAAATCGATGTCAACGACTGGGCTGGGAACTTTTCAGTCTCATTGTGGACCAAAACAGGAAATGTTAGCCAAGACCGTTATTCTTCCGCCTTTGCAGTGAATGATGTCGCTGGCGATTCCGCCTCTTTCCAAATTATGACTAGTGGCTCAAATTCTGGTGATTGGGAAGTTTATCACAACGCCTCGTATTCATTTGGAGCTATTGAAGCTGGAGTTTGGACGCATCTAGCAGTCACCTACGAAAACAACACATTGAAGCAATATCTCAATGGTAAATTAATACAAACAAACGTCGTACTAAATGGAAGTATTGATAGTATTGAACTATACAAAGTAGGCGTCAACAGGGGTGGAAATACCCACTATGAAGGATTGATTGATGACTTGAAAGTTTGGAACAGAACCCTACAGGATTCTGAGGTGGCGGAAATTAATGCTGCTGCTGCTGTAACTTGTTCCGACTACAGCAATGCAGGAAGTGGTGAAACATCTGTAGAACAAGATTATGATTTCAGTGATGATTTGAAAGATCATGCTTGGATAATCTATGGTTACGGACTGAAAGATGGTTGGATTGCTGGAAATTATCGAATAGAAGTAGACTCCTTTGACGATAACGGTACACTGCTTGAAACCAATACAAGTTCAACACAAAATTTGGCAACCTCGTGGAATTCGAAAACTATGCGTTTCAGGCCACCTGCAAACGCTTCATCATTCAAAGTCAAAATGGTTGCATTACTTGATTCAGGTAGTAGAAATGGTTCAGTCTACTTTGATACTATGAATCTCAGGGCAATCAGACCACACTTTGAATGGGTTGATGGTAGTATTGCCGAGACCGCTGTGAGCACAGGTGGCAGGACCTTCGCATGGGGAGCGTCGTACGGGCAGAGCCTAGTGGTCGATCTCTTAGAAGATGGAGTATCAGGAGTGAAGGGGTACGTTTACGAGCCTTACCTTTCAGCAGTTGGTTATCCAAATATACTTCTCCCCTACTACGCTTATGGTTACAATTTTGCAGAAGTTAATTATGCTGCTAGTCCCTTAATTTCATGGATGGGGACTGTGGTTGGCGACCCTAAGATGGCACCTTATTCTGATATTCTTCACGATATCGAAGTAGAGGCAGTTAGAGCAGACGGTCGGTTGACGGCTGATGTCAACGGGAGTATTGATGTATTGTTGCAAAATCTCGCACCAGGCCCCGTAAATGGCACCCTAGAGGTGCGAGACAGAAATGGTAATACAATTCTTGCAAATGTGACAATTCAGATGCCCGGTGGCAATGAAATCGGTTCTCGACGTATTGTTTCAGTAAATATTACTCCAACTAGAATTGGCTTCAACGAGTATGTTATCCGCTACATTGCAAGTGACTGGAAAAATCCTGAGCGTGTTGTTGATAACAATCTCGGTATCCTCAATATTCAGGTTAATGAACCCCCTCTTATCAATAATTTAGTCTGCTCATCGTGGACTGTTAGCAGAGGGGATACTGTTGGCTGTACAACCACAGCCAGTGATGACTTCGGCGTAGTACAAAGTCGACTCGGATGGCGACTTAATGGTAGTGGGGAAAACTGGACTTTCATCAATTCAACTAGTGTTGATTACATCGCTTGGTATAGTGGTTTGACAATCCCAACTAATATTGAATTAGGTACTCTTGACCTGATTGCTGAAGTTAGAGATGAGCAATCCCAGTACACACTTCTGCAACTTGATAATGCAATGGTGGTAACCAATGCTTTACACAATTGGTTTGGAGTACATATCGCAGGAGTAGATGCAAATGAGTGGAATGGAGTAACAACACTCTCACCATTCACTGCCCCAAAAACCGTGGTTCGTGATACTGATATTATACTCACTGCCTGTGTTGTTGATGCAGACCATGACCCCTTAACTGAGTTGCCGATGATACTCACTGATAGCGGTAATGTAAGCGGTGTTGAGCCAACGGATAGCGAATTTTCAGATGTCTTTTGCTACCAAGCAACTTGGCGTTTAGATTGGGGTAGTGAAACTAGGGATGTCACCGTTTATCTTTACGATTCGATTGGTAATCTGTTTACAACTAGATTGGTTTCGGTGCATGACGAGAAATTCATTGCAGATCTCACCCTTGTTGATTTTGGGGGAGACTTACTTACTTTGGCGAAAGGCATAGGGGAGAGAATAGTAATCTCCCTATCTGATTATGATGACCCACTCTCAGACTATACTTACAATTTAACAGTTGAATGGCCAGGTCATTCAGAGTATACTCAGCAAGGAGAAATTAAGGCAGCAGAAATGATGCGTCAAAACTCCTCGGTCACTTTGCCCCCACCAGAGGCGGGATTAGTATTTGGTGAATTAATTGTCACATTAGAAATTACTGATATTGCAGCAAATGGTGAAAGTCAAGTTGTTGAAATGAATTGGACTATGCATCTGCAACCCCCTCTAGTATACGATATTGGCTTCTGTGAGGGCGATGATACACCAATAACACGAGGAGATGAAATTCGTGGCTGGGTAATGATAGACCCTCATCGGATGATTGAAGGGGCATCAGTCAATCTTGCTCAATCAGGGAATATCAAACCAATGCAATCGAGTAAATGGGACTGGGATGATTGTCAATTCCCCGATTCTGAAGATTATCATTGGGGATTCATCATCTTAGCAGATAACAGTTTTACAGCTGGAGATGCAACCCTACAGATTATTGCAAGAGACATTGATGGTTTGAGTGCAGTTGGTGAATTTACTGTTGAAATTGAGTACGGAATTCCTGCAATAGTAAACCAATCAGGAGAAGTAATGGAAGGACAGTTAGGAGAACTTGAAGCAATTGTTCTCGACTCAGATGGACACGTTGGAACTGTATGCTCTTTCATCATCATTGACAAAAATGGCACGACGGTCATGGAGTCTGAAGGCCCACTACCTAGTACTGGTGTATTCACCGCTCGCTGGATGCCACCTACTGGGGGGGCGCCGTTTGCATCAACTATTGGTTGCACTGATGAACAGGGACATCAAGTTGCTCACACTAGAAATGGCATCACCCCACAACCGGTAATAGATAACAAAACCGATGATGTATTGAATCAAAGTTCTAATTCATCAGATTCAAATATGAATTTGGTTATGGCAGTTGGGCTTGCTCTACTAATAATTTCAGCCATTGGTATTACTCTCTTAGTAATGCGGTTACGCCCTCCAGACGAAGAAATTGAAGACGCTGAATTAGATGACGAAGAAATTGTTGGATGGGCTGCACCTGCTGATTCACGAGCTGAAGGTGAACAAAATATTGCCATCGCTGAAATGGCCATGGAATCCCTAAGTGATGTCTCTGAATCCGAAAATAATTTGACAGGGGTTGAAGAAGTTCTCAATTCTGAAACGATAGAAGAACAAGATTCAGAACTTGATTGGATTGATGAAAACCCACTATTAAGCACCTCTGATGAGCCAAAGGATTGAATGCCTAACCATTCTCCTCGGTTACATGGCAGTTGGATATGTACTCATTAACGTAAAACCAGGCTCAGAATTAGAGGTACATAGTGCAATCAATGCATTAGATATGGTTGAGGATGCAACTTTATTGTTCGGAGATTATGACCTCTTGGTCAAAATGACTGCTGAATCAATGAGTAGTATTGCTGCTGCAGTGGTTGAAAACATCCGTTCAATCTCTGGAGTAATTGATACTAAGACCCTTGCTGGTGCAGAACTGTGATGGATCTAACTAGCAACACCTATTCCCAGCCTATTTTCTAGAAGAAATATCAGGCGTTTCATGATTTCAATTCCCTTTTTCGGGGAATTGTGAAAGTCGTTTCCGTAATTCATCATAATGTTATTATTTAATCTCAGATTCTATTAACCAGTTATAAATTTGGAAACGATGGACCTCTAGCCTACGCAAGTATTGCTATTCGCAATGGGGTACAGAGCCTCTAATGTGGCGCAGTACCACATTTATACGGGGTAATGCTTAAATAACTAATGAAAAAAGGTGGTGGTCACCGAGGTAATCTGAAATGAGTAAGAAATATTTCGTCCTGATGGACGGCGGAAATGATACGAGCCAAGTGTTCGCGAGCAAGCAACCTAGGGGAGCAGCCCTGAAAGCAGCTAGTCGCGGAGAGACAAACATCCACTTGCGTGAGCGCGGCGGTGGAGGCCGTGTTCATGTATTCAAGGGATGGAGAGAGCAGGTTGCAAAGCCAGCAAACGGCCCAGCGTGGCTACCTGACAAGGTCTGGAAGGCCAATGTCAAGAAGATACGCGTGGACCATCTCTGATTGAAGTCAAATCACTTGATGAACTACACAAGTAATGCGAACAGCCCGTTTGAGGGGGGATTCCTCCTCAAGCGGGCCATTTTTTTTGTAAAAAATACGATTACTTACGAAGGCCAACTTTCTTAGCAATCCAAGCGATAGGATCGTAATATTCTGTCACAATTCTCTCCTTAAGTGGGATAATTGCATTGTCTGTGATACTTATTCCTGCAGGACATACTTCTGTACAGCAACGGGTGATATTACAATATCCAATACCATAATCATCTTTGATTTTCGCCAATCTATCATCAGTGTCCAAGGGATGCATCTCCAAATTAGCCAAACGAACAAAGAACCGCGGACCTGCAAATTCGTCAAACAACTTGTGCTCACGTAAAACGTGGCAGGTGTCAATACAAAGCATGCACTCGATGCATGCCCTAAATTCTTGAACACGGTCTGCTTCATTTTGCTGGAATTTCCAATCAAACTCTGCCGGACCTGCAAGAGGGGGGATTGTCTTATTCAACTCATAAGCCCAAGAAACATCAACTACCAAATCTTTGGTTAGTGGAAATGCTTGCATCGGTTTAACCAATACTGGTTGGCCAGAAGGAGTCTCTTCCTCTATATCTGACATCCGAGTCATACACATCAAACGAGGCTTGCCATTTACTTCAGCGGAACAAGAACCACATTTTCCAGCCTTGCAATTCCAGCGACAAGATAGGTCTGGTGCATGCTCTGCCTGAATCTGATGAATTACATCCAGTACGACCATCCCCTCATCCATCTCAACGGTGTAATCAACCATCTCACCACAAGGATCGCCATCCTCATCTGGCTCACCACGGAATACTCTGAAAGTGACATCTTTGCCCATCTTACTCTTCCTCCTCATGTAAGTCAGATGCGTCAAGCAAATCCTTCAAGTCGTCTCTCATAGATGGATAAGTTCTGTGTTCTAGAACCATTTCACCTTTCCCATCCATCATAATTACGCTGTTAATTTTACCCCAATAACTGTGATCGGGGGTCGGGAAATCTTCACGGGTGTGCCCGCCTCTACTCTCTTCACGAGCTAGTGCCGCCATTGCACACATACGACTGATGTCAATCATGGCATTGATTTCCAATGCTTGATGCCATCCTGGGTTGTATATTCTACTACCACCTGGAGATGTTGCTTTGCCGCGTGTGGCGAATTCATTGAGGTCATCTAATGCTTCAGCGAGTAAATCCTTAGTGCGGATGATACCAACCTTTTCTTGCATCATTTTACGTAATTCATTAACCACTGTAGCAGGATTCTCTCCGCCTTCCCTACTGAAGGGCGCTAGAGTTTCAGCAACTACTTCGTCAATTTCTGACTGTGATATTTCTTCCCAGCCATCCATCTCCGCTGCAGCCTTTGCCGAATATTCTCCGGAGCGCTTGCCAAAAGTGATTAAATCAGAAAGGGAATTTCCTCCAAGTCTATTTGCGCCATGTAATCCAGTTGCTGCTTCACCGGCAGCGTACAAACATTGTACGGTTGTTTCCTGAGTTTGTGGGTCAACTTTGACTCCCCCCATGACATAGTGGGCTGTAGGACCAACCTCCATTGGTTGGGTTGTGATGTCAACTCCTGCTAGTTCTTTGAATTGATGGAACATGCCTGGCAACTTTTTCCTAACCTGTTCTTCATCTCGCCAAGAGATATCAAGATAAGCGCCACCATGCTCACTTGCTCGGCCTGCTTTAATCTCAGAATTAATAGCCTTAGCAACAACATCTCTAGTGAGAAGTTCAGGAGGCCTTCGCTTGGTGGCTAACTTGCCATCAACCACCTCTTGTACCCATTCAAGAGCCTCTGATTCAGTATCAGCGAATTCAGGCTTGTACATTTCGGGGACATAGTTGAACATGAAACGATCACCTTCTGAGTTACGCAACATTCCACCTTCGCCACGTACTCCTTCAGTCACCAAAATTCCTTTGACAGATGGTGGCCAAATCATTCCAGTAGGATGGAATTGGACAAACTCCATGTCACCCATTTCTGCGCCTGCCCAGTAAGCCAGTGCGTGTCCTTCCCCAGTATACTCCCATGAGCCAGAACAAACTTCCCAGCAACGGGTAATCCCACCGGTAGCAAGTATCATTGTTTTAGCTTTGAAAACGTGCAGAGTACCATCAGCGCGATTGTAAGCAAAACATCCCGTAGCCTTGCCATCATTAGTGAAAATCTTGCGGACGGTATATTCCATGAATACCTCCATTCCGCTGTGTATGCCTCTCTCTTGCAGAGTTCGGATCATCTCTAGACCAGTCGCATCCCCAATATGGGCGAGGCGAGGATAGGTGTGCCCTCCGAAGTTCCTTTGATTGGTCAAACCGGCTGGTGTACGGTCAAAAATCGCACCCCACTGCTCAAGTTCACGAATCCTGTCAGGAGATTCTTTTGCATGGATTTCAGCCATGCGCCAATCATTGAGGTATTTACCTCCCTTCATTGTGTCACGAAAATGTGTTTGCCAGTTGTCACGAGGGTCGGCATTTCCTAGAGCAGCGGCGGCTCCACCTTCAGCCATCACAGTGTGTGCTTTACCAAGCATTGACTTGCAAACTATTGCTACCGATGCACCTTCACGAGTTGCTTCAATTGCGGCCCTCAAGCCCGCTCCACCTGCGCCAATAATGACAACATCATACTCATGCGTAGTAACTTCAGTCATCACAAACCACCCCACAACACAATGTCAGTCCACCAACCCATTGTACATGCGTATATGTAAAAGTCAGCAAACATCACCCAAAATAATGAAAATAGCGCCCAATCTTTGTGATGGACATTTAGGAATGAACTCATACTCCACAATTTGTATTTGAAACGAGCAACCCGCGAGGAGGTCCAATCATTTGTTCCACCTCCGACAAGATGACGGAAAGCATGGCATCCAAGTGTATAACCAGATAGAAGTATCACATTGAGTGCGAGAATTAATGTTCCAACTGAAAAGCCCCAAGAGCCGCCTTCAAAGTGGGTTGAAAGCAATACATCGTACGATAGTATCAGTAGGTAAGCAAGAGCGGCATACATGAAATATCGATGCAAATTTTGGATGACAAGAAGTTTGGTTTCACCTTTGTAACTCTTCCAAGGGGCTAATGCCGGTTTGCTAACAGCACATGCTGTTGGTTGTTGCATATATACGCGATAGTATGCCTTACGGTAATAGTAACAGGTACCTCTAAAGCCTGCTGGGAAAATTAGAATGAACATTGCTGGAGACATCCACCAAAGAAATTCTGGAACTGGGCCACCCAGCCCTTCTCCACCAGGGATGATGAGGGGGCTAAACAGTGGACTAAGAACGTGACTTCCTTGATTTTCTATCGCCATGGTGCCTGCATGACCTCCCTGCCCCCCGGATAATCCGAAATCAGCAAAAATCCAAAAATCAGCCTCCATAAATCCACGCCAAGTAGAATATGCAATCATTATTCCAAGATAGATGGCCATTGCTGTAGGGCCTTTCCACCAAGCATCAATTCGGTCTGTAGCACCAAAGCCTTGACGCATTGGTAGTTTGACTGATTCACCCATGAACTTCAAACCCTATTCAACTCGCGGCGTGAGTCTATATCCTATCAACTTCACTACTCAAACATCAGTGCGATATTACACGCCATGGTTTCAACCGTTAGCCTTGAAAGAGGCCGCTTACATCGATTGAGTAATGGACTACGAGCCGCTGAGTATCTGCCTGAAATGTGGCTTCATGCCTGGTGCTTTCATCCCTGGGATGAAATGCCCCGAATGTGGACATGTGATGCTTTGAGCATGCATGGTATTTGAGAACAATGAAGGTGGCTCAAGATAAGGCCGAGTAGTCAACATCGGCTTCCTCGATCTCAATTTCTTCAACATCCATTTGTGCCAACTGTAACTTTCCGCTCAACTCATCGTTGACTGCGTGCCAGTATG
>DUDF01000173.1 GCA_012959435.1 Candidatus Poseidoniales archaeon
AGCCAAAGAGGAACTGCGTTCATCACTGCAGATTCAAGTTCCTATGGGAAATGGACTGTGGCCAACAACACATTTGCACCTACAAATGGTTGGACTGGTATTGAATATACTTACAGCGTAGGGCATATGGCTGCACCATACAATTGGTGGGGAACCAATAGCACATCTGTAATAGACAACCTCATCGAAGATATGCTAGACAATAATGGTGGAGGATGGGTGAACTACTCGCCTTTTTACACCTCATCCGCAATGAATCAACTAGATTGGAATGGTACTAGCCCATCTAATATCCCTCTTAGTAGAGAGTTGTCGGGAACTTTATTCTTCTCAAAAACAATGACGTTGAATAACTCGCCATACTATCTAGTAGGGCCTTGGACAATTGCACCAGGAGTTAGAATAACTATTGATCCAGGAGTCCAAGTATTTGCAAATACCACCAATTCATCAATCATTGTTCATGGAGAAATACATTCTCTAGGAACTACTGCCAATCCTGTCTTCATCGGAGTCAATCCATCCGCATCATGGGCACCCAGTTCAGGATATTGGAATGGAATTCGGGGAGCAACACCAAACCAAGGCTCTGATTCACTTGTCTTACAAAATACAACCATATCTGGGCCAACCAATTATTGGTATACACCAGGTTCATCATGGACTGGGAATTCTAATTTGTTCAACTTTGAATATTTCTTCAGACAAGGTGCTGATGTAGTCATTGACAATACTACCATGCGTGATGGAAGAGAAGTAAACATCAGAGGAAATAGTGGTTTTTCATCTCTTACAGTTACCAACTTTACCTTGGATAATATCTCATACGCATCAATACAAGGAGGAAATTTCTATTACAGTTGTAATGGTGATTGGAGAGACGATGTGTCAGTGATAAGAACTGGATTATACATAGATAATGCAGTGTATATGTCAACAACTAACTGGGATTGTAACAATTACAGATCTATGTTTGATGGATGGAATTACTATCAAAGTGATGTTAGATTACAAGCGAGCAGTTCTTGGGGTACTCCAACATCATCCAATCCAGCTTGGTTTAGTGGCACATTCACCGATACAAGTGTAGAGTTGGTTGGGAACAGTGGTTGGTCTGGACCACTTATACTAAGTGACTCTACATTCAATGCAACTGGGACACCAACTGCAACAGCGTGGCCATACTCACAATATGCTAGCCAAAGAGGAACTGCGTTCATCACTGCAGATTCAAGTTCCTATGGGAAATGGACTGTGGCCAACAACACATTTGCACCTACAAATGGTTGGACTGGAATTGAATACACATACCAAAACAACCGGATGGAAGCCCCCTACAACTGGTGGGGAAGTAGCAATCGCACCGTCATCGATGGCCTCATTGAAGACATCAACGACAACAATGGAGGGAACTGGGTAAATTATTGCCCATTATGGTCAAGCCCTGTAATGAATACCCTGACTTCTAACTGTACGCGAACAAGAGTCGATTTCACAAGCCCCGCAAATGGAAGTTCACAGGTAGGATATAACCTTACTATCAACTACACTCACCTGATGGTCTCAATAGGAGACTGGTATCTAGACAACAACTCATTGGAGACATTCAACATATCCAACAACTCAATTACTCTGACTGGATTAACAATGGGTTGGCATCAACTCTGTGCTCAGGTCTCAGGGGTTGGTAATCAGCAAGGGAACTACTGTATCTCGTTCCAGATGACGCCTTTCTTCCCTGATGTTGAGATTACGTGGCCTACTGCCAGCCATGCAATTCCT
>DUDF01000174.1:0-296 GCA_012959435.1 Candidatus Poseidoniales archaeon
AACATAAATGGTAAGCCACCACCCATTGAAATGATTGTCAGTGGCACAAATATGGACATCAGAAACGAATCTGTTACCATATCCAAAAGGCCTGGAATTCCAATTGCCATTTTCACACCCCCGGATCCTTCGCCTTAGCACCTAACAACATGAATACAAGGAAGACAATGGTAACTAGTAATCCACCTTTGTAAGCAAACATCATCTTGTCAACGGGAGGAATAGTAACCCCTGGAACACCTTGTAAGCCACCCAATAAGAATGGTGAAATTGCCAAAAGCCCGAGAATCAGTGGG
>DUDF01000174.1:320-958 GCA_012959435.1 Candidatus Poseidoniales archaeon
TTTTCTGGGAGGCCTGCCAAATCTTCGATGTAACGCTTCAATCGGTCTGTTCGATTCTCTTCTGCCCTCGCTGCTTGTTGTTCAAGAGACGCTACCAAATCCGTGTTTGAGATGACATTGTTGAGCATTGAGGTAAGTAAACGCTGGTAATCAGAACTTTTTGATACATTGATGAGACGACGTAATTCGTCTTCTAATCGCTGTCCTGAATTAACACCAGATAAAGCCTTAGAAAAATCTGATGAAATGATGCCATAACCGCCCTTGGCGATATGAGTCATTGAAGCCTCCAACCCAACTCCAGCACCAATTAGTACTTGGATACCCCTGAGCGCGTAGATGAGGTTGATATCCTCTTCTTGAGCCCCCATTTTATCCATTACTCCTTCAGACTACATCCTCAATGAGTTGAAATTCAAAATCATTGCTATCGCTATTATAGCGAATACGGGCAAAACAGACTTTAATCTCTTGTTCTTCAAATGGATCAATGAACCAGCAGGTTCCAGAGCGAAATATTGTTTGAGCCTTGAGATAAGTTGAGAGGTCCATTCGGCCGCTCAATGTGAATTCCATACTCTCTGACCCTTGGTCAATTAAATCATCTCCTTCGCCATCACGAGCAATTTCACGTTGAA
>DUDF01000174.1:1056-1781 GCA_012959435.1 Candidatus Poseidoniales archaeon
AAAGACCGTCCGACATTTGAGTTCCCTCAAGTAGGGACACGTGCCGGACTCTAATTGAAGGTAGCGCGTAACTAACTCAATTTGAGTCAATGTGGCCAAGGAATCCGAAGGATATCTCAAACACCAAGCCATCATCCATCAATAGGTCAACTGTTGCTTCGCCAACACTTCTAGATATCCCTTTTGAGGCTAAATCATTCATTATTGAATCGTAAGGTACACCATCACCAGGATTGTTGGCTAACAAGTATTCAGAAATCCATTCTTTCACTTGCTCAGAAGAGGATTCTGAATCATCAGAAGATTCGTCCGTTGAGGACTCTGTCTGCAACGAAATTGTGGTAAGATTTCCTTCTGAATAATCAAGTGCCCTCAAAACACCAACCATGTATACATCTGGATCAATGCTAGAGTAATGACCTCTACCTGTAATCAATCCCGAAATGAGGTCATCTGCAATTCCCACCTTACGGTACACATCTGCGGACGGTTCTAAGTCACGACTCTTTTGAAAGAAATCAATGCGCCGAAGAGTTGCATCAGCTGTTTCAACTAGCCAATTAGCATAACCTTCACCATTTATCATAGTGAATTCCTCTAACCTCATACCGGTGAAAACACCGCCATCGTCGGTTTGATAGGGGCTGGCTTTGCCTATTGCGAGAAGTAGAATTGGTTCTACGTTTTGGTCAAATTTTGCAACCAATTCCTCTACTTGTGCATGG
>DUDF01000175.1 GCA_012959435.1 Candidatus Poseidoniales archaeon
CCCCTCCTTGATGAATATGCGGCTATTCTGAATATCAGTTTCATCGGCTGTCATTTCTCTTTACACCTTCACAAATTCAGACACATTAGCTTCACAATTTCGGCAATTAGACAGTTTGGAAATACCACATTCAGAATCGCCTAAATGGTAGCGTGCTCCACATTTGGGGCACGCTTGCCAGCCATTAGTTGGCAGAATATCTAGACATACCCAACATTTGTGGTTTGGGTCTGATTCTTGGTTTTGTTCTGGCTCTGATTCATCGTTAGGTGAAGCAATAACCTCGGCCGCCGTACTCACGCTATTATCTGAATCATCTGGAGAATCGGATTGACTTGATTCTTCTATCGAATCTGCTTCAGTTTCCGGCTCAAGTTCGGCTTCCGGCTCAACTTTAGCCTTTTCATCTGGCTTTTCAAACGCATCCGCTGGAGGTGCGTGCACTGGCTGTGATTGAGGTGGCGGAGGTAGTGGGAACGTACCAACACCACTTTGTTTCACGGAATTGTCAGATGCTGCAATATCTTCTACCTGTGAATCTGCAGGAGCCATAGATGAGCCACTTGGAGGCGGAGGTAATTCTCCATTAATCGCCTGCGGGGAAAGTTTGGAGGCACCACTTGGAGGCGGAGGTAATTCCATTGCTCCTGAATTAGTAGGTGCTGTGGGTAAATTTCCAGTATTCTTTCCTAATTTGAGGTTCGAAGATGTACCTTGTTTACGCATTGAAACAAGGACAAATCCACCTGCACAAATCAACAGTAATAATATCACAGCCCCAATAAACGGAACCATTGAGCGGCCTGAACTGACTTCCCGGTTTGGGTCATCTGTTACATTTAATTCAACGCTATAGGAAGAACCTGAAACATCATCTGCAGAAAGAAGAGAGACAACTACGGTTCCAAGACCCGGTTCATTTGCCATAACTTCAATTTTTAATGTACGAGCCTCGCCTGCTGATAATTCAACCATTTCACCGTTGCTTACACTAACCTCCCAACCGTCTGGACCAGTGACGCCAATCCGATGAGAAAGGGGGGCATTACCGTCGTTGACAACGTCGATGGAAAAAGCCGTTTTCGCCCCTTCCACAATAGTTTCTGGTTCAACGTAATTTTCCCACATTACATTCTTCGTGGTTGCAGTTTTCAGAGTTATAGTATCTGATATTTGGATATCGTCTATTGTTAATTGCATCGTCACCGCTGGTTCACTGCCGGCATCAGTACTAGGTGGCATCACAATTAGACATTCAACACGTTCACCACTGCTTGGTGCAACTTCAGGTATTTGATCACACATTCCAGTCCATGCACTTGATGGAAGTAACAATTGAGTTATTGGGGTCCAAGGTTGGGCTCCACTATTTGTCACTAGCCAAACTAATCTGAAACCAGGCATACCTACGGCGTGGTCTCCAAGGCCAAATATACTCGAAGACCTAGTTCCATCTGCTAAAATTATCTCATCAAAATTGATACTTGGCTGAGGTACTGATTGAACATCCAAATAGCCATCCCATTCAATCCGGAATCCCGAACTATCGAACATTATCAATTTGATTGGGCCTGCCGCGGCTACTCCGTTTCCTTGCAAACCGATGACAAGGGATTTTGTTTCGGTCGGTTGTAAGGTCATGGTTGGAAGTTGATTAGAAACCGCCCAACCGCCGGGCAATTCAACCGTTGGACTTAGTGTGAGTTCAATATTACCTTCATTCATTACTGTGAATCTAAGGTTTAATTGGCTATCGGGTCGTAAACTGCCAAAACT
>DUDF01000176.1:0-1371 GCA_012959435.1 Candidatus Poseidoniales archaeon
GTTATTAACAGCCTCATCAAGAGCATTTCCTGCTGCTCCAACAGGGACCCCAGTAGATGAATACAAATCTGTGCCAAATTCTTCTAAAACGGCAACAGTCACAGTTGATGAATCGGATTGCGTTAAGGCTGGATTAGTTACATGCGAAGTAATACAGGTGATATCCTCAACAATCCCCGCTGCTGGCTCGCCTCCTGACATAGGGGGCACCATCACTCTTACCGCCACTGAAAGATATTGTAGGCGAGCAAGTGGCTCAAGAGTGATACTAGACGAATTCCCATCACCTAGAGACATTGTCCATCTATTTGGCGTCTCACAAGAGATGTTGTAAACGCTAGGAGAGTTGCCTGGGTTCATGACTGAAACCGAGAAGGTCGCCTCCTCCCCTGGCACAGCTGTAAGTCCTGAAACACCGGCTAGTGAGGTAATCATCCCATCAATATCATCGACAATGATGGTTAGTCTGACTGTGTGTGACACCACTGGTGAAGAACGATACCAAGCGGTCAAATCCACCACATAAGTTCCTGGTAAAGCATACAGTGGATAAGGCGTGGCTCCAAGGTCTGCCGTATCGTCTCTCAAAGTTAAATCAAGTACGATTTCGCTATTCCCTCCACCCATAGCATCAAGTTGGTAGAATGGTTGTATTGAAAGGAATTTTAACCAATCGTCAGCAGGTGGGTCAAGCATTCCATCGTCACGAAGAAGTTGAACCGGTGTGACCCTGAAATTAATACTCTCATTGCTTGTACCTTCATTTGCAATCTTTAGTCTAAATGTGATGGAATCATCAAGCGACGGGTCAATGTGACGAACCTTAGCCGCCGCCAATTCAGTTTCGTCTACCGGCGGCGAACCAGCCTCTGTAAACGGAGTTATTCTTACTCCAATAGCAGACACATTGATTTGTAAATTGAAGACATTATTGTTGACACCAGTAGTGAAGTCATTGGGTTCATCTACCGTATCATAAACATCTAGAGTCAGGCGCAGGTCATGGAATCCAGTAGGAGTGAAGGCGTGAGTGAAAACCAGAGAATCACTCGACCCTCCAGCCAGCCCATTCTTAGAAACATTATACAGAATTACGCCGGTCGTCAAGTCTTCAACTTTAACATCATAAGGAGCAGTTGTTGACGGTGCTTGGTTAACCCAATTTGCGCCAATTATCAAAGTTTCACTCTCTAATGGTTCATTGGTTGACACCCACAGGCTTGAGGAAACAGTAGCCAAGTCACTGACCGGATTCTCATTACCCATCGCGGTAATTACGATAGCATAGTCTTGTGAATTACCCCCAGCGTTTGAGACTTGGATTGTCCAGTTGCCTGATTGTGTACTTCCAAACTTTACCCTCTCCACATT
>DUDF01000176.1:1437-1757 GCA_012959435.1 Candidatus Poseidoniales archaeon
CCTCCGTATGTTGAGAAACCTTTTGAAAAGATATTGCCTTTGTAAGTCGTGCCATCTGGCGCGGTAACGAGTAGATTGAGGTTGTTGACCAATCGAGGAGAAGATTGGCTAGCCGAGGATGAACCTTCACGATCGTTCCACACTAAGGTCACAGAGAATCCGTACCCTCCATCTATACCATATGTGTACAAGTACGAATATCCAGGGGTAAGAGATTGGTTATAGTCAAAGAAATTATTCAATGCCAATATACCACTAGTTGGGTAGATACTTCGCTGTAAATCAAGTTGCCCCCACCCTTCATCAGAATTTGGAATATC
>DUDF01000177.1:0-507 GCA_012959435.1 Candidatus Poseidoniales archaeon
AGACCACACTTTCGTGTCTGAAACCTTTGCTTTGCAGATCTCAGTCAAGCCAGCTTTTGCTCTTAAACTCTACACCTGGTTTCCAACCAGGCTGAGCTGACCTTAGGTTCCTCCTGATACATTTTCAGGAGGGGAGCGCCCCACTCAAACTGTCCGCCTATAGGTGTTCCCTTTCGGGTAAGTCATATCGATATGAAGGTAGGGTGTTACATCGGTGGCTCCACATTGTCCGAAAACAATGCTTCGAAGCCTCCCCTATACACTATGCAAACACAGCAATATAACAGCTACAAGCTACAGTAAAGCTCTACGGGGTCTCAGCGTCCCACTGGAAGTCTCTGGCCCATTCCCCAGAATAGTAAGTTCATGAGACTCAACCCTGGGACAGTGTCAACCTCGTTACTCCGTTCATGCACGACCACATTTAATGGCCAAGGTATTTCGCTACCTTAAGAGGGTCATAGTTACCCCCGCCGTTTACCAGTCCTTAGGCAGCTTGAAAACCAC
>DUDF01000177.1:599-1257 GCA_012959435.1 Candidatus Poseidoniales archaeon
AGCCCAGCAACCGCAACATACGTTACAGCCGCTGGGACCCCTTCAACCGAAGTCAGGGGGCTATTTTGCCGAATTCCCTAGGGTCGATTAATCTCACACGTCTTGGCTTGCTCAGCCAGAGCACCTGTGTCGGTTATGGGTACGGACGTACAAACACTTCCTAATAATTTTTCATGGACTCTAAGACTCTACAAAATCTTGCGACCTTCGCGCTTTCAACCTGTTCTCTGCATGACACAACTCCCAGGCATTACACGCTTCGACGGACAGACAAGTCCGCAATGTATATCTTAAAGCGTCATATTAGGCTTTCGTTACCGAACGCCTTTATACGGTACAGGAATATTAACCTGTTTCCCTTTCGTCTTAATCGGTTAGGATTAACACTTAGGACCGACTAACCCTTGGCTAACGACTAGCGCCAAGGAACCCTTGCTCTTTCGACGGTGAGGATTCTCACCTCACTTAGTTACTACTACTGTCAGCATTCACATGATTACACGGTCCATGCATCTTCACAAACACACTTCTACCCATGCAAACCGCCCGCATACACCGCGCTGCTTAACGCAGCGGGGAGCAGTATCGGCATCTAGTTTTAGTCCCGTCCATTTACGGTCCCTAAGATCTCGCTGAGTGAGCTGTTACGCTTTCCTTA
>DUDF01000177.1:1364-1754 GCA_012959435.1 Candidatus Poseidoniales archaeon
CGACCCACTTTTTCCAAGCTTCTACGCATCTATTAGATTCGGAGTTAAACAATATAGCGAGGGATTGCTCCCCCAGACCATACAATTTGTACTCTACCCTGATAGAATGCTCTGCTTAGACTAAACTACGGCTTATTTCTGCGGGAACCAGCTATTGCCCATCTCGATTGGCCTTTCACTCCTATACCCAGGTCATAAGAGCACGTGCTCGTAGCACCTCTTCCGGCCTCCACGACATTTTACTGCCACTTCACCGTGCCCAGGCATAGCTCGACGGGCTTCAGGTCTCATCCTTATGACTAATTCGCGCTTTCACACTCGGTTTCCCTTTGGCTCCACCTAAAAGGCTTAACCTCGCCACAAAAATGAACTCGCTGACTCATTTTTCAA
>DUDF01000178.1 GCA_012959435.1 Candidatus Poseidoniales archaeon
CATAAAAGGATTATAAGTCCAAACTTAATTTCTTGTGTGAGGGAGGGTATATTAATATATAGACGAGTGAAACAGACTCTATTGGTCGCCAAATATTTGTTCGTGAAAACCCATACAAGTAAACACATCATCACCCAAAGGCACATCATTTTCAGTTATCGTACCAGAGGTTGAAAAGTTATCGCTCATGCGAGCATAATAACTTCTATTCATACGTTGTACTTCCTCAATATTTTTCCTATAAGTTTTGTTGAATTGTTCTTGAGTCAACTCATTACTATCTAAGACAATTATTTGATACTTAGCCAAGTATTCCATTAATTCCTCACCCCAATCAACGTATTGCTGAGCATCCGGATGGTTTTCCTCTACTAGTTTATGTAAAGCAGTTCCAGAAGCCAGAAATAAACCAGCACAACGCTTCAAAGAATATTGCAATTCCTTATCATCTTCCATTGCTAATCTCAGATGGTCAATAATTGGGTCAAGCACCAAGGGGTCATCTGCCTTAACGGGTAAGCTAGAAACTAGAAAGATTAACAGAGTCAATATTAGTTTCTTCATACTATGATTGTATATCAACTTGAACTAAAGTCCAAACTTCGTTTGATGTGTGATGTATCATTATGATATCGTTCACCGTAAAAAAGTTAGTCCTGACTTATTTTTACGAATAATTGACTTTGCATTTGCATAGGAGGATCAGATGAAGCGATTACTGTCTATTGTGTTGCTCTGTGTTTTGGGAAGCGCTGGAAAGAGTTTTGCACTCCCTCCTTGTCCGACATCGGGGGTTTACGATAATTGTTTGGGCGCCTGGACATTTTCCGGTGGAGAAACGTACTTCGGGGAATGGAAGAACGACAAAAGGAATGGCCAAGGCTACTTCACAACTCCCGATGGAGAAACGTACGTCGGGGAATGGAAGGACGACAATAGGCATGGCCAAGGTAGCGCCACATGGTCCGATGGAGAAACGTACGTCGGGGAATGGAAGGACGACAATAGGCATGGCCAAGGTAGCGTCATATATCCCGATGGACAAACGTACGTCGGGGAATTCAAGGACAACGAACCGCATCATGAAGAAGTCGTTAAAACCGATGCCGCTTCTGACTTTGCTTTCCAAGCAATCTTAACTTGTGAGAACCCTAATCCCCCGCACTCACACATGGGTTCTATCTGGTGCTTCAGTGAGGGAATAGACGATAATGCTTTTGTTGATACTGAGATCAAGCTCACTAATTTTGGTCGCACTAACATCTACAAATTCTCTCAGGTGCCATCAATCGGTGTTGAAGACGATGACGGATTACACTTTGAGTTGTCGGACAGTTTTTCGTTTCAAGCGCATAATTCAAGTAGTGTATTTAATTTAAGACTGATAATAAAAAATGACTCAGGGGAGATTATTTTTGAAGACGTAGTTAGCCAATTAGGTATTATTAGTGTTGAGAACTAGGACGGTGCAAATCTGAAGAAAACAAATCTTTATTCCGCGAGTTCAGCTGGAGCAAATCCAGATGAAACAGCCGTCTATGTATTAGCTGAAATGAAAGACCCATCATTTGTAAAATCATTTGGTGAGCGTCCTGACATTGTAGCAATTCGTGAAGCAGCAGGTGCAGACGTTACATCAACAACCCCTTTGACGCAAATAGATGAATACTATATGGGGTAGGATTATAAGTCCAAACTTCGTTTGATGTGTGAGGGAGATTATATTAATATATAGCCGAGCACGAGAGGGG
>DUDF01000179.1 GCA_012959435.1 Candidatus Poseidoniales archaeon
GATGGCAGCTCTATTTCTTCTGAGTGATTTCCATTTCGACAAAACCGTCGATCTAAACAAAAATATTATACAAACCCGTTTGGTGAAATTGGGCAAAGAACGAAAAAAAGAATGGCTGCCTCGCAAAGCCAAACCAAAACCAAAAGCAAAGAAAAAGGCGGCTAAGAAGAAAACACCCTCTGCTAAAAAAGTTGTGGCTAAGACTAAAGTAAAAGTAAAAGCATAATGGAGATTATTCGTGGGAATAAAACTTAGCACTGAGTTTATTGATAAATGGAGACATATTATCAATGACGTTGAAAAAACAGATATTCCAACACATTTAATAGATAAAGTTATCATCCGATTGTTCGATGATGATATTACTAATAATATAGATAAAGTCCATATTATTAGTATATCTCAACTTAAAGATGATGGCATTACATCAGATGAAATTGAAGGAGTCATTAACGAAACATTATATGAGTTAAATGATTTTATCGATAGTGTTGATTTTTTCTTAGATATAGATGCGGTTGCCCAAGAAGTCCAGCCTGAAACTGACAAGATATTAAATAACTTAAGTGATTGAAAAAATAATTGAAAAGACAATTGCTATAATCGTTTTTAAAATATAATATATTGTTTATGTAATAGGAATTATTATGAAGCAATACTTACAAGCACTAGAGGACGTCTTACAAAATGGAGACGTTAGAGACGATAGAACTGGTACAGGTACTATTGGCATTTTTGGAACACAACAACGTTACGATTTATCCAAATCGTTTCCTGCAGTAACCACAAAGAAATTAGCATGGAAGTCTGTGTTAAGTGAATTACTGTGGTTTTTGGAAGGTAGTACAGATGAACGTAGATTAGCAGAAATCTTACATGGTACAAGAGATATTAATAAACGTACTATATGGACAGATAATGCCAATGCACAAGGAGTAGCATTAGGTTACGAAAACACAGACACAGTCAAAAAACTTGGACCTATTTACGGTAAGCAATGGCGTTCTTGGGTAGGAGCAGATTACCTCAGACATGGTGCTTATGACCAAATAAAAACTACAATTAATAACTTAAAGAACGACCCATTTAGTCGTAGACATATTATTAGTGCTTGGAACGTTGCTGATATCAAGGATATGGCGTTACCGCCGTGTCATATTATGATGCAATTTTATGTAACACCTGACGGCAAGTTAGACTTACTGATGTATCAACGCAGTGCTGATATGTTCCTAGGTGTACCGTTTAATATCGCTTCTTACAGTGTATTATTACAAATGGTCGCACAAGTAACAAACTTAAAAGTAGGTACATTCATTCATAACATAGGCGATGCACATATTTACTTAAATCATAGAGACCAAGTCAACGAACAACTAGCACGAGCACCAATGAAAGCACCACAATTGAAAATTAACCCATTAATAACAGAGATTGATGGGTTTGTAATGGATGACTTTGAGTTAGTAGGGTATGAATCTTACGCATCGATTAAAGCACCAATGGCAGTTTAACTAGAGGAAAAAAACACAATGACAAATAAACACACAGATGAAGGACCATTCTTAACTGAGTTTGAAAAAGATTTAGAAGGAGTTGTTTTCAGAGAGATGGTAACATACCGTTATAAAGACGGAATGATGATTAAGGAAAAAGTGTCAAGACGGTTTAAGAAGGATGGAAATTATCACGATACAACAACCTCAACTCCTTTGCCTGCACTAACATAATATGAGTAAAATATTATTAAC
>DUDF01000180.1 GCA_012959435.1 Candidatus Poseidoniales archaeon
GACTAATCCCATCTTTTGCTGAATAATCTCTGACGCCAGTATGTTGTTGGAAGAGATTTTGCATATTCCTCAGTGTTTGTATTTTATCTGTAAAGGGACCGAATCGTGGAACACCTGTAGCATACAGTAAGTGGTCCTCAAAAACTGCGAATTTATCCGGGTCCGGTAAGGAGTAGTTTTCTCCATACTCATGCTTCAAGAATTCATGTACTTGTGCTGTTGTGAATTCGTGAGAGTAACCCCCATTAACTGATGCGAGCACTGCATTATGTGGTTCAACGTAAGCAGTTTTGCCATTAGTGGCGAGCAGTTTTTTGGCAATAATTTTTTCACACATTGTCATCGGTCTTTGATTACATTCAGGGATTGGTAAATCGATATTACCAGATTTCAATTGTTTTGCAAAGGGAAATATCCCGCCATTTTCAACGATGAGTTTTGTAATTGGATCGTATTTATCAATAAATTCACAAAGGGGGAGAGTTGCTCCGTTTTGGAGTTTCTCAAGCATCTCATGGTCGCCCATTAATTGACCAAGATTGATGTTATTTCTTTCATGAATTGGTGCGAAAGATGCGGCGATGACGATTCTGATTCCAGCCCACTTTTCAGCTTGAGCCGCGGTTTCTCTGCTACTTCCAGTTCCTTTTCGATGCCCTGAAACTATAACTTCAAAATTTCCATTTATCAAAGCGTTTTCTTCAAAAACACGTTTACCATTGTGGATTAAACCTGCGTAACCATTTTTGGCAATTTCGGCAGGATCATGGTCAAAACAAACCCAAGCAGGAGTCATGACATCGGTATTGATATCATCCAATAATTCATCAACAGTAAGGTCGGACATCGATAGATTTAGTCCATCATACAATTGTTGCCGAATTAAATCTAAATTCTTGGTTAAAAATAAGATTCTCTTCCCAGAACTCAAAGTGATTTCTTGAGGCGGCCAATTATCTGCCATTGTTCATCACCTGCCCTATGGGCAGGGAGGCCGAGGTGACTTTCACTTATCACCATTCTCAAGTCAAAATTTAGATTGGATTTATCATATTTTATTAGGTGTAAACTAACCGCTAAACCTTATATAACCCCGGCTGGACGCCGTTTATACCTTTCTCTTAACAATGGTAGATGAGGTAAGTAGTGAAGTGAATATTATGGCCAAAAAACAACCCGTACAAATTGAAGATATAGTAAAGTGTCCTGAGTGTAATAGTAGGAGCCTTGACCACGACCAAACAAGAGGCGAAACCGTCTGTCAGGATTGCGGATTAGTGATTGAGGACAATGTCATTGACCAAGGCGCAGAGTGGCGTGTTTTCAGTCCTGAACAAGGTGACCAGAGGGCTCGAACAGGTGCACCAATGACAGTAATGCTACACGATAAAGGGTTGTCAACTGATATTGATTGGCAGAACAAAGATTATTCTGGAAAGACAATTAATAGCAGATTCCGTTCTCAATTCTATCGAATGAGAAAATGGCAAAAGCGCAGTAGAGTATCCAATGCGACTGAACGAAATTTGGCTATGGCTTTGGCTGAACTTGACCGTATGGCAAGTCGTCTAGAATTACCAAAATCAGTTCGTGAAGCAGCTGCTGTGAATTACAAGAAAGCAGTCGAAAAGCGGCTAATTAGAGGCCGTTCAATTGAAGGTGTTGCAGCCGCAAGTTTGTATGCTGCTTGCCGTCAATGTGGTGTACCAAGAACACTCGATGAGATTGGTCAAGCGAGCAGGACC
>DUDF01000181.1:0-1338 GCA_012959435.1 Candidatus Poseidoniales archaeon
AGACAATTGAAGAACCAACCCATCAGGTTGACCTAGTTGTGCCATTATTGCCAAAAGGAGGCTCAGAAAGCCCTCAAGAAGAGGAGCCACTATCTGACCCATCAGAGGTACCTGAGGAGAAACAAGAATCCTCATCTGAAGAGAATTCACCATCAATTCCAACTCCTGCGGCCGGACCTTCGACCGAGCCAGTAGCCCAGCCTGTCGTCGAACCAGTTGCAATTCCAACCATTCCCACACCGGTGGTTCCAGCATCGACTCCTACAGTGGCTCCAAGAACGACGCCTCCGGCCTTACCAGTTACACCGCAGGCAGATGCAACCTCAATTCCAAAGGATACTTCAGAAGCCAAGCCTGAGATTCCAAAACTTCCAAGCCTCAATTCCGCGGCAACAAATGGTGCGGTAGCGGCTTCGACGCCTGCCATCCCGTCGGTACCAACTACACCTGCACTTCCAGCAGTTCCATCATCAAGACCAGATGCGAACGCATTCAAACAGGACGCTGATTTGGATGTTGATGCTACTGTAGAATCAACTTCAGCAACCCCTCCAGCCCTTGACAATCAGATGTGGCCATGGCCTCAAGGAGAATCTCATGATGACCTTACCGTAAGGAGGGCATTGCGTCAAGTAATGGAATCCGTGAAGAGCGGTGATTTGGATGGGGCGGCTAGAGACCTTGACAAACTAGGACCTCACCTTGGTGACCGAAAAGAGATTCTTTTCCATGTTGGTGTTGTACTAAAGAAATTGGGTCGAGAAGAGGCACTTCGTCGAATGCTTGAGACCGCGCGTAGACTTCATCCCGAAGACCAACATGTCGCAACAGCACTCACCAGTCTAGGAATGTAATCATAAATTGATGGGTTCATAAGGGATGGAAACATCTCATACTCTATGTGCGATTTATTTGCTATGAGTTGTAATCAAGAAGACAGAGCAACGCAGAGTTTGCCGCGTTTCGCTGGTTTTTCTGCCCGAAACCCCCACGGATGGGGTGTTGGCTGGTATGAAGGTGGCAGTGCTCGCATAGAACGTGCTCCTGGACGGGCAGATTATTCTGAACAATTCTTAGAATCAATTGAGGAAGCACGTAGTACCAATCTCATTGCTCACCTACGTTACGCCACACATGGTAGCCAAATTACTTGCAATTGCCACCCGTTCGTTCGACAATACCACGGACGTGATTGGATTTTTGCACACAACGGTTGGGTTACGGGCGCCGAAGATCATCCGATGGCTGAAGGCAGTACTGATTCAGAACAAATATTCAACCACATCATGGATGAGATTGAGTGCTATCAGTCTCGCGGGGAAATACGCGGTACTATCC
>DUDF01000181.1:1474-1734 GCA_012959435.1 Candidatus Poseidoniales archaeon
CGCCGCTCCAAATCGTATGGGGGGGCAACTATAGTATCTACTAAGGAACTAACAGGAGAACATTGGGTTAAACTAGAACCAGACCGTTTACTTGTTTTAGACCGTGGCGAGGTTTTGCAATATAATCACCCACTTATTTGATTTTTTCAGACATTGTTGTTTGGCAAAATCATAACACCATATAACCATTCGAGCATCATGTTTTATTTATTCAATCCAACAGCGCTAATTGAGAACGTATGAAACTTAAGCAATCAAGC
>DUDF01000182.1 GCA_012959435.1 Candidatus Poseidoniales archaeon
CGCCACGAATGTGGCAATCACCTGGCCATGGGAGTTCGAATGGAATGTTGGGTATACGCCTAGCATTCGCCGTTACATCTTCACCCCTCTCACCACTCCCTCTAGTGGCTGCTCTGACCAATTTACCTCGTCTATACTCTAGTGACAAGGCTGAGCCATCCAGTTTTGGTTGGGCAATAAATCTCCTTCCTTGGGCTGTAGTCTCTGTAACAAAATGGCAAATCTCATCTTCAGTAGTTGCCTTATCCAAACTACGCATTGGAAACATGTGCACCACTTTGACTGAACCAGGTGCAACATCAGCACCTACCCTACTGAGTTGTGGGTGTTGGGGTGAAATCCGCTTCAACTCATCCCATAATTCGTCAAATTTAGCATCCGTTATTTCAGGTGCTGCAAGATTGTAGTAAAGATGTGAATGATAGCCGATTTGACTTGCTAACTCTTCTATCCGAGCCGCAAGAAGACCAGACTCCGTTTCACCTTCGGGTGGGCCATCGTCACTCCCCTCTCCGGCCATCATACAGCGATGACGGCGGACCCTCTAAAACTCACGGTTTGAAGGGGCTTTTTTACTGATTTCAAAGGCTAATTACACTACATCTCAGGATAAAAGTACTATTCTTCAGATTCGTTAACAAATAAATGCCATTCATCGCTTTGCAAAGCCTCGATCCTAGCCGCTACTTGCTCTAAATCAATTAACGCACCACCAATTGGCATAGGCGCAAAAATCCACCATCCTTTGCGCTGTAACACAATCCTATTACC
This sequence comes from Candidatus Poseidoniales archaeon, assembly GCA_012959435.1. GTDB lineage: Archaea > Thermoplasmatota > Poseidoniia > Poseidoniales > Thalassarchaeaceae > MGIIb-Q1. The sequence continues at coordinate 772 of DUDF01000182.1, forward strand.
GCCATTCCAATCATCCCATCGTAATGATTCCCAAGGATATTGAAATCCATCAGCAAATAGATGTGTTCTGCTGATTGCATAACGCTTCGTCATCATCAACCAAAGACAATGAATTCCTAGTAAAATATCGTATAATAAAACTGCAATTACCGGAGTACCACTACTCTCAACAAACGGCCAGGGTAGGGCTACCATGATACCAAGGGTGACTAGAGAAGTACCATTTCTCATTATTTCTCTTGAAGAATCTGATTGCCACGCATAACCACCTGAATCAAGTGCTCCTAGTGAATTGATTTCTTCTTTTGTACGAAAAAGACGGTACCCATCATACAACACAATTGTTGCAACTAAACAGACTACCGACCAAGCCACTGCTGTGGATTGGTCAAGTAGCAAATTTCCACCTCAAGCGCCTTCTTGATCGTCAAATTCTGAACGTGAACCACGCAAGAAAATGACTACAACTACAATAATGAGTACGAAAACTGGTAGTATCACAGAAGGTGATAACAAACCGCCGCTCTCAGAATCTCCATCCACACCAGTAATTGATGGGTTTAGAGGGTCTGCATCCGCACTATCCAATGTGCCATCATTATCATCATCATCATCTTCAATCAAATCAGTCTCACAATTTGGTAACAATGAATTTGGCATTCCGTCCATATCATGGTCTGAATGCGCACAAGGGTCGGTTGGGAACATATCTCGAGCATCTAAAATCCTATCATTGTCGTCATCATCATCATAAATATCAGGGCCACAGGGACGATCTTCAATCAAATCATACCAAGCATTTGGCCCATCAATTGAACAGGTGTCTATGAAATCGTTATCAGCATCATCTAACACAACAGTAATCGTAATCGCATCCTCGCTGCTTCCGCCCCAAGAATCGGTAACTTTCACCGTCACGATGTATACTCCAACCTCACCAAGACTAGTGACTGACCCCGAACTTCCTGTGAAAATTTGTGTACCAGGGGCATTTTCTCCTTGAGCCCGTAAGTACCAAGTGTAACTCAATTCATCACCGAGCGCACCATCTGAATCATACCCACTTGCACTAAAGTTGACCACTGTCCCCTCTTGAACATCTTGACCAGGGAATGGCAATGTAATACTCACTTGTGGGTCAAGATTCTTCATCAATTGAACCACAACATTGCGGTCTGAAAACTCACCAGGGACGAACGAACCTTCGCCCTCAACATAAGTAGGTGCATTTACCCTCCACACAGCTACTCCGGCTGTGCTGGTTCCTGATTCTGACCAACTTTGGTAGATTATAGGAATCGTTACACTTCCAGAACTTGTGTCTGCATTGATGGTTTGGTCCTCTACTGCTCCATCAAACGACGCTACAGTAACTTCAATGGATGCTTCAGTCAGAGCCACGCCAGCATCATCTGTTACTGCTATTTGCCAATTTGAACCAACAACAACTGCTGCTGCCTCGCTAACAAATACTTGAGATGAATTCATTAATACTGGATTCCAAATTTGTGATACGAATTCTTTGCTTCCAGATGCTTCTATCCCACCTTGTAGTGTTTCTGATTGTGAAATAAAGGCCAATCCATCTGATGCGTATGCAGTGAGTGAATTGTGAGTGTTGCCACTGAATGTAGTCATCGGCATCTCCAAATCACCTTCTTGACCATGGAGAAGAACTGAAGTCCCATAATTATCAAAACTACATTCTGAAATCAGGGAAGCATCTGCTCTTGCACCTGTTATTTGCATTGCAACACCATCGCCATCACCATAGAAGTCAACATTACTTATCTCAACAGTACTGTGGTCAATTGCCACTCCAGGAGACCCATGAATAGAACTGTCAGTAAGGGTGAAAAGGTCTGACCACTCTACTGAAATTGCTGGAGTCAATGTGACTCCAGATAAGTTAACACCAGATACCAAAAGAGATGAATCAACCATCTCAAGGTGAAGGGCTGGGCCACTTCCGTCGTGATCAATACCATCAATGTCAACTACAGAACCACTACTACCACGCAGGTGAATTCCCTTCTCATTTCCTGCCCCAAGTGTGATATTACTGAAATCAATTAACGATTGTGTCAACAATGCAGCTGACTGACTACAATCTTGGATAGTAGTGCCACTTACTGTGATTTGACCTCCATTGCTGAAAATACAGTTATCCGCTTGATGCAAAAGTGAATCAGATAGAGAAATTACTCCAGAACCACTAACAAAAATAGGTGTGTTTGAGAGAATCATTCCTTCAAGATTCGTTGATGATGCCGATGGGCCAATAGTCAGGGAGCCGCCCATCATGTGACTATCTGACATTACTGCTTCACCACCATCTAAGAGTGATACTCCGTTCCAATCACTACCAATAATACTGGCCTGTGTGGCCTCTAATACACCGCTAACAGAAATACCTCTGTCAGCCTTCACGCTGAGTGATGAATAAGGTAAAATTGACAACGTTGTTCCCGTTGTAATTGTAAGATTATCATCTAGGTAGTAAGGTGTGAAAGCCGCATCAAGACGCAACCATTCTGCCAAGTAACCACCATTCACTGTTGACATCATTACGTCAAGTGAAGTTGGTGATGTTGGGTCCCAACTACGGGTTTGGCTATGGCCATTCCTTAGCACATAGACTTGTAGAAGTCCTGTGCTTGAGTCTGAAACTTCAGTTACATTCCGGTATGTTGCTGAAAACAATGCAATACCGTCTTGGTTTGTATTCAGTTGGTTCCCCTGAACAATGACTGTAGCACCTTCAACAGGCTCACCGAAATCAACAACTCTGATTTGAGCAGCATTGCTGAGTGAGAAATATCCACCCATAGAAGGATGAATGGTACCTGATACCGTTCCATCGTAGATATTGAGTCGGCAAGTTTGCTCTAGATAGAAATCTCCTTCAACGTGCAAACCAGACCAAACATGTTCTGTTAATGAGCACCCATGATGGAAATCATTCTGCACCAATAGGCCGGCCCCAATACCTTCTATTGCATGACCGCCGGTAGTTCTGACTACCGCATCTGTTGAACCATTTTCACCAATTAGTTGGCCGCTTCCTTCGACTACAATATCACCATTTGGCACCGCCAAATGTGCATTCTTCAAAGTCAGAGAAGCAGCGGTTGAAATCGTTACATCGCCTCCAGAAGGTGCCGTGTAATTGTTACCAATCAATACTGCATGTACACCAATTGGAATCACCCATGCTCCAGTAGTTGGAATTACTGGAAGTTGCAAATTACCACCTGGTGGTGATATCACATCTGTAACCCCATAAACGCCATCATCAGCAGACACGTCGCTTCCACTGGTTAACAGTGGCAAGACTGCCTCGCCGTTAGAGTCTGTGACTTCTAAGAATCCATGCGCCTCAACATTGACACCAACAATTGCAATATCGGAAAGGTCGGTAACAGAAATGGTTGATTCTGTAAATTCTTCTGCTTGAGCCATGTTTACACGTGCGTTAGAGCCGCCAAACAGCAACGTGCCATCTCCTTCAGCATCCCAAAGTCCATTTGATGAAAGGGCTGGAAGATTACGTACAATTGCCATCTGATCGATGTTTACGAGTAAAGTTGAATCACCATGCGCGGTACCAGTCCAATTAGATACGTGTAAATCTCCATCCACCACGTGAACCCCGTGAAGTGAACTGCTTGTGCTCAGAGAGTCGAGTGTAACCGAACCGCCATCAATGTTAATCCCATTACCAGACTGTACACCACCCATGTTTACAGTAAGAGAACTGCCTCCTAACTCACAATCAGTACGGCACTGTGCCCCATCCGACCAACCTGAAAGGGTTAATTCATCAGCATCCACAACAGCCCATGTAACTCCTAATCCAAATGATGATGAGTCTGAATAAAGATAATCGCGGGAAATGCTTGTTGTGTCAAAAGTGTGTTTTCCACTAATTAATTCCAAACCGTTTGATGTTGAATCTGTAGTCAACGTTGAATCACTCCAAGATGTATCTACTCCTGAAAAATAACCTAAAGTTGAGGTCGATGTAAAAGTTGATGATGTGGTTTCAAAACGGCCTGTTCCACTGATATCAAAAACAGCCCCACCAGTTGAAATTGAACTATCTTCAATAACGTATAATCCACTTCCAGTAACTCTCAATCCGCTATCAAAGCCATTGAGTATAGAATTGCTGAGAGTGAATGTGCCTGCACTCTCAGCCGCCACCATCCATCCGTTAGCACCACTTCCATTGATTGCAAAATTGTCAAAATTGATATCACCCATGCTGCTGCCAACAACCAAGCGATCTAGGTTTTCACCTACAACATCATCAATCTCTAATCCATCACTGTTAATCGCATCTAACAATAAACTTGAATCATCTACGCGCATTGAATCAACAGTAAATGAAGAGACTCCGCGACTGAGAACTGCAATTGAAAGATTGTCAAAATCAAGATTCGAAGCGGCACCATTTGAACCATCAAAAATTAACAGGCCAATACCAGATTGAGAAACTTCCAAGCCATCTAGTGTGAGAGAACCGCCATTTTCAACCCCATTACCTGAGGCCGAAACTGATATCGACTCCGCTGATACACTACCACCCTGAAGAACAGAAAGGCAGGTAAAATCTACATTTACACAACTCAACCCAGTTATTGAAGCGCTACCACTTACGTCAGCACCGATGTATGAATACTCAACAGCAGCATTGTCAAAAGTTGCTGAACCTGCCACATCAAAGATTGTTCGACCTCTAGACACTGTCACCCAAGATGCGTCAATATCACCACTTGATGATACTAGAAAACCATCCCACCAGCCCGTATTACTGTTTAGTCCACCAGGATTGTTGTTATTCGTGATTGAAACAGGATTAGTTTCTGTCCCCATAATTTCTACTTTACCATCCACTGTGATGAGGTAGTCACCAGTCACTGTAATTTGTGTTCCAGCCTCAATTGTCAAAGTTCTAGATGCTGTAACTAGAACATTATCATCAACTGTTACCGAACCAGACCAATGAGTATCTGCTGAAATCACTGTTGCTTCTGTAGCAATAGGAAATGCTGCAAAAAATGAAGTTAACATCAATAAAGTCAGAGTCATTGCTCTCACTGCCCTACCACTCATGCATCGGCGATAAGGTGCACCCCCTATCAATCTCTTCGGCTCACCGTCTTTTCGCCTTTTAGCGAATTTGATTACTGCCCTGGCTTCTTTGATGGACGCAGACCAACAGTTCTACCCGGTTGTTGACCACTTGAGGATTGATTGCTCAATACGATACTGCGCTGTTCCTGTGCTGTCATCAAATCTGCATAAGCACCATCTGGTAATTTGCCCTTATCGTTGACCTTATTCAGTTCCTTCCTAATCATTTGTAGATCAACATTTGATTTTGCCTTCTTTATTCGAGTCAAATACTTCTTCTTGAGACGCTTTCCACCACCACCGGTCACACCGATGACTCGGCTTGCCCGCCAAGTCCAACCAATTGCACCAAACATCATGGAAATAGTTCCTGCGCTGATGGCGTTTCCGTTGCTGATGCGTCCAACAATTGGCACGCTTTCTGCTAATGTCTCATCCATGAATGGGGTACAACCCTGGCTGTCTACCTCATCCCTCTCAGAGCGAGGAGTGTCTGGGCATTGATCATCCTCATTTATCACTCCGTCACGGTCGGTATCAAATTGGTATGCTGCGCACCCAACTGAATTTATTTCGGCACCAACCTCGGTATTCGAACACTCATCATCGTCGTCTATCACTCCGTCTGCATCGCTGTCTGTTAATGTAGAATCATTACCGCCACTATTCGTTTCGCGTTGACTGCTTGAGCATCCATCAGCATCTACCTCTTCTTCTGCAGGTGTATCAGGACACTCGTCATCATCATCCTCTATCCCATCACCATCTGCATCATTCTGAGCAGACACTGGGGCAGCAAGCAATGTTACTGCAAGTAGAATCGATATCAAAACCTTCAGCGACTTCGCAGATGATGCCATGTACCGGTGATTGAGGGGTGCTACCCATGAGTGTTTCTGATGAAACTTCAACCAACAAATACGCAACATGCTGAATCAAATCTGGTGGGCCCGTCCGGATTTGAACCGGAGTCTGACGACCCCCAGCCGTCAAGTATTGGCCAAGCTAACCTACGGGCCCGGTTCTCATTCAGGGTTTGCGGTAAACAGTGAATGGGGCGACTTCGTCAATCAATTCTACGTGCGAAACAAACATTCTGCGACAGCAGTATCTCTCAACACCAAGTTCGTTCAGAACCAAACTAGCATCTTCGCCATTGTCGGTTCTTAGTTTGTAATCAGACCAATACTGGCCGATAACATTTCCACAACTGAAACATCTTACTGGAATTAACATATTTTTTCACCTCATCTATACGACTTCTGCCACTTCTTGCGAGCACCCTTACCTTGTTGGTGTTTTGGCTCTTTGCGCCTTGGATCATTGACTAGCAAACTGCGGTCAAATCGCAAGAATTCATCTCGAAGTTCCTCATCATCTCCTTCAGCGCCGCCGTTGTACTTCACCAAGCCACGTGCGATTGCAGTGCGGATTGCGTCAACTTGACCCATCACACCGCCACCAATTGTATTGACATTGATATCGACATTACCCTTTCCAGAGTCTTCGCCAATGCGCTTCATTGCTTCAGCGATAACTAAAGGTTCCATCGCCTTACGACGAGCAAGTTCTGGTTCAAAAATTTCGATTGGCTTGCTGTTTACACGGACTCGGCCTTCACCAGGCTTTACAGACGCCCGAGCAATTGCAGTCTTGCGCTTGCCGCTAGTTTCTACTGATAACTTCAACTTCTTTTTTCGTGCCATCAAAAGTCACCTCCGACTCGTCCTACAGGAGCACCCAAATTCTCGGATACCTTGCCTAATCGTACAAACCTCTGAGGTAGTGGTCTAGTCAATTTGGTCATATCTCCTCTCTCATGACCTTCAGGAAGTTCCCCTGTCACAAGATGGTTTGGACAACCAATTACCACTCGCAAGTTGCGCAGAGCCGCACGTCCACTACTCTTTTTCTGGTAAGGTAGCATTCCTCGTACAGTTCTCTTGAGAATCTTATCAGGCATACGTGGGAAGAACGGACCCTTTCGGGCGTGGTTCAACTCGTACTTCTTACGGTATGTTGCAAAAACAGCCTTCTTTGAGCCAGATACAACTGCACTCTCTGCATTGGTAATGATTACTCTATCTAGAGTACCATCCTTTTGGCCGTTAAGAAGAATCTTTGCTACATGGCTAGCCAAGCGGCCAATTACCATATCAGTAGCATCAAAAACGTAGGTTGTTGCTTCCTCATCCAAGGATAAACACCCCCGTTCCTTTTGGATTCTTATCCATTAGTTCAGCGATCGTCATTGTTTTGCCGCCAGCAGCCTCGATTTTTTCCCGTGCTTGAGCACTGAAGCTGAATGCGGCTACAGTCTGCTTCCCACTAACCTCGCCACTACCAAGCAGTTTGCCTGGAATGAGAACAAATTTCTCATCTGCTGCGTGCCTGCTTAGGCGACTTAGGTTGGGTTGCGACCAATTGCTGCGACTCTTCTCAAGTCGCAACGCCACATCTCGCCACAATGCTGCACCGGTGTTTCGAGACTGAACCTTTAGCTGATCAATTAGATCAATCAGGGCTTCATTCGTCTTCACTTTTTGTGCACTCATAGTAACTCCCTCGATGTATTGGGCGACTCGGCGACCGACCGGCCCGTTAAGAACCCACCGCGCGGTTTGTCAAGGCCCCTATGGGGCCAAATCTCAATACCTGTCTGAAACACTTGGGGAAATGATTGAAACATATGGCCGGAATCGGAGAACGATTGAAATGGCAGACTGGCGTGAAATTATCAACGATGCACTAGCAGATGAAGGGGCAGACCCCATCACATTATTCCGTAAATATGAGGAGGCTTGCGACGCCGCGATTGAGGAGGCTCAGGGGCGTCTAGATGACTCATGGACTGAGCCAAGCCAAATGATGGAAACAGTGTATGGTGCAATGGTTGCATACTCCAATCAAGTGCTAGCAAGACGCTCCGCCGAAGACGTTGAAGCAGGTAGTTTAGACCACGCATTTCGTACTGGGCAAGCATACGGGGTTTCGTGCGTATTGAACCATATTATTGACCGCCTAAGAGACCCTTCCAAGACCAGTCAACTTGCCGCGCTCGACGTGTTTAGTGACAAGATGCATGATGACTTGCTCAAGGATGTCAATGACATCGGATTGACTATTGAATTATTAGATGCCAAAGGGCGAGTCCTGAATGACTGATGCCTGTTGGATAGGTGTTAGAAGGTTTCAATAGACTAACTTTCATGGAACTATTGTGAAAAGAGCAATTTGCGCTTATTTATTCGCAATCATGTTTGTATTATCTGGATGTTTTGGTAATGAGGGCGGTGCAAACGATGATGGTGGTGAGGTATTGGCGAAATATTCGGGTGCATGGATAGTAATGCAACCAACTTCAATCCTGAAGCGAATCGTGATGACTCTTCTTGTAAATATCTCAACACCAATCCTGCAGATCTAACTGCAACAGTTCATTTCGCTGAAGAGTTCGGTAAAATTGCGCCAATTCATGGCGTCAATAACGGTCCGCTGATTAGAAATGCCTGGGAGATTGAAGATTGCCAACAGATTTGGTATAGTTCTAATTATACTGAGCAATACAGCGAGATGCAAATTCCATCTTCTCGTACCCATGGTGAAGGTCCAGGGGATATGAATCGTATATGGGTCCATGCTGACGAAAATGGAGTGCCGGTTTATGAGGGATATGACCCCCTTGATCTTTCAAATTATGACTTCAATGAAACTGACCAGAGAGTTCAAGCTACGATGGCAACCACTCATACGAGCGTGTATTGGCGAATGGGCTACTCTAAAGCATTCCCAGCCTACGAAGATTGTTCTGATTGGCGTAGTCCACCAGATAATTTCACAGTCTACGCGCAAGCGGCGGTCCAAGTATTGAAGCATTATCGAGAAGGTTGGAATGAGGGCTTTTATTTTGATAGCTTTAATGTGGTTGAAGTTTGGAATGAGCCGTACTTGTCCGATTGGTGGAGTGGTACTGCGGATGAATATTATGAACTCTATCATGCGGTCAACACGGCTGTTACCGATGAGTTCGGTGATGAAATTGACGTTGTCGCCGCTATTACAATCTCAGAGGGTACTGAAGGTTTTTCAGGGCGGTTTTTGGAATTGGCTCAACAAAATAGCGAACCAATTGATGCTGTGTATGTCCACCTATAC
>DUDF01000183.1 GCA_012959435.1 Candidatus Poseidoniales archaeon
AAAAAATGCCGGTGCTAATGAATATAGTTAGTGTTGGTAAACACACCAACTTGTAAATAAAAAAAAATGGCGAGAAGGCCGAGAGGACGAATCCCCTCGGCCGACCGCGTACAACGGCTTGAAGCCGACTTGTATTTACAGTTCAGATGTTTACTGCTCAGATAGCTTCATCGATCTTGACGCCGATTAGAGCACCAATACCAACGAATAGACCATCACAGACCCAGTTTGCTAGGGTGTCAACAATACCGTCACCCATGCTAGACACAGATGCGCCCATTTCATTAGCACCGTTTAGAGCCATTGCTCCGCCAAGTACCATCAATGCGACTGCACTAACCCATGGCGTGTCACATCGAGTGTGAACCTGCCACCATACAGCACCTGCTGCGAGCATACCTAAGACGCCCCAGATGTTGTCTGCGATGCCGGTAATCCACATATCAGTGGCTGCCCAGCCTGTTTCAATCGCACCGGCTTCTGTAGCCAGTACAATCGCGAGGGTAGCTCCAATTACTTGTGCTACCAAACGCATTCCATTTGCCATCCAGTTTCCTTCAGCATCTCCTAGGTCTCCTGTCATCATATTACACCATGTGACAACTGGCAGGACGTGAGCCCCGCTAAATGCCATCCATACAACTGCAAGAGCAATCGCCCACTCAAGCCCACCACCGAGCCCAAATCCAATTACCCAGGACACCATAAAGGCGCCTCCAAGCTCTGCCATCATTACTTTCTTATCTATTTCCATATTTTTTCACCTTTAATTATCCCATCGCACTAGGCGATTAGACGGCTTTTACACAGTTTGCTTATGAACTAACCCCAAACGAACTCTCTTGAAAAGGGGTTTTTGGGAGAGAAAAAAACCTGCCGGTGTAGTAATTTGAAGTAGGTGTTAGTAGCAACACCGACCCCGAATTATGATTTAATATGTCAAAATTACCCTGTATCCAACATTGTCTGCCCGTCCTAAGTCCTTAATCAGGGCATTATTGGCTTGATTGTAAAATGCCCATAATTTCAAAACGGGTGATAGATGATAATTTACGGGGTTTTTTACTTACCTTTGGCACTTAGAACAAAAGAAAGTTGAACGCCCTCCTTGAGCGATTCTTTTGACTGTCCCATTACATGAATCTGTTAAACAAGCCTCACCTTCCCGCCCGTACACGCGGAATGAATGGGCAAAATAACCGAGATCCCCATCAACTGCAGCAAAATCAGAGATTGTTGAACCACCTGCTGCAATCGCTTCCCTCAATACCTGTTTTGTTTGCTCGACTATCCGTTCACACCTAGAACCTGTACGCCCAACCGAACTTGCAACACTAGATGCTGTACGACGAGGAGAAACTCCTGCCCGATTTAGTATCTCACAAACATAAATATTACCAAGTCCTGCTACAACTCGCTGGTCTAGTAATACTGTTTTGATTGGTGATTTCTTATTCTCTATTGATTTTGAAAGTGATTTCGCATTGAATTTTTCTGAAAGCGGCTCGCAACCAATCCTGGCTAAAAGCCGGTGATTCTGCTCGCCACCTGCTTCAATCAAATCCATGACTCCAAAGCGGCGTGGGTCATTGTAGACTGCTATCGCACCATTTTGCATCCGCATTATGACATGGTCGTGTTTGCCAATTTCTTCAAATTCACTTTCATTTGCAAAAAGGGTGAATTTACCGGTCATCCCTAGGTGGACTAACCAAGTAGAATCATCATCTAGTCGAATTAGTAGATACTTTGCCCGCCTTTTTATTTCCTCAATACGGCGATTTATCAACCTGTTACTCATGTCTTTAGGGAAGGGGAACCTCAGACCTTCTCTGCGCAAAACAACCGAACTGATTGTTCCACCCTGCAAATATTTGGTCAACCCTTTGCGAACCGTCTCTACCTCAGGAAGTTCAGGCACAAGGCTACGTATCCGCCATCAGCAAAAGCAGTTTTGATACACTGGCAACAATGTGCCATCAATCAAGGCCACATCTCAGGGGCTTTTCCGACTATCAGTGCGTGCTGGTCTTCCCAGCCCTTCAAACGAATCACTTCGATTACCTCAAGGCCAGACGCAACCATTGCATCAACCGCTGCAGCATAATGCTCTTCTGACCCGCCATCAACATTTGGCTCAGAGGCTGACTTCAATGACAAGAGTGCAACTCCATTAGGAGAAAGGAAATTTTCTGCAGCCTTAAGGAAAAAATCAACTTGCCCTGCTTGAGAAACATCCTGAAACAGCCAATCAACTCTGCCGTTTAGCCACGGCCTCAACGTATCTGGTTGCCTTGCATCAGCCAATACAGGTAAAATGCCTGGGCGTTTTTTCGCTAACGATACAAGGTCACGAATACACCGTGGTGCCACATCAACTGAAATTATTGAACCGCCCAAATAATTCCTCTCACCGCACATGTGGTCGTGAAGATGAGAAATCGTAGTACCATGTCCCGCACCCAAGTATAGTACCTGACTGCCTAGTTTTGGCAAAAGCGAGGCGCGTTCTGCTTTAGTTCTGAGAATCCCCGCTCCCAGTTTCGAATGACGAGGAGACCAACTGCGCCATTCCGAACCCCTGATTCTCCTCAACCCTTCGCCTCGTACGCGCACGCCCGGTACTGCATTTCTTGTCCAAAGACCGCGACCTTGTGTGAGTACGTTTTCACTCAACTCGTCAGTTTTCCCATGACTTCTGTAGCCCAGTAAATCACCTCATCTACGTGTTGGTTTTGGGTGGCGTTGGCGTATCTCTGCAACTTTTTGTTCTATTTCAGCAACCTCAGATTCGCCCCAAGGTTGTCCGTTGAAAGCGTCCAATCTCGCAGCAATAGAAACCTTGCCAGAAAGCATTCTAGCAATCTTTCCACGTACCCAACGCGGTGAACGTGATACCCAAGGATGCTGGAAAAGATGGCCGTGTTTAGGCACCGGAATACCATCCCTAAGGTGTAAAAAGAAACTTGTTTCAGCTCCAAGAACTTGCACAGTCCCAGAAGGTAAACGAGCCAATCTCTCCCTGCCATGTGCTGTTATTGACATTCTTGCCGCTAATAATGGCCCAATTAGTGCTGAAGTTGAAGGTAGATGCTCTAAAGCAACTTCTCTAATTGCTGACTCTACCGTTTTCAAGCGGTCTTCAACTTCCACAACCCCTCTTGCCCATTGGGAAAGAGCAGCCCATTCAGCCTCACTGATGCCAGTTGGACTAGATACTGTATGAAGTGCGTCTGCTGCACTTTCAAGTGTTTCAGCCTCAGCGATTTCAATCGGGATTACATCTCGTTGTCCATCTAAATCAATTTCAGGAAGAAATAGACCAGCCCATTCAATCACTCTTGCTTCCAAGGTCGTCCATGATGCTCGCATCTCGTCGCCAGCCCGCACGAGATGCTCAAGACGGCGGTCAGGATCGCTTGATGCCGCCGCAACCCCTGCCTGAGCAATAACCAAAGTTGCTTCTTGAAGAAGTTCAGCCTCCGCATCTGAAAGTTGTGGCCACCATCCTGATGATAATTCATGAACTGGAGTTTCAATGGCATCGGGGAAACGCTCTGCAAGGCGTCTAGCCTCATCTGTTTTCCTTCCTTTACTAAGAAGTGAAAGGCGAGATGCAACTGTTGCAGGCTTACGGCCAACATTCCAAATTGACTCATCAACAACCTCTCCTTCATCATCAAAGATGCGGGCAAGACGCCAGTCCCAACTGAGGTGCATGGGTAGCCCAACAGGTCCCCCTTCAAAAGGAGAATACCCTCTATAATCAACCAATACCACATACCACAAATAACCTCGAAACACCAATCTGGATAATCATTGAGATATTTGATAATACTCTCAAGCGTGTTACTTAAAAGCGAGTAGGCATGCGCTACCCCTATCGGAGTGTGATACCAATCTTTTGCCCTGAATGTGGAACCTTAGCCTTCCCTGGCCCTGACGGAAATATCAAATGCCCAAATGGGAGGTGTAACTATGAAGGACCCACCAAAGGCAAAGTAAAATTGCATTCAGGTGAAGAAGTTGATACCTTAGATACTGTGACTAAGTCAGAAGTTAAGGATTTAAAACACCTAAAGGAAGTCATAATTGATTCTGAGCAGCACCGTGGTGTGCTTACTCATGAAATGTATGTTTGTCCAAAATGTGAGGAGATGGATGTGTATGCTGAATTAAAACAAACCCGTGCTTCCGATGAGCCGGAAACTCGGATTCTCACATGTAAGAGTTGTAGCCACGGCTGGCGTGAATACTGAACTCTCGGTGCATGCTGTTTCTTGAGTTGTGGCCTTTTACAAAGATAATCACTTGTAAGTATCGTGATAACTCAGCCATGATTTAGTCACAATACAATACCGAGGCTTGAAAGAGGGGAGACACGAGGCGAGAACAATGATGCCAGCACCAAAGGGCGGGTCTCCTGCTAAATTTTCAGATGGAACATCTGAAGAGGGTGATAAACAAGTTCTTGGGCGCCAATTATGGCGAATTGTACCTTTTGTCAAACCATATTGGCGAAGGACAAGTTTGGGTATTTTTTCAAATGGAATCGCACGTATTTTTGATTTACTTCCATTCGTAGCAATGGGATTTCTTACAGATGCAATTCTGAATGGTGAAATTAGTCAGGTCAACGAATTTGCGTTTTATGGGTTATTGATATTAGGGTCGTTTACCGGATTAGCAATTGCTCAAGGTATCTCAAATTATTGTTGGGAAACTTTAGCACAATATCTGCAACATGATGTCAGAATGGCAGCATTTGATTCGCTTATTAAAATGGAAATTCGCTACTTTGAGGACCGACAAACTGGTGATATTATGGCAGTACTTTCCGCTGACGTCAATCAATTGGAGAATTTTCTCTCCGATGCATCAACATCAATGATTAGAATTATAATTACTTTCTCTACAGGGTTTGCAATCCTCGCTTGGATGTCATGGAAACTTGCATTGATTTTGTTTGTACCCATATTATTCATAATGCCACTAATCTATTTCTTCTCCACACGTGTACAAAAGAAGTACAGGGAATCGCGCCAATCATTTGGTGACATTAATGCAGTCCTTTCAAACAATATCTCTGGCATGGGGGTTGTGCAGGCATACAATGCAGAATCATATGAAGCAGACCGAGTAGGGGGAGAATCTTCTTCTTACAAAGACCATGCAATTGGTGCTACAGTTCAGCGGACAAAATTCCTACCAGGGATTTACGTAATTGCTGGACTTGCCTTTGGGCTTCTTGCTACTGCTGGCGGTTACCTGATGCTTGAAGGCCCCTCACAAGGAGGTATCACCCCAGGACAATTCGTCACCTTCCTGTTGATGAGTACTAGAATGTCTATGCCATTGTTTATTCTAGGAATGCTTGTTAATCAAATTCAGAAGTCTGAAGCGAGCGCCCGCAGAGTATTCGCAATGATTGACCTTGAGCCGTCAATTATTGATAGAGAGGGGGCGGAATCTTTGCAGGCCCCTGCGAACTCAATATCTTTTGATGATGTTCACTTTGCCTATCCCAATGGAAATAACGTTTTGAATGGTGTTTCATTTGACTTAAATTGCAACCAAAGTGTAGGAATCGTTGGCCCAACTGGAGCTGGAAAATCAACGATTGTCAAATTACTTCTCAGGTATTACGAAACCGATGCAGGTTCTATCTCAATGAATGGTTCAGATATTAATGAATTAACTCTAAGTTCTATCCGTGACCAAATAGGATACGTTAGCCAAGATGTCTATCTTTTCCATGGAACGGTTCGTGAAAATATTTCTTATGCAGACCAATCTGCAAGTAACGAATCAATTGAAGAGGCCGCAATGCTGGCTGGCGCCAGTGAATTTATTCAAAAATTCCCTCAAGGATACGAAACAATTGTTGGTGACAGAGGGGTGAAACTATCTGGGGGTCAGCGTCAGCGAATCTCCCTAGCAAGAGCAATTCTTCGCCACCCACCACTCCTCATTCTTGATGAAGCGACTAGTTCTGTTGATACACGAACTGAAGAGATTATTCAACGCAATCTCAATCAATTCAAAGATGGCAGAATGACTGTTGCTGTTGCCCACCGACTCTCAACAATTCGTGATGCTGACCAAATTCTTGTGTTGGTTGAAGGCGTGGTTGTAGAAAATGGTGCTCACGACGAACTTATCGCTCAAGATGGAGTTTATGCCGATTTGTGGGCTGTTCAAACAGGGGAACTTGACAAAGCAACAGGTGAGGCTACCCGTCATGACGGCTGAAAGTAACGTTGAGTGGCTGACAGTTAAGCCCGGCTCAGTTTGGCTTGGTAGTGATGAAGGACGCCTCTCTTTACATCCTATCAAATACCACCCCCGTCATGAAGTCAGAATTGATTACACATTTGAAATATCTAAACACGCCTATCCTCTCAATGGCCTGCTCAAACTAAGCGGTATTGATAGGGAACAATTTGAGCAAGAGGGGTTGCGACCACCATCAGAAGGTGAATGGTTACTTGCTCACACCCAAGGATTGGTTGAGCAGGATGATACTTCATGGGAAAAACTGGCTGACGAGCGCCCACGAACAGGTTTCTGGGGGCAGCGCTGTGATGGTTATCCACGTGAAACAAATTACAAATTAAAACTGAACCTAATGAAAAAGTGGGGGGAAGAGGAGCATCAAACTAGTTACTCAACTGAAATCCCTGAGGCCATGAAAGGGAAGGATGTTGCTCGAATTGTACGTACACCGCAAATGTCGAATAAACCTCCAAGGTTGCCGATGGAGAATAAACTACGGTTTTTCATCCGTGAAATTATATTTACTATTTTTGTTGGAATTGTTCCTTCAATTTTGTGGGCATACAACTTTGCTTCATCAGAATATCTAACTGGAAATTGGACCAATATCATTGGTGGAGGGATTTTCATCAGCCTTGCTAGTGGATTCGTATGGCGGCCAAAAACTGCATCTTATCGCGTATCAAGTGACGGTAGTTCAATGGAAAAAATGTGATTCACGAGCGATCTTTGTCATCAACTTGAAGACCTGGTTTCTTTGAAACATAGATTCTCCACCATGCCTTGAGGACTCCTGTACCGTAAGACCAGTGAAGCAAAAAAGTCATCAATGGAGCAACGAGCACAGTTGCAAATGTGCGACTTGGTGAATTTCCTTTGGCTGCCCCCGCCCAACAAAGTAGCACATAGAGAGCGCCTAAACTCACCGGAAGATGGACTGCGGTTCTAGGGCAACCAAAAGGCACCACATCTGGAGAAATGTTCCAAAACTCTGGCCATGCAAGCCCACCACTCAGTGCACCACAAACAAAGGCCCCAATACCGATGAGTGCTAGGATAGGGAAGAATCCGACAGCTGTGTGCGACCATGCCTTCATACCAGGATGGACTTCACTCGCGAGGATTCTGACTAAACCATAATTCTGAATTTGCTTTCGGACGCGGGAAGGATTGCGACGTCTATGCCACATGATGGCTGAGCCATCTGTCCACAATTTGTAGCCTGCTTGCTCAATGCGATGGTCTAACATCGCATCTTCACAACCGATTGCCCCATCATCAAATCCACCTACGGCGTCCAGAACGGACTTGCGATAGGCGGCATTGACACCAGGAAGTTGTTCGGCTGGCTCTAAATCAGCCGTACCTCTCTTACCATAATTGGTACCAGCAGTTACCCATTTTGAACAAAATGTGACATCAATTACGCGCTGCCAGAATGTTGAGCGTTCATCAGCAGGAGCAAAGTTGGGGCCACCAACACCTGCAACTTCTTCACGCTCAAACCAGCGTACTAACTTCTCAACCCAATCAGATTCAACCCAGACATCATCATCAGTGAACATCACGATGTCGCAGTCAACAGCAGCCAACGCTACATTGCACGCGTCTGCACGTGTGCGTGAACCAGCATCATCAATGAAACTGGCTCCCTTCGCTTCTGCCACCGCTTGCCCTGGGTCGCCACCCGGGCCAACAACAACCACCTCAAAAGTTGCACCAGAATTTCTCGCCTCGTCACTTGGCCAAGTCTGATTCCCCAATCCATCAAGGGCGATTTCTAATTCCTCAGCATTGCGCAAACTAGGGATAATCACGCACACGCGCAAGTCACCCACCTCACCGGCCATGCCCATCCGACCGACACCCCCATTTCAAGGCTAATGTGCCAAAGTACCACTCAGCGAGAGATTGATATGGGAAGTATCTGTGGCCAAAAATGTGAAAATTACCCAAATCATAGTATTTCTGATGTTGCCACTGGCTGCTCTAAGCCCTCTACTACAATCAATTGATGTTGAACTTGAGAATGAAAATACAGTAAACTCAGGCGCATCAGGACCTATCGTAGTTGTAAATTCAGATGTTCATTGGTATTTTACTGCTGGAGATTTTTCCACCTATAATGGCTCCATCATGGCTGAAGAAATTCGTTCAGATATGGAGAATTCAAGTGGGATGGACCGAGCGGAAGTGAATTGGGTCTCAGATTTCCGAGCTGATACACCCGGTGATATCTACTGTTCATTCCCTGCCTATTCGGGCCAGTGTCACCAATTGTGGCTTTCATTTCAATTAAATATCACCGGATACAATGATACTGAAAATTTTATGTACATCATGAATATGTCAATGGGAAATAATGAGTTTATTCCAACCACCTACACCGGCTGGGAGAAATCCGAAAGTCGTTCTCATATCCAGATGTGGATGAAGGAACAAGGTGGGAATGAAGATATGTACCGCATGACTAGTTGGGAAAATGACACTGTTGAAGAACTCATTACTGGCTACCGCGACAACTTTACTGTTGGAGATGTTTGGACTCAAAATATAAAGCATTGGGAAAATTGGACGAGTGAGGAAAAGGGGGAATATAATGCAGGAGGTGGCAATTGGGCCCCTGATCCTCCCAACTCTGATTCTGGTAGTGATTACGATGAAATGAATGAAACCAATAATGCTACAAGAGAAGTTACTATTCAGAGTCCTGGCTATAATTTAGCAGATAGCAGTGGAAGTGGGCCAACTTCAATTACCGGTATTGAACTTGAATCTTGGAATGAGGAAGGCGAAATGGAAGAAAGCAAAGTATTCAGTGAATGGGGGTATCCTATCGTGGTAAATAATATGACAATCCTATCTTGGAAATATGTGAATGGCGTATGGATTGATGTAGATAATGATGGAGTTCATGATTCAACTGACCTCTGCCCTAACACACCTGTAGGATATACTGGATTAGACTCTGAAGGATGCTCTTGGGAACAGAGAGATGAAGACTCTGACGGGGTTTTCAATCCTGACGATAATTGCGCTGATACCGACGTCCTAACGATGACTGATCTTGATGCAAACGGTTGTGCTTGGGAACAGAGAGATGATGACGGAGATTCAGTCCTCAATCCTGCTGACCATTGCCCTGCAACTCCCGCTAACGAGACCGCTGATACTGAACCCCCATGGCAAGGATGCTCTGCAAGTCAGAAAGATACTGACAATGACGGAGTAACAGATGACTTGGACCAATGCCCGGGCCATAATGACAGCATTGACGCTGATGCAGATGGTATTCCTGATGGATGCGATTTGCTGATTGATAATGATGGGGATGGAGTCAACAATACTGCTGACCTCTGCCCAGGGTCGGATGATACTATTGATGTAGACCAAGATGGAGTACCAGATGGCTGTGATGACATTGTGGATAGTGACTTTGATGGCGTGGCTGATGCTGAAGATGAATGCATGGGTTACGATGATACAATTGATGTTGATCAAGATGGAATCGTTGATGGATGTGACACAATTATTGATTCAGATGGAGATGGGGTTGCTGATTCATTTGAAGTATGCCCTGGGTATGATGACAATGTTGACATTGACGCCGATGGAAAACCAGATGGTTGTGATGATATCATTGATTCTGATAATGACGGGGTTTCCAACTCTAATGATACCTGTGAAGGACATGATGACAGCGTTGATTTAGATGGAGATGGAATTGCTGACGGATGTGATAATCTCATTGACTCTGA
>DUDF01000184.1:0-397 GCA_012959435.1 Candidatus Poseidoniales archaeon
AGTTATGATTAATCTCAATGTAATGACATAGCAAAGAAATGGAACCATACAAATTGTAAATGCTCCGAGCCCGAAGATAATTGCTTGGCCAATCAAATCCCCCATGATTTGACGATGGAGTGCTGACTTAATTAGATTTCACGCTCAAACATCAGATATTCTTTACGGTCTCTAACTTTGCATAATTTCCATCCATCTTTAGCAAAGAAATTGGCAATTACTGCAGGGTCACGATTTACTCCGGCATGTTCATAATTTATTATTAATTTCTCGCTCTGTAATAACTCCACTAAATCCTGCACAATTTGATAATCAATAGCTAATTTTGACATAAACTGCTTCGTCAAATGCTTATACTCTGGTAGGCTGGGATAAATAGGCACCTGCAACTCCCATT
>DUDF01000184.1:407-1710 GCA_012959435.1 Candidatus Poseidoniales archaeon
ACTCCTGCTGTACAATTACAATCACAGTCTTTATTTTCTTCTGCATATTATTTATGTCCCGTTCATAGCCTCTCATGGTGCTATCGTGGGGGGAGAGTTCTTCAATCCGTTTGGAGTATTCCCGAATCTCCTCAAAATGACTTTCATTTGAAGGATAATCAGATGGGTTGTCAATTTCACAAAAGACTAATTCAAGTGTTGCATACTCCCAAACCATGATTTCGGATAGTAGCCCACTTTTTCATATTATCATTTGAGATGTATTAAGTAGAAAGAACAATTATGCTTGAACATGAGTTCAAATAAGAAAGAAAACGCAGAAAATAGAGCCGTTGCCTATGTGAGAGTATCTTCACAAAGACAAGTAGACGAAGGAGTAAGTATAGCCGCCCAGACAAGGAGAATCAAGGACTATGCTCACTTCAAGGGATTGAGCCTTGCAGACAATGACATATTCATTGATGAAGGGATAAGTGGGGGTGTTCCGTTATGGCAAAGACCGCAGGGTGGAGCCATGCATAGAAGGATGCTCAGAGAGAACATTCCTCACCTTATTTCTCTCAAGATTGACAGGATGTTCAGAATGGTTAGTGATGCCCTCATTACTGTTGATGAATTGTCAAGTGAGGGATTTACTCTGCATGTGGTTGACCTGCATGGTGAGCCTGTGGATACAAGCTCGCCTACGGGGAGATTCTTCCTCACTATTCTTGCCGCTATGGCGGAGATGGAGAGGGGGCTTATTTCCGAGAGAACACAGATGGGGATGGACTACCTAAGAGCCACACAAAAGAAATTCACAAGGGCAATCTATGGTTGGGATGTAACAAACGATGGTTCGTTGGTTCCTAATTGGAATGAACAAAATGTGATTGACTACATGAGATGGATGCTTGGTTTAGGCGTCACAGCATCATCAATTGCTAAGGATTTGAACAAGCAGGGTGTCAAGGGTAAATTGGGTGGTAATTGGTATGGCAGTAGTGTTCTAAAGACTGCTAGAAACGATTTTCATGAACAAAGAAAGAAGTATAACAAACCTCACAATTGGGGCGAGAAAGAATGGCATGATGCTGTTCCTTGGTAATCATACAACTGTAACGTTTCTGAATGAATATGCGACAGACCATAATATCGGTTCATTTGATTCTGTAATATCATTAACAAATATTAGTTCATGTGATTCAAATGGTACTTCAGGTGACACATCAGATGATACATTTGTAGCAGATGTAGTTGTAGTAGATGTTGTTGTGGTAGATGTTGTAGTAGATGTTGTAGTTGTGGTAAATGTTACTGTTGT
>DUDF01000185.1 GCA_012959435.1 Candidatus Poseidoniales archaeon
CCAAGAGCGATACTTAATCCTCTGAAGGCAACTTCTCTAAGCCACAAATCAATATTCCAAGAGTTGTGATATCCAATTGGTATAATCAAAGCAGCAATTAGTAGTAAACCATAGAATGCGCCAACAATTGCTGGATGACTGATTGAAAGCGGCCAAGTAGCAAAACGTTGTGACATTGGAGAGCCAAGAAGCATCTCGGTTTGGCGCTCATCAAGCGACTCCAAGCGCTGGCGCCACGATTCCATATATTGCCGCAGGTGACTGAACCGCATTAACATTAACTTTTTATGGAGTGTGAGAATTACTATTCATCATCTTTCTTGATGATTTCAGAACTATGTTTCCTCATCTTGCGAAGTAATGCTCCTGGTTCAGGTGCTAAAGAGCCCTGTGTTGTTTCTTCCCACACTCTTTCCACAGGATAAAACTCTAATTCTTCGCGTTCTCGTGCCCTTTCAATAGGGTCTTCTGAATCCAATTCCCTTGCTTGGGCATCACGGAATGAAAGAGCCTGATTAATCAGAGATATCACACCGCGGGTTATTGAGTCAGGTGGGTGTTGCCAACGCAACATAATTTTTCCATCCATATCATTTCTCTTCAGAAGAGTACTCTCATTTCCTGACCCTGATTGTGGTGAGATACGAACCTTTGGCGCTATGAGGTGCCAGGATTCTCCATCTGAAACGAAAACTGAGTTGTTTTCCATAACTTCACTGGGATGCCACGGGTGTCCGGTTCCAATTGCAACCAAGTTCAGAAGTGTCATTTTTCTGATATTTCTGAAAAGTTCCTTCCACAGAAAGAAGGCGATAACTGCAGTTATAATCAAAAAGGCAATCCAATTATCCAAACCAATGAAAGATAGGATTTTGAAACAAATTATTATGGCACAAAATCCTGCAAATGTGAAAAACACTGCATTGTACATATTTTGCCTTTGAACCTTGACAATTTCATCGTTTACCGACCATGAGACTGCATCATCCGGCAGGTCATCCATAGCAAGCCTAAGAGGGCTTACTTCATTCAATTTTCGTGAGATTGAGTAATTTTGAATTGATATCAAGAAGCCAAAGTTGATTTTTTACCAATTTATTATTTTTAGGATTAATTGCCAAGCGAGTATTCAAGACAGTTACAGGTTCTCCGTTAAGCAATGCTCCCTGATTCTTTGTTGGAAATGGATGGCGATGAGGCTATTTCTTATGCCACTATTTTGGCAGTTGCAGCAACTTGTGATGGTGAATTTTCACCTGAGGAAATGAGCGCTTATGAGTCCCGCGTAGCCTCTCTACTTTACCAAAGAGATGTTAGGGAGCGGCTGAGTGAAATAGTTGGTGAATGGATTGATATCGATTTTCATCTTGAAGCACTATCAGCAGATAGTGTAAAACTTCTCCTGCGTGACACAATATTGATGGCTGCGTGCGATGGCAAATATACTGATGAAGAGATGAAATTAATCAAGCAAGTTGCTAAGAAAGCGGGGGTAGATGATGAAACTTTGAACCAGCTTTACCTATGGGTGGTTGAGGGTTGGGGCTGGTTTGGCCGTGGCCACCAAATTCTGGGCATTTCTGAAGAATAATTTTACCCTAGTGAATACATTCACTAAGCAATAACTTAGTTTTTTTGCTATTAATAGAGGTCCTCCGTGTTCGTTCGGTGATTTGAGGTAAGTAGACGAATCGGCCATAGTAC
>DUDF01000186.1:0-976 GCA_012959435.1 Candidatus Poseidoniales archaeon
GGACCATTGAGTAGACCCCTTCTGTAATCTTATCTGTCTTCCGATTGTACCTTATCGCCATGACTGCAAGTATTGCAAGCCCTGCGAGCAGGGCTGCAATTAATACATACCAAATTGTAGAGGTATTCATTGATTCATCTTCGGGATTACTTCCATCGGTTCCAGTCTGATTAGATGTATCGTTAATCGTGGGGCAACCTTGATTCGCAATTGTTCCATATTCATTTGGACAGTTGTCTGCTGAATCAATTACACCATCTTCATCCGAATCAAGATTGTTATTGGTAGTATTGTCCGAACCATTTTCGGTTGTATTTTCTTCATCGGTATGAACAATCCAAATCGACGTCCAATTGCGACTAATTGAGTCTCCATCATCTGGAACGCCTGTTAGTCTGAGATGAATGTAATTGTTTCCAGCCTCTGGATTAATGGTCAAAGTCTCACTAACAACGCCAGTTGAAGTCCAAACCTGCACCGCTGAAAAATCCGAATCAATTGGAGAGGTGG
Organism: Candidatus Poseidoniales archaeon; assembly: GCA_012959435.1. GTDB lineage: Archaea > Thermoplasmatota > Poseidoniia > Poseidoniales > Thalassarchaeaceae > MGIIb-Q1. The sequence continues at coordinate 511 of DUDF01000186.1, forward strand.
TCTCACTATTCAAGGCATATTCTAACCGAATAATATCTGTATTATCAGCAGCAGAATCCCAAGAAATATCTAGATGCCATGATGACGCATCGTTAGATATCAATATGGCTAGATTTACCGGCAACCAAAACGGTAAATCTTCGTCACAATTTTCACTATCTGTAGGATAGAGGTCAATGGCAAGACCAGTCGCAGAACTGGTAGGACAACCATCCCCATCTAAATCAGACCACGCCATGTAATCCATAGGAAAGGCATCTCCTGACTCAACTCGCAAACCACCTGTATCTAGAGTGAATGTGTAATTATCACCATAACCATCACCATCAAAATCATTGCATTGTGTAGGATCTGAGATGAACGCATCCCCTGCTTCATTTATCCGCAACCCATTGTCATCACCATGTGTGTAATTATCACCACAACCATCTCCATCTAAATCACGATACTGGGCTACATCATTGAT
>DUDF01000186.1:1025-1694 GCA_012959435.1 Candidatus Poseidoniales archaeon
CCGACTCTTAGATTATCATTACCAACGGTGAAGGAATACTCATCACCATGACCATCTGCGTCAGTATCATGCCATTGTGAAGTCATGTTAGGGAAGGCATCAGCGGCGCCGAGAGGATGAGCAAGCCAAGTGGCATCTGGGTCACTGTAGCCATCTGCGTCACTATCTGGACAGCCATTTCTATCCTGGTAACTACTTCCTTGAGTGTTAATACAATCATCACCATTAGTTTGGGTTTGGTCATCCCCCCAACCATCACCATCGCTGTCCTCATGTTGAGTGGGGTCATTTGGAAAATCATCCTCCACATCTATCCACCCATCGCCATCAGCATCCAATTTTAGGACTAACATTGTGCCGGTATGGTTTACCACCACCAACGACTGGTCGCTTGGTAAAACGCCTAAACCACGAGGAATGTGATTCATTTGGTAAGAATTCGTTTGCGTACTATTTTGGATATTATAGAATTCTAACTGTCCTGTAAGTGAATTCGCTGCGCTACCCGTACCGACCACAATCATGCCTTCATTGAGTAATTCTACGAATGCAAAGGGCTCGTCAACCAATGTGATTTGTTGCATAGGAGATTGACTCTGAACATCCCACATGATTAGTTGTTTATCCCAACCTGCAGTCACTAACAAGTCAGCCCCTGGCATCCATTCG
>DUDF01000187.1 GCA_012959435.1 Candidatus Poseidoniales archaeon
TGGGTCAACTCACTGTAGTAACCAATGGCACCCTTAACCTTGGCTGGTGTTGTGCTAAATTGAAGGGCAATTTCACCAATTCTGTCAGTTGATAATGCGCCATTTTCTTGAATTTCAGAGCGCAATTGATGAAGCAATATATGGCCTGGTTGTTGAGGGTTCCAACCATTCTTTTCATCCGTCATCATTTCACCTCATATGGAATATTGAATTTTACCGTACCACGCCTAAAGCCTTCGGCTTTGTCAATGTTCTTAGAGTGGAGCAGTAAAAATTGTGGCTTTTAGTCAAAACTAGTTATTCCGTTCCTATTACTCTCCAACCACCGGTATAAACATTGAATCTTGTGGGTTTTAAAAATCCTATTAGTGTAAGTCCTGCAGACCTTGCTGCATCAACTGCCATTGATGATGGTGCACCTAAGCCTGCGATGGCTGGGATTCCAGCTAGCGCTGCTTTCTGAATCAACTCATATCCAATTCTGCCTGACAACATCAGGATTTGCTTTTCAGCAGGCAAACTATCAGCCATCAATCTAGATCCTATTAATTTGTCCAAAGCGTTGTGCCGTCCCACATCTTCCCTAACAGATATCAGATTACCAGAGTGGTCAAAAAGGGCACAAGCATGTAGCCCACCGGTGGTCTTGAAATGGTCCTGAGAATCAGTAAGTAACGATGGTAATTCAACGAGGACTGTAGGTGAAACCCAACGTTCATCTGAGATGGTTAATCGGCTAGGAATAATTAACCCATCAAGTGTTTCTCTACCGCATAATCCACAACTAGATGTTATTGGAAATTCACGCTCTTGAAAATCACTTAAACTAAAGTTGTCAGAATCCATAGTGACTACAATACGTTCAGGTGATGATTCAATTTCTAGAATTGATGAATTAGATTGAATTATAGCCTCACCTAAAAGCCATCCCGTCACTAATTCCGCATCATCTCCTGGGGTTCGTAATAAAATCCCCAGTTTTTTCTGAACGCTGTCGATTTCAACGACGATTTCAATAGCAGCCTCACTAACAAGAGAATCCTTACTTGCATTTATTTTCCCCTCTGACCAAACTTGGACAGGGGTTGTCTTGGTCGCCTCTTGTGACACAATATGCTGTATCTGCACTACAACTTAATGCTTCGTTAAGAATTTTTAACACATCAATTGGTTCAAAACGGTTGGATGTCAGCCAAATAACATGGAAGAGGTGGCTACCCCCCTTCACGCTCGGCTGACTGATGTTGGTTTAGAAGAGAAAGAGGCGGATGTCGTAATACTATTATCCACTTCTACACCTCTTAAGGCGAGTGAAGTTGGTAGGCAAATAGGAATCAGTAGAATGGATTCCTATAATACTCTAAAACGATTACAAGAAAGAGGTCTGGTTATGGCGACATTGGACAAACCAATGCGCTTTACTGGCCTATCTATCACAGAAGTTTTCCAACAATTAATCAATCATGAAGAACAGGAATTGAGGCGTATCAAAGCCCATTATGATGAATTTAATCAAGGAAACAGTGCTATTTCAATGGGCTATGTTTCATCTTTGAAAGAACCAAGTTTTTCAGTAGTAAAAGAACGGAGTTACATTCAAGCAGCAATGGAACGGATTATCGATGATGCTGAGACAACCGTTTTTCTTATTCTCGGTAAATACGGGGTTCTACACCTTGTCAAAACAGGTG
>DUDF01000188.1:0-316 GCA_012959435.1 Candidatus Poseidoniales archaeon
GGGATACCCGTCCAATAAGATGTCAACGAAGATCCGTGGCGCTGACCGTAACGCCCGCATCGTGGTGCAAGAAACCAATTACGGGTGGCGATACGTTGGCATCAGAGACACGCCTAACGGCCATAACCACCTCAGGATTACCACGAATATCTTCCCCATTTACCAGATGATCTCCCGACTGCCTGCTCAGGGGCCCGGCGTCCTGATGATGGTGCCAAGGGATGATGAAACTTGTTGGCGGTGGGGTGTCAGCGCAAGGACTGATCGACCATACACGCAAGAAGAACGGGATGAACGGAAGAACAATTCCGCAAAC
>DUDF01000188.1:352-1221 GCA_012959435.1 Candidatus Poseidoniales archaeon
GGAACGACTACATGATGAGTCGCGACGCCCAGCGCAATCTTAGTTATACAGGCATCGCCGGTATTGGAACCCAGGACCAGGCGGTAACGGAGAGCATGGCGGTCATCAGCGACAAACAGAACGAGCATCTTGGGACGTCTGATGGTGCCATCATCCATAACCGGAAGGTCATGGTGAACGCTGCGAGGGGCATGCTTGAAGGCATCGAGCCCATGAAGCATGACCCGGCAGTTTTAGCGAAAGTCCGCTCCCATGAGGAGAATATTCCTTTCGGGGCCGACTGGAGGTTGTACGGAGCGTTTGCCGGCGAGGATAAAGGGATCAAGGTATAACAGGGCAAGAGACGGTTCGTACCAGGAATCGGAAATTGATAGGGAGGGATTATCGTGAGAATACAGATGAGGCTAGTATCGTTTCTACTGATAGCTATCAGTGCAGTTGCTTTAGTGGCTGCTTGTAGCTCTGGGGATGGAGGTGGAGGTGGAGGTTCTGTAAGTACCGCACCGTCTGCGGCCCCAGCTCAACCCCAAGCCCCCGCTGCCGCTGCAGCGCCCCAAGGAATCAGGCCGTCAACCATAGCGCCGTTGACCGCTACTGATGCGTCTGCGCCGGTTGCACGATCGTCCGTTATGGAGGGTTCAGCCGCAGTAAAGCGGTTGGTTATTGCAGTTCCTGCCCCCCTAAACGAGTTCAATTCCGGCATAGGTATTACCGGCACCTCAGGCTGGCAGCTTGGCCCCATGTATGAATGGGTTGCCAGCGTGGATCCGGCAACAGGCGCTTATACGCCCATGCTTGCTGAAGAATGGGCGTTGACCAATGAGACAATAAAGTTCAAGTTCCGGGAAGGCGTCCAGTTCCACAACGGC
>DUDF01000188.1:1269-1684 GCA_012959435.1 Candidatus Poseidoniales archaeon
TGGTTGAATTAATGGGGGGTACAATTGGTTTCGACAGTGAGCCAGGGCAGGGCAGTACTTTTTGGGTTGAGCTGAGCTGTGCTCCTGCAAGAAACGAAAAGACCTCCTCATTCGTGCCAAGCGTGAGTGGGACCTGAGTGCCAAGCCTGAGTGGGTTTGAGTTCATGAGCAGCAAGAACTTTGACGCTGTGGGTGAATATCCTGGGATGGATGACCAGCCAATGGCAGGAACCGGTCCGTACCAATTCCTTGAACGCTCAGAGGGCAGCTATGTACGGTTCAAGCGTGTACCGTACCAACACTGGCGCGCGACTCCTGAGTTTGAGGAGTTGGAGTTGAGGTTTATTTCGGAAGAATTCACGCGGTTGGCCGCATTGCAGGTTGGGGAGGTTCATATCACCCCTCTTGCCACAGA
>DUDF01000189.1 GCA_012959435.1 Candidatus Poseidoniales archaeon
AATAGCGACCATCAGACCGATGGGTGTTTCAATCGGGGATGGAATAGTTAGCCTCAGCCAAATGAACATCACTTATGATGCAACATTCACAGTTGACATCAATCCGAGTACTGGCAATCTGTCAAATTTACTGAACTCAATGATGGTCCCGGGTAGTGGGATATTCAATGTCACATTGCCGATAAATTCAGCCTCTTCAGGTGCCTTGACTCTAGAGAGTGTAGCAATTGAATGGGTTGCAGGAATGGCCAATCAGGTCTATCGTGATGCGCCAATTATTCAAAACCAAATTGTGCACTGGGATAATGCAGAAAGTGAGCACATCGTAGTACTATTCTGGGATGACTCAGCGATTAATGAGATGGATTTCCTCTCTTACCAATTATTTAGATGGGAGAGCAGTATAGCACCTAACCTCAATACCCCCCATGAAAGTGGAATTCCTACGAACATGACATTTGATAATGCAAGTGTTTCAGGTAAATCTTGGGATTTTGTTGTTCGTACAGTATATCAGAATGGTGTATATTCTAATTATTCTAATGTTGAGAATGTGATTGTACCCCCTGCACAATCAGCAGATTTGACGGCTCCCGAAGCGGTTGCTTTTGTCAATGCTAGTGATGTTGGTAGTGATGAGGGTGGAGCGATTATTGTTGAGTGGCCAATTAGTAATTCAAGCGATATCGGTTGGTATGCATTGTACGAAGATACATCTCCGTTCTCAATTATTAGTGGGCAAAATGAAATTGCTAATTTCACCGTTTATGATAATTTAACTTCGCATATTTACAACACCACTGCTGATGGTGTGGACCATTATTTCGGCGTGGTTGTCGGTGATTTAGCAGGTAATGTAAATTGGGCAGTGGCCGCTTCTGCACCAGCATTTTCACAGAATAATTCAGTGCGAACATCAGCAGTATCTCTTCTAGTTGAGACTGATGGGGCTGGTAGCCCAGTAGAGGCGACTGCTGGAACCCCACTCATGATTTCAGGCCAACTTACCAGTATGGGTGAGGCTGTTGCTGCTGCGGACTACTCAATAGAACTCACACCAATTACTCAATTTTCAACAATTACAATTGAAGGAGTAACTGATACAAATGGTAATTTCAGCCATCAATGGAATGATTGGCTTGCCTTTGAATCAGAATATACTGCACTCCGGGGTGACATTACAGTTGAAATCACATACAATGGAGGTGCATGGGGAGTTGATTCACAGGAACTAACTGGCTCTACTGCAAGCGATTCATTCACAGCAAAAACAGCGGCAACCCTTTCGTTGACCCCCACAATTTTGCAATTAGATAGTGAAGGTCAAGGAGTTGTTAGTGTTAGCCTAATAGCAGACAATGCCATTGAGCAACCGCTACTAACTGGGATTCCAATAGAATACCATATTGGTAATGAATCGAATCAAGCAACTGGTGATTCAGGATATGTTCCAATCAATAATAATGGTCTAACTGATGTTTCAATTAGTTACCCAATTGGTGGTGAAATAGATGTTAATCTGCTAACACAGCACACTTGGTTGGTGCTTGCGAATGGCGATCTGAGGGCCACACTATTACCACCCCCTGAAGCTGATGTACCTGATGACAACGAGACAGGGGAAATAACTGAGTTAGCCCTAAGTTGGTCTTGTGATGATAGTGGATGGGAGATTACTGTGAACGCCTCCAGTGTAACCAATACATGCGCGATAGAAAATCCAAACTCAGTTTTAGTTCATGTGGAAGTATTGATTACAAGCCTTTCAGGGTTAGAAATTAGTGCTATTCCTACATCAGCATCGATGTTTTCGAATTCAAGCAAAGATATCCAAATTACATTGAGAGCCCCACTTGGGACCTCTGCTGATAATTATTCAATTGATGTTGAGATTGTAATGAGTGCTGCTGGTTTTAATGATAGCACACTCATTGAATCACTTATTGTTGCAGTACAAGCAGAGCAAGTCATAGTTGGTGGGGATGGTGATTCACAAAGTAATTCAGATGATAATAATCCAAGTGGTTCAGGTATGTCATCTGGGATGATAGGTGGAATAGTTGCAGTCATCATTGCACTCATGTTGGTTGGATTTATTGTACTTCGCAAACTCACTGGTGAGGATGAAGATGATGAAGACTTGTTTGACGAATATGATGAATATGGAGGTTACGCTGATGATGAAGACGACGAACCCTCATCAAAGAAGCGAAGTAAGCCTAAGGTATTGCACGCTCCAGCAAAAATGAGAGAAAAGCCACAGGAGTGGGCAATGGATGAAAGTGGCTTGCCCTACACCGGTAACAAAGCAGGTACTCGCCCCTCATCTCACAAACAAAAACCGAAACCGATTCAAACACCATCAAATGAAAGTAGAGAATCTGAAGAGGAATACGAAGAGTATTACGATGAACATCAAGAAGAGGATGACTACACTCAATCAGAAGACTACAAAGTTGACGAAGAGGGAGTAGAATGGTGGAAGGATGAAGTCAACGTTTGGTGGTATCGTTATCCAGATGAAGAGGAGTGGTCTGAGTTCATTGAGTGACCGCTCAGGTTTTTGAGGGAGTGCAGGATAGGTGAAATGACATGGGTGATGAAAACGACAACCATGGCTTCCCCTTAGTTTTGCATAAAGACGCCGACCCCGGCTCAACAGGAGGCGTAGCAATTTGTGGATTCTCAAATGTTGGTATGGTGGGGAGCATTGCTACAAGCCATGTAGTCAAGGCATTAGGATTGCAACAATTAGGTACGGTTATTGACCGGGATTTCCCACCAGTTGCATTGATTCAAAATGAGGTTCCCCAGCACCCAGTAAGAGTTTACCAAGGTAGTGGCGTTGGTGTTTTCACCTCGGATTTACAATTCCCAGGTCATACTGATGTCAAATTTGCTGAGACGGTTCTTGAGTGGTTCACCGAAGGTGGTTTTGACCGCCTTTTTGTTATTGATGGAATAGTTACTGGGGAATTAGGTGACAAAGAAGAAGGTGAATTATTTGGGGTATCCTCCACAGAATCCGGGCGAGTGAGATTGCGCAATGCTCACGTTGAACCGGTGAAGCAAGGAATCGTCGCAGGGATTTCTGGTTGGTTACTTGCTGAAGGTGATAGGCGAGGTTTTGATGTTACAGCTCTGTTAGCTGAATGTAATCCAATGTATCCCGATGCGCGGGCAGCAGCAATCGCTACTGAAGCGCTTAGTGATTTGATAGAACTCGATATCCCACTTGATGATTTGATGGCAGATGCCCGCAGAATTGAGGACAATGTACGCCAAATGTTTGAACTGTCAAAGAATCTGTTACCTGCTCCTAATGCAGAGTTTGAAGTTAACGATGACGCAGACCCTATGATAAATTGAGTTTGATGCTAGCCTAATAGAAAGGATTCTCTCCAGCTGCATGGTCAGTTACATCACTGATAGATGTGATTTCAGGAATTGTTTCACAAATCATCTTCTCTACTCCATGTTTGAGAGTGGAATCAACGGCAGAACATCCTTGACAACCCCCGCCAAATGAGACAACTACTACACCATCGTTGACATCTACAAGTGATATTTTCCCGCCATGGGATGCGATTGCAGGATTGACCTTCTCGTCAATAACTACCTGGACTTGTTGAGCAATGTCGTCAATCCAGAGAGGGTTGGGATTTTCAAAATGAAATCCTCCACCCATGAGTGTTTCTTTGAATTCAAGAGTCACACCTTCCATGTATGGGACACTACTCTCTGCAATGATGACAGTCCAGCCATCAACTTCGAAAATATGATCAGATTCTTCTTGTTCTTTTAGTGGAATTAGTTGTAGGTCATATTGGAAGCCATCCCCCGTTCTACCGGTAATGGCAATTTTAAGGGCTAGAGTTTCTTCTTCAGAGTTAGCTGCAAATTCAGCGAGCTTATCTCTAGCCAGTTCAGAAAATGTGAGCAACGGGGGACCCTCCTGAGTACAGGGTCCCCCGCCGCATCGTTTTAATCTGCGCTTAATGCAGATTGGCAATCATCCTACTCAGAGTAGGAATCGGCGGCGTAGTAGGCCAAGCCCAATCATTGGTAATGATGAGATTGCTCCACCAGCTGCAGCATCGCCGACATCAATGGTTAGTCCACCATCTGTTTCGACAAGTTCGGTCTCTAACAAGTCTTGAGCACCTTTCTTCACTGAGTCCATACCAGAGTTATCCTCTTTGACACCTGTAGGGTCAATCTGTAGAGGTTTCTTCATTGGCTTGACATCAACATCGATAGGCAACGGCTTGACTTTGCAGCGAGACATCACTACATCAGTAGATTTGTCAGTGCTTGCAGCATCTGCAGCCATTCTCTTGCACTTGATGTGGGTTGGATCTACTGGTACTGGCTCAATGCCAGCATCGTTGCAGTTCTGCTTCCACTTGCCTTTCATAACACCCTGGCCAGCATCAGTTGCTCTGTACTTTCCAGCAAGAACACCGCTAGAAGTACCGTCAGATAATTCCCAGACGCCACGGTATAGGCCGTTTGCGTATCCACCTTGTAGGGTTCCGATTACTTCACCATCAAGGTTGGTAGCCATTCCACGGAACAAACCGTTAGTAAACTGTCCTGTGATGTTTCCACCAACAACGCTTTCATCAGTCATCCATACACCGTTGAACTGACCAATTGCAGTTGAGTCAGCATTCTGGTCAACAGACCATCGTGCAGCCAAGTAGCCATGTGCGCAGATAGGATCTGCATCTGAGTTACCAAAGTGACGGACAATAATTCGTCCATCAAAGTTAGCAAGCCTTTCTCTTGCTTCTTCAACACTCATGCGTGCTATGTGTGCGACTTCGTAGCTACCATCATCTTGGAAGATGACTACAACTACAATTGCTTGTTCACCATTGGTCCAAACATAGACCACGACAGTGCCACCATCAGCGATGTGGTCAAGGTCGTCAGCGGAGAGGTTATCATCAACATCTCCATCTATTAACAATGGGTCACTTATTAGGTAGTTTTGTTCAATCTCTTGAGCAGCCTCCAAAGTCATTAATTCATTCTCCAGGGTTTGTGCGTCATATGATGATTCTGCAGTAGCTGCACCGGCGGTAGCAACCACCAGCATAGTCAATGCAATCAACAAAGCGCGCAAGCCCTTTCTGCCGTACTTTCCGTTTAAGTTGGGTTTTTGTCCCATATCATATCTATTTGCTTGCATCACATATAACCAGATTAAGGGCCCACCCCGAACTTATGCCGATGTTTACCTTTGTATACCAAACACACTAAACATTCGGGACAAACTTTTCAATCGTTAACCTACAACAGAGTTTCATGGTAAGGGACGCGCTTGCTCGACCTTTGCGAGACTTGCGTATTTCGGTAACCGACCGTTGTAATTTCCGTTGTCCTTATTGTATGCCCCGTGAAGTGTTCAGTGAAGATTATCCATACCTTGCGCGCGAGGAGATACTCTCGTTTGAGGAGTTAGACCACCTAGTGTCATCCCTCATTCCATTAGGAATAGAGAAAGTACGTTTGACCGGAGGAGAACCCCTTCTCCGCCGCGATTTCGTGAAATTAGTTGAGAAAATTTCTGCCCATGATGTTGAAGTGGCTGTTACAACTAACGGCGTGTTGTTGGGGAGCCAGGCGAAATCTCTCGCTGATGCTGGCTTAGACCGTGTCACCGTTAGTTTGGATGCTTTGGATAACGAGACATTCCAAAAGATGACAGATAGTGATGTGGATGTAAGTGTAGTCTTGGCAGGTATTGATGCTGCCATCGCTGCTGGGTTAACGCCAGTAAAAGTGAACACCGTAGTACGGCGTGGAGTCAATGAGCACGCAATTCAAGAGATGGTGGAATATTTCAGCGGCACTGATGTGATAGTTCGTTTTATCGAATACATGGATGTAGGTTCATCAAATTCATGGCGAATTGAGGAGGTTATCACAGCCCAAGAAATCCGTGAGGTATTACTTGAAAAGTTTGATTTGATGGAGATTCCACCACAGGATGCAAGTCATGTTGCAAAGTTATGGCAGACTGCCGATGGTGATAAAATAGGCTTTATCACATCAATTTCTGAGCCTTTTTGTGGCGATTGTAGTCGGGGCCGTATTTCCTCAGAAGGAAAATTTTACAATTGTCTATTTGCTGAAAATGGGTTTGATCTCAAACCATATTTACGTTCTAGAGCCACTTCAAGCGAGATACAAGAACTAGTGCGTTCAGTGTGGGAAAAGCGAAGTGACCGGTATTCAGAATTACGTAGTGAGCCAGAGATTGAGGGGCGAATCCGGTTACCGGTTGAGATGTCTCACATTGGCGGTTGATTCACACTGACTTTAGCGCACTTAGAATAGAATCCCATGGTGCATCGGTACGAATAGCTGGCTTACCATAAGCCGCAACTGCTGCGCAATGACCCATTGCAACCAATGCTTCTGCTAACTTAGTTGGAGACGGGGGTGCAGGTAGTTGTAGTCGGCTTGCCAATGAATCTACCACTACAAGATTTCCAGAATGAATTGCTAAAGACTCCCCTGCCAAATGGCGTATGGAGCGAGTAATAGCCCGTCTACGGAGGCGCAACTCACCTTCATCATCACATATTTCTTCAGTAGGTCCACACAACTCAAGAGCCCTTTCCTCAGTCATTGAAGCCATCACACCAGCATCTCCAATTTGTCCAGTCCAAAGTGGTCCTGAAATCCTCTTGTCAGTTTTATCGACAACGGTTTCAAGTGGTACTAAAATATGGCCATGTCCAGCGTTTTCACCGGCTTCCAAATCACTTGGGTTGGCAATTCTCCAACCTAAATTCTGTTCAACTATGCTGGCTGAATTTAGTGATTTTCTGACTCTAACACTTACTCTTAAGTGGTGACTATCCCAAGTTGAAATCAGCGGCTCGATGACTTTGTCATGGCGAGCAGCGCACCTTGCAACAGAAGCGAGAAGAATTCTCAATCCAGTATCATGTGCGATTTCATCTAATCTAGCCCGCGCCCCGTATCGTCGCATCAGAGGTGCTGGCGAAGATCCAGTTAATGCAGCAACATCTGTGGCTGTAACTTCCAAAACCGCTCGCCTTGCAAGTGATTGCATCACCGAATCAAGGAATGGGACAGGCGAGCCAAATGGGTCAATATCCACCCACTGCCAACCTCGTGAAAGTGCCACCTGTCTTGCGTCACCGCAAACAGGATTGAATTCACCAATTTCAGCAACTGGATTTTTCTTGTAATTTGCTTTCAGCCAAGAAATTGCATTCTCATCCATATCACACATCCAAAGTTGTAACCGCGATACCATTTCAGATGGCAACTCGTGGCATATACGGTGACTGCGAATTCCACTCGCAGCCAATGAATCAAGCATGCGAACAGGTTTGTCTCCACTAAGAATGCCCTCAGTCATCTCGTGAGCCATCAACAGAACGGACCTCGTGCGATTACCCGACATTGCGTGGTTATGGAATATCATCCGCTCTCCCTTAACACCAGGTCCAGCGCGATTTGCTTCACCATCTGAAAGGTTAGTTGGTAGATGGAAATGGGTACGCCCCTCCAACACCAATTCACCCGGCCAGCCCTCGGGCCACTCTTCTTCCATTACCTAGCCCTGAGAGCCGTTATTCAAGTGCGCTTCGGAGGTAATACCAAATTTGAGAAGTTGATATTTTATTGTTTAAGGGAACAAATCACAATGTGGGGTAGCGTCAAACCCTCTTTCATTTACAAGTTTGTATTGATGAACTGCATACTTAATTTGTTCAAATTGATGAATTAATTTGTCGTCATTTAGAAGTCCAAGAACAACTGAAGATAACCTATCTCCTAATGGGAGTTCAGCATTGTCAAACATGCAGATTGGTTGACCCAACCCTATTCTATTTTTTGCCATCGTTTGGATAAGGTAAGGGGCATTGTGAGCCCCTCTACCAGGAGTTATTCTCCATAGTATGTCCAAGCCACCTTTTACCACTAATCCATAATCTATTACTTCGACATTAGGGTCACCATCAATTACTGAGCGGTACAGCGAAAATGACCTCTCAAGAGGGGTTATTCTGGCATTTTCTGAATGGATACCCACAATCTTTGTGAGGTATCTTGTAGCGGCTCGTAATCGGTCTGAAACGAGGGTTGAAGGACGCCCTCCCCAGACAGTTAGAAAGCGCTCTAAAAGTGATGGCTGAGTTGGAAGTGGTATGACATGTCTGCCCTTAACTCCTAATTCAATTCCAAGCAGGTATGTTTCATGATTCCAATCGCAAAGTGGTGGTGGGGCATTCTTCTTTTTTCTTGATTTTGTTCGTGGTGAGTCGGACGCCCCATAAGGATTGAATCGACCATCTCTGAGAACATCTCGGCTAAGTTTTTCGTTGTTGTTAGCATTGTTATGGCCAGTGCCTTCAAATTGGTGGAAAAGATTGAGGAATCTCAGAGCTGGAGATTCAACTCTATTCTCTATCATCATCATGAATAACAAGGTCCCAGGACCCCGGTCAATCTTGGCCCCATCGACAATTATTGCTGGTCCTAAAGTCCTAACTTCATGTCCATTGAATCTAACTGTAATTTCGTTATCATCAATTTCACCGCCCTCTAAATTAGGAAAGAGGCGAGAACCACGGGCGGCTAATTTCTCAAATACGGCTAGATATGAATCATAATCACGATGAAACTCAATCTGTATGTCAACAGATAAGATGTGTTTGTTTCCGGTAAGTTTCCGCAACAGTTCAGCCCATCCACGATTGTAAGGCATGTAGGAGATGATACGCCCATCTTCCTGTAACCAAGCAATGGTTTGGTTGAGTAGTTCAGTTTGATGTTGTTGCATATAATTCTGCCATGGAGGCATGGAGAGAAGCAACAATTCCTTGGCATCATTCCAAGGTGAACAGACCTTGCATAACGGATTATTATCCAGTTCATGGAGAGATCCGCGACAGCATCGACAAACTCCGATAGGCTCCTCCATAAAATCAGATTATATCCGACTCTTTTTCAATGAGTCATTAATTTCGAATGAATCAGGCTCAAACTAAACCCCAAACTAAACCCCATTGTATGCACTACTGAAGTCGGTTCTTCATATATCAACAGAAAGAGATAAGATTGAAACAGAAAAGTGTGACCTGATTGGGTGGATTCTTATACGCATGCACTACTGAAGTCGTTTCTTTATGAACCGACAGAAAGAGATGTTGATGAGTTGACATCACCGAGTGAATTTTCACTCGTGCATCCTTTTTATATTGTTGAATTCTTGTGGGTTTGCCAAGTAATAACAAGGTTGTTTCCATGAACGGTAAAGGGCTTCGCTCCGTCCTCCTTGTTTCCCCACAAATCTCTGAGATTCTCAATAAATTAGATTAAATTCAGAAGAAAGGGTGAATATAATGAAAGATGAAAAGAATAGAAAAACTAGTGAATATGACTACGAAGCACTTGCAGATTGGGTGCGCGGGCGGGCGTGCGGGCCCTGCAGGTCTAAAGACGGGCGTTCCATTGTATATGATGCTGGATTACACAAATCATGCCAACGTTGTGAAAGACTTGCGGATTGGTTACAAGGAAATCCTATTGTTAAAAGTACGTTACATGACCTACTCTTGTGGGTGGAAAGCAAAAGACAACAGAAATCAGAGTGGGGTGATATCAGCACAATTCTTGTATTTGCATCTAGACACTTTCTCAGCAATCCAGAAGTATCTGAAACCACGTTACCAGAAATCGAATTTGATGAATCAATTTTACAGAATAATGCATGGTCTTCAGAAAATGAGTCAGATGGTTTTGATG
>DUDF01000190.1 GCA_012959435.1 Candidatus Poseidoniales archaeon
AATTGATGATGACTCGGCCAACTCAATTCTCATCAAACTCAATCAAATCGGTTCAGTTACTGAAACTCTTGAGACAATGCAAACAGCATGGGATTCAGGATTCACAACCGTGGTCAGTCATCGTTCAGGTGAGACTGAAGATACCACCATTGCCGACTTGGCTGTCGGCACAAACGCTGGCCAAATCAAGACGGGTGCACCATGCAGAACTGATAGGGTTGCCAAGTACAATCAGTTGCTAAGAATTGCCGAAACCGTCAACACCTACTCCTCTCCGTTCTGATTTTGATGACTACGCAGGGTAAGTGGCAGAAATTTGGACCCGCCTTACTCATCTTGACCCTAGTTGGGATGCTATTCTCAAGCCACATTCTACCATACACACAGTTTAGTGAGCCAACGATAAATGAAAATTACACAATTGAATTGGTAGCCGAAGATTTAGGCGGGCCATCTTGTCTTGAATGGGTGGATGAAAATGTGCTAATCGTTTGTGACCGTGATGATGGCCGATTAGTCGCACTGAATTTTGAATTTAACACAACAGATTCAGAATGGAATTTATCCTCTAGTTCAACTTGGTTAGATGGGTTTTTTCAGCCACATGGCATCCATTTTGCTGAAGATTTCATCATCATCTCTGATTCAGGCCGGCTAACCCGCATCAATCACTCAGGCCCCGACAGCATGTGGATGGATGAGGTTCAAACCAATGAAAGATGGGTGCTTATTGAGGGTATATCAGTAGGAAATCACCAAACAAATGCTATCAACGAAATGACAAATGGTACACTAATTTGGCATGTTGGTTCCACCTGCAATATCTGTGTTGAAGAGGATGAGCGAAACGCTGCTCTTCTCTGGGTCAACGCAAGTACAGGAGAACATAGGGTTCTAGCAAGTGGTGTACGCAACTCATACGATGGTGTCTGGGTTGAAGGAATAGGCTACCTGTTTAGTGATAATGGCAGAGATTGGGATGGTAAACACCCACTTGAAGAAGTGAATTTACTAATCAATGGTGAAGATTATGGCTGGCCTGATGATGACCCAGAACATCCTATTCCGGCTGGAACTGTAGGGCCTGTAGCAACTTGGACCCCACACAGCAGTCTCAATGGAATGGATGTGCGGCCAGCAAACTCTACATTTCCTGGAAATGAATATACCGTATATGCCACTGTTTTTGGCTCTTGGAATGCCGTAATTCCAGTTGGCCATGAAATAGTTCAAATCGATTTAAAAGAAAACTTAACTAATTCCCAGGGATGGTCGGGGGAGGTAACTTCGTTTGCAACAAACTTGACCACACCTCTTCCAATAGCTTTCCACCCATCCGGCAATTACCTGTTTTACGGTACATTTTCTGGTGGCGGAAGCCTACACATCATCACAGCTAACAGTAACCTCAGTGACTAATAATTAAGTAGCAGAAATCTGCGATTCTTGCGAAAATTGAGGGTGGGCCGACCCATATAAAAGACAGCCGTTCTAAGAGTAACCTTGACGGCCTCGTCCATTCACCGACTCCGCCTCTTAAATGCCCATTTTGAACCGGTTAAGCCTTGAAGGGGTGGCTCTCGGGCTCGCTTTACAGGAGAAGTTTGAGTGGCGCGTGAACTGATTCGTTTGGATGATGTCCACAAGGCGTTTGGCTCGCTTAATGTCCTAGAGGGAGTCA
>DUDF01000191.1 GCA_012959435.1 Candidatus Poseidoniales archaeon
GGATTAAATGAAACATTATTGAAATATGCAGAATTTAACAGATATGACGGCGCTAATTGCGGTGGTTATTGTGGTTCAGTTAATTTATCGGGTGCGGACCTCCAATACGCCGACCTGACCAATGCGGACCTACAATACGCCGACCTGACTGATGCGGACCTCAGATACGCCTACCTGACTGATGCGGCCCTCCGTTACGCCGACCTGACCAATGCGGACCTCTACTCCGCCGACCTGACTGATGCGAACCTCTACGGCGCCGACCTGCCCAATGCGGACCTCTACGCCGCCGACCTGACCGATGCGTACCTCTACGGCGCCGACCTGACCGATGCGGTCCTCAGTTACGCCGACCTGACCGATGCGTACCTCAGGTCCGCCGACCTGACCAATGCGAACCTCTACTCCGCCGACCTGACCGATGCGGACCTCTACTACGCCGACCTGACCGATGCGTACCTCGGGTCCGCCGACCTGACCAATGCGGACCTCAGTTACGCCGACCTGACCAATGCGGACCTCAGTTACGCCGACCTGACCAATGCGTACCTCTACTACGCCGACCTGACCGATGCGGTCCTCGGTTACGCCGACCTGAAGTTTGCTGACTTCACTGGTGCAACTGTTGCTGGGTGTACATTCACCAGTTCATATTGGCACCAGACTGAATGGACTGATGGAGTCAAGTACGATTCGAACCAGGCTTGAGATGCCCCCAACCTAGTAGCGTTGGGTTTTCATGCTGCAAGACTTGCGCAGGGCTATGGATGAAGTTGTGTTGGTCACTGGTGCTAGTGGATACATTGGTAGTCACATTGTTGCTAATCTTCTCGCTAGGGGGCGAAAGGTGCGTGCTGCGCTAAGAGCACCAGATGACCCTGAAAGAGTGGCCCATTTGCTAGCCCTCCCTATTGGTGAAGGTGGTTCGCTAGATGTTGTTAAAATGGATCTTTTTGATGCTGAACAAGTCAAGGCAGCGGTTGCAGGTTGTAGTGATGTGATACACGCTGCTGCTGCTCTTTATGTTGGTAAATCTGACCCGCAAAAAGAAGTGATTGACCCATCATTAATTGGTACTCAAAATATCTGTGATGCAATTGATGCAACTGATTCTGTAAAACATCTTGTTCACACATCATCTACTGCTGCCATTAGACCAACAAAATATGAAGATGGGGCCTGTTTTACATCGGAATCTTGGGCTGATGATGCAACTGTTGAAAATAATGCGTATGGTTTAGCAAAAGCCGGCGCTGAAAAATTAGTCAGAGAATGGCATGCTAACAAAGATGAAAATACGCGCCCACGGCTTGTCACCATTCACCCGTGTGTTGTATTTGGCCCCCCATTATCAAAGCGACATTTAGGTGGAAGTTTGTCCTATGTTGAGGCTTTGTATAAGCGCACAATGCCAAAATCCCTCCCCGTTCATATCAACATTGTAGATGTTAGAGATGTCGCTGAATCTCACGTTCGAGCACTGACTGAGGGCGAGCCTTGTGGTAGATATTTGGTGATTGGTGGTGATATGTGGATGAAAGACGTGGCTGATATTTTACGAACTGCTTACCCAGATAGAAAATGGCCAAAAGGAGTTCTTCCTTATTCTGTGTGTTTAATTGCAGCACTATTCCATCCCAAGATGAGTATCAAGTGGGCCCGCTCCTCTCTGAAGCGCCACTGCACTTTTGATGCGGCACCGGCAAAACGAGAATTGAATATGACTTTCCGTCAACCTAGTGAATCGATAATTGACTCAATCCCACCGATTAATGACAATAACTGGGCATGAGGAAACTTTGAGGGATGCCACCTTGCCCACCCACTTGATGCAACCTAGTGAAGTGTGGGGGGAGCGCTGGAATGCTAACCCAAATCCATTGGCTAGAAGGTGGATGGAAACCGTAGTTGACAAGCAAAGTATGGTGGTCTTGGCGGCTGACCGCTATACTATGGCTGGCTTAACTGAATTGCTTGAAGATGTTAGCCCCCATGTTGCTGCACTCAAAACTCACGTTGATTTGGTAGAAGATTGGACTGCGGAGAGTTGGGCTGAATTTTGCGAAAAAGCAAAAGATGCTGATATGCTAATATTTGAAGACCGAAAACATGGTGATATTGGTAAAATAGCGCGTGACCAAATGGGTGGAGTGTATGACTCTCGTTCTTGGGCTGACTTGATGACTGCTCACTTGATTTCTGGCCCATCTGTACTTGATGGGATGGCTGAAGGATGGTCAAATGTTGGGAGGCATGGCGGGGTTCTCTTACTTGCTCAGATGAGTAGTGCTGGCAATCTTTTGGAGATTCCAGGATATACTGATGCTGTTGTTGATGCAGGAAAAGAGCACCCTGCTTGCTTCGGATTCATTGGTAATGGCTCCCGGGCAAATGAATTGGCTGAATTGCGTAAAAAAGTTGGTGAAGTCAAGATGATTTGGACACCAGGTGTGAATCTTGTGACTGGTGATGCTGAACTTGGTCAACGATACGGTGACCCGACTGAAGCCGTTTTGGCGGGTTCTGATGGAATCATTGTTGGAAGTGGGATTCATCGCTCTGATAATCCAACTGAAGCAGCGAAATCTTATGCTGATGTTTCTTGGAATGCTTTACTTCAGCGCAGCGGTCTTTGAAGCGGAAGATTGACAGTAGTCTGGGCCCCTTCAATTTTCATGGGCGAAGGTGAGATTGTACTGTGGATGGTTGCCGCTGCTATCACTGTTGGACTCATTTTAGTGGCGGGGTGGCAAGTTTGGATCCACAGTCAATTAGACACACGAATCGCCGCTTGTGACCCTGGATTACTGAGCAGCGTATCGCATAAAGTAGAAACTTCAACTGATGCGCCTGTTGGTTCGGTTGTTGTGCCTTATGTTCCAGTTCAATTAGTTCCACTCAATGTACTGAATACCCCTACAAGTACCCCTCAACCCCAACTTGAATCGCATCAACAACCATTATTGAATGAACCTAAATTCTGATTACAACGGGATATATCCCATTGTGTATAACCCATAGCCAATTGCACCAGCGGAGCCTAAGAACAATAATATCGCCAACATTAACAATCCTTTACCCTTCTTTTTTCTCTTGGGCGGAGGACCTAGAGCAGGAAGTGCTGAAGGTGGCGGGGGAGCAGGCAACTCTTCTAATTCAATTGTTACCTCAATATCATCCTCAACATCATCAGGATATAATTGGTCAAGATCTTCAATCCCTGGTGCATCTGGTATATCCCCCATAACCAAATCCCAAACCTCATCTATTGATGATTGAGTAACTGGTTTTTGAAGTAATGCAACTGCGCCTGCACTAAATGCTGCATCTTCAGCTAACTCTAATTTATTTCGAGGTGTTGTGAAAATAATTCTTGCATCTTGCCTAGATTCTCTCATTTCCAGTGCCGCTACGTGGCCATCAAGACCGGGGATATCTAAGGAAATAATGACTAAATCAGGTTTCTCTGTAATGAAAAGGTCAACTGCTTTATCTCCATTTTGACATTCGATTATACGATAATCTCTCTGGCGGAATATCTCATTCATACGATATAATGCCATCTCGTTATTATCAACCAACAATGCGAGAGGTGCTTCTTCATCGGTGACCTCAGTAACTCGGACCATTGACTCCCCCTCCACTACAGGCCACATTTATTGTACACATCAAAGGAACGGTGTCATTCCTCTTCTGATTTGGAATCGTTAGTAAGCACTTCAGCAGGTGCTTCTGATGGTTCTATGAAGGTCTTTTTCAATTCTTCAGCATCCTCTTCTTCTGCCTCTTTAGTGGCAATATCTTTGGGGGCTTGAACGAACATCATGCGCATTTCAGTGACTATTCCCCTCAGCACATTGGTTTCCATTTCGTCAATGTTCCCTTCTGTTCGCTTCTGAATGACTGCAATCAAATCAATGGCTGCCTTTGCTTCTGCTATATTTACTGAATACTTTCCTTCGTGGTTTGGCATTTTACCAAGAGCGACTAGGGCTGAACGCTGTAACATCTGGATCAATCCAAAAAATTGTTGACTTTCCTCGCTTTGTAAAAATTCATCAACCATTGTTAACCACCTTCAAAATATACTATTATGCACTTACGTAAAAACTTCTTCAATCAGCCAGTCTGGGTCAAATTGTTTCAAATCATCATATTCTTGGCCAATACCAGCCAAAACAATTGGCTTATCTGTGGCATGGGCGATTGAAAGGGCAGCACCGCCTTTTGCATCGGTATCCAATTTACACAAAACTGCCCCATCAAACTTGAGCATTCTTTGGAACTCTTTGGCTTGTTCAACTGCGTCGTTACCAGCCAATGCATCACCTACAAACAACACAAGGTGTGGTTTCGTTACACGGTGAACCTTGCGTAACTCCTCCATCAAATTTAATTTATTTTGCATTCTACCTGCAGTATCAACTATGACTACATCCATTTTTCGAGCCTTTGCATGTTCGATTGCATCGCGGGCGATTGCTGCGGCATCCCCACCCCGTTGGCTACTAATACATCGAATGTTAAGCCGCTTCGCATGAATTTCTAACTGATCAATTGCCCCGGCCCTAAAAGTATCAGATGCTGCTAACACCACCTTTCTGCCTTTGTTTTTCAAGCGATGAGCAATTTTTGCTGTAGTGGTTGTTTTACCTGTGCCATTTACCCCTACCATCATGATTACAACAGGTAAATCACCAGATTCTAGCAAGGAGTCCACCGTTGCATCAAAGTCCCAATAACCTGCTGAAAGGAGTGTGCGAAGGGCCCTTTTTAGAGACGCTTCAACAACTTTGGAAAGATCTGCCCCTTTACGTAAACGATTGCCAACCAACTCATTGCGGAGTGCTGTAATTACCTCTTCAATTGAAGCCCTGCCCATATCTGCTTCTAACATCACGAGTTCTAATTCTTCGAGCATGGCATCAAGGGCTTGTCCGCCTTTGATGATTTTTCCACCGCTCTCTACCACCCCACCCCCAAGGTCAATCTCGAGGGTTTTCCCCGTTTCAGTCTCAACAGCTGTTGGGCCGGTTGAGCCCCGTGGTGCGCTCTTCACCTCAACCAATTTTCTACCAGTGGTGGAACGCATGATTTGCAAGTCTATTTTTGAACCATCGGGGCGAACTTCTTGGTCTACGTCAAACCCTTCTTTTTTGAGACGTTGACGTTCTTTTTTTGCCTCTTTTGCCTCTTTTTCAAGACGTTTTCGTTGTTTTTTATCTAATGATGGTGAGATTGGTTCTGGGATTGGTTCATCCTCCCAGTCATCCCACTCTTCCTCTTCTTCTTGGACTGGAGATATTGCTTCAATTTCCTCGACATCTTCCCAATCATCATCGGCTGAAATTACTGCTTCGACTTGGGGAGAAGGTGTTTGTGCTTCTTGCTCTTCTTTAATTTGCTGACGTGTTGCAATTGCTTCTTGTGCTTCTTCAGAATCTTCATCTGCAGTTAATGAATCAAGGTCTGTATCATCAGCAACCTCTTTCACACGTTTGCGAAATCTATCGAAGAATCCCATCAAATCACTTCAATCATCTAATGTCAATTCACCCGAGGCACTGCGCCTCCGGCGCTTTGGTGTGGTTTTGACTGGTGTTGATTCCTCTATCTCTTCTTTAGGAGGTTGTTCGTTTTCTTTGGCCTGTAATGCATCTGCATCATTTGTGAATTTAGATGCTAAATCCTTTACTTTTAACTCTGTATCGTTGAATTCTGATTGTAATGTAGAAATTAATTCATCAATATCAGCGACTCTTTTCTTTAAAATTTCAATTGCTTCTGATACTTTCTTTTCTGCTTGGATTCCGCTTCCAATATCAACAACCACACCTGGATTATTTAGTTGATCAACTACTAATTGTGTTCCCGAACCTAAAGGAATCATGATTTTTGGTGATGATTCGTCGTCAAGTGATTCGAGCGCCTGTATTACATCTTGGTGTTCAACTGAGGCTTGGCTGAGCCGTTCAATTTGCTCACCGAGGGCGGTTAATTGTTGCCTGTACATCTCTACAAGGCGGGCCAGTCGTTGCAATTCCGCGGCGTCACTCATGGCTCTCCCTCGTTCGCTTCGGCACGCCCAAGGGTCATGAAGGCGTCGCCAAGGGTTTATCGGTGGGTTATCTCCATAACCAATATCCAAACTCAATAAATTTGAGAGTGGTTAGATGCGCATAGAGGGGAGTCGAGTCTTGGTAACTGGAGGGACGGGTTCTATTGGCTCTGAAATCGTTCGGCAATTGTTGCAACGCAACCCTTCTCATGTAGTAATTTTCTCGCGTGACGACTCTAAACACTTCTATTTCCAGCAAGAATTAGCAAAGCACGACAACATCACTTTCATCATTGGAAATGTACGAGATAGGGAAGCCTTGGCCCGAGCTTTTGTGGGTGGAATAGATATTGTCATTCATGCAGCTGCGCTAAAACATGTACTTATTTGTGAACAAAACCCAACAGAAGCGGTAAAAACTAATATTTTAGGCACCCAAAATGTTGTTGATATGGCTAAGGAAAATGGCGTTGAAGTGATGATGACAATTTCAACCGATAAGGCCGTTGCACCAACATCAACAATGGGAGCCACAAAATATGTTGCTGAAAAATTAACTATTGATGGCAACCTAACAGGTAGCACCAACTGCGCGTGCGTACGCTTTGGTAATGTCCTTGGTAGCAGAGGGTCGGTTATTCCTGCAATGATTAAGGGGATTCGCGAAAGAGGAGAAATTTGGATTTCAGATGAAAGAATTACTCGCTTTGCTATGCCCATACCAGACGCTGCTACGTTAGTTCTTGATGCCGTTGACATTTGTGCTGGTGGAGAAATATTCGTATTGAAGATGAAGTCATTTAGTCTCAAACAACTTGTAGAAGTTATGAGAACAATGCCATTTGCCGCATCTGGTTTTGATGTCGATGTTCGTGGACTTATTCGCGCTGAAAAATTGCATGAAGATCTAGTGACTAGTGATGAAATTGGGCGGTTGTGGGAATCTGATTCACACTATATTGTCGCACCTCCTGTAGGGGAATGGACGCCTGGTGCTGAGTTATCAAAAATTGAACTTAAAGATTATAATTCAAGTAACGGATTAGTATTTTCTAATGAAGAGTTAGCACAGCATATTGAAGAGTGTGTTGTTGCCCTTGGCCTTGACTGATGTGAGATTATGATTGGCGTTACCGGGGCAACCGGATTCATTGGTTCTCATCTGATGCAGGCGCTTGACGAAAATGGGTTTCAAATTGACTTGAGAAATTCAACAAATGAAGAAATTCGTGATGTGATAAATGGGCGTGGCTGCCGCACAATTGTGCATTTAGCGAATCCAACGCCATCAACTTTAGATGAGAATAGTGGCAGTAGGGGAGAAAACGTACAAAACCTTGCTAATCGTTTGATTGATATTATTGAACCAATGCAAAATATTCACATCATCGCCCTATCTTCGATTAGAGTTTATCCAAATGGGTTACCGTGTTTTACTAGTAAATCTCCTTTGAACCCAATTGATGATTATGGGTTGGGAAAAATTGAGATGGAAGAAACTTTCAAATCATCGAAACATAGGGTTACGGCCCTGCGTTGTTCGAGTGTTCAGGGAATAGGCCTAGATGGTTTACCCCGGGGGGTTGTGGGTGTTTTCGCGAAACAATTTCATGAAAAAAGAATGCTAAATATAATGGGTGATGGTTTAGCTACCAAGGATTTGATTCATGTTGAAAATTTAGTTTCCTTGTTAGTCAAACTCGCGTCGATGGGTGCGCCTGAAACTGATGTATTTCTCCCAGTTGGAGGGGGCTCACCCCTCACTGTCACTAAACTTGCTGAATTATTCATATATGGAACCGATTGTAAAACAGAAACGATTGAACCTGCTAATTTTGAATTATCAGGTAGTGTTGATAATTCTGAAATTATGTCTTATATTGATTGGGCCCCAACGTGGTCTATTGGAAATATGGTTGAAGAATCTCTCAGTGCCACGAGGGGTGCGGCGCAATGATTGGTGCAAGAAACTCCACGACAATAATCCACCTATTCAAAGGAAAAAATAATGAAATTGTGGATGCAGTACAACGATACGAAGAACTGTATGGTGTCGGCCCAATTTGGGTAATTCGGGTTCCTGCTAGAATCTGTTTGGCTGCCGACCATACTGATTATTGGCCGGGATTTACATCAGAACTTGTTGTAATGGCAAGTGACTCACAAGTAATGTATGCTGTTGTTGGGCCACGCGATGATGAAGTTGTTTCCTGTAATTCGTCGGGTGATGGATTTGAACAATGGGAGCAAAAATTAGGAGAAAACGCCCCTATTGGTGATGATTGGTTGTCATGGCTTGAGGCGCTGGGGGCACCGACACCCCATTGGTCAAATTATGTGATGGGATCTGTTAGACATGCACAAATGTTTGAAGAAGTGAAATTAGGTTTCAATATGTCAATTACTTCTACTATCCCACCAGATTCCGGCTCTTCTTCATCTTCTGCATTAGCAATTTGTGGAATGTTTGCTATTCGATTATCAAATCAACTTACAACTGATGCTGAAGTTATGACTTTCACTACCGCTGAGGCTGAATGGTTTTGTGGCACTAGGGGTGGAATGATGGACCATGCTACAATGATGTATAGCCACAGTAATTCAGTTTTGAGATTGACCTTCAATCCTTTTTCACAACAAGTAATTGAATTGCCTAAGGAAATGAATGATGTGAAATTTGCAACACTGTTTACACATCCATCAAAGAAAGGAGATGAGGTAAAACGAGCTTTCAACGAACTCGCTTTCGTAGCCCGGGAAATTATACCAAGGTTGGTTTCTAAAAATTGGCAAGATGATTGGAAAAATGTGGCTAGAGAATTACCTGAAAAAATGTCTCGCGAGGAAATCACCAACCGTTGGCCAAATGAATGTGAAGTGTTTGAAAAAATGTATCCTGCTCTTTTTGATGTTAATTTTGAAATTAAAATTGCAGATAGATTTAGATTTGCCATGCGCGAATTAGATAGAAGTAAACGCATGCAATCTATACTAACAAGTGGTAATAGTACTGCTGAACAAATTGGTAACATTATGAATGAAGCATGGGTTGATGCTGGTGAATTGTATGGTATAAGGACTCCAGAAATGGATCAATTCGCCAACCAAGCAAGAGAAATTCCGGGTGTTTATGGAATCAAGGTGATGGGTGCGGGGTTTGGTGGCAATCTACTATTACTAACTGACAACAACGTTGACCTCTCCCCACTAGGTGAGGAAATAATCCAAGAATGTTATGCTGGGCGCGCAGCATCAATAATTGATGCTGAATACATGATGCCTAAGCTTGACAATTCAACACCACCCCTAGCAGCGGTCTTGTTATGTGGTGGGAAAGGCAGCCGGATGATAAAACAAGGAATTACAACCCATAAGCCTCTACTAAATTTGAACGGGGTGCCTTCAACTAAATTAGTAATTCAACAATTACTTAATTCAAATCTAAATTACTCACAAATAATTATTGTTGTTCCACCTGGAAGAGAAGCAGAATATGATGAAGCTTTAACAGGACTTGGAGTGAAAATTATTACCCAACACGAGGCTTTGGGAACTGGAAATGCTGTGCATTGTATTATTGATGAATTGTTATCCCCAATTGAACAAGTGTATGTCTCGTTTGGCACTCAAC
>DUDF01000192.1 GCA_012959435.1 Candidatus Poseidoniales archaeon
TGTGCTAGAGTTTGATGTCGGGCGTTAGGAGGGCAATGCTTGAGATGGGTTTGGCTACTTGTTGCGTTCTCTGCGACGCACCTGATGAAGCGGGTTCTAATCGTTGTCGAGAATGCATCGCCACACACAAGGGTGTCAGAGAGAGAGTTTCTGAATTACCAGCGCAATCACTCGTAAGCCAATGGTCCAAAGAATTGTTTCAGATGCTTGCTAGACCTAGCGCCTACGAACATGATGATACTCACGGCGAGTGGATGACTGCGTATGCACAATTATTACATGGCCAATCCAAAAAACCTCGGGCCACAACTCAAGAAGATGTTGCGGCTGCTTTTGAGGCCGCTCGGCAGAAGAAAAGGATGAACACATTAAGAGAAATGGCTAACCAATCTAAATGGAAAGATTCCGAACCAACAGAAAAAGAACTACAAGATTTATCACAAGAATTACCAACTGATATTGTTGATAAATCCGGCATCAGAACGGTGCCTAGTAAAGAAATTACTCAAGTTGACCGTTCCGAGCGCCCTGGTGAAGACCACGAATTAACTGCTAGAGTTCAAGCGAGTGCTTCAAATCAAGATACACCTGATGATTTGAAAGATTTGATGGTTGACTTGAAAGTTGGTGAAAAACGAGCAGAGAGGAAACAATGGAAGGACATTGTTGATGATGTCGGGGAACTATTTGATTAAATTATCAAAGATTCTCTTTTGCATACCTAACACCATTCTCAAACACCACCATTCCTTCGCCTTTCCAATCATCACTAATCTCTTCACGAGTCCATGTAGCACCGAGCCACTTTGAGTGGTTAGCCTCTGGGTGCGGCATTAGTCCGAATACTAATCCAGACGGGTCACAAACACCAGCAATGTTGCGCATGCTAGCATTTGGGCATAATGGGTAAGATAGGGGCTCATTTGATGCGCTAGGATATTCATCACTAGGGTCAATATACCGTGCAACAACCTGCTGTTGTTGTTCATATTGGTCGAGTACAGACTGGTCTGGAACCACAAATTTTCCTTCACCATGTCTTACAGGTGTTCGCATACGGCCCAGTCCCTTTGTCCAGATACAGGGGCTGTCAGAGTTAAATTCTAAAGTCACCCACCTATCTTCGTAATGGCCTGAATCATTGAGAGTAAGAGATGCTGTTTGTTGCAATGAAACGTCGTCATCACCTGGCAACAACCCCATTTTCACCAACACTTGGAAACCATTGCAAATTCCAATTACTGGTTTACCATCTTTGACAAATTGTCGAACTTGTTCTCTAATTCCAAATCGAAGCCTGTTTCCAAGTAAACGCCCACTTCCGAGATGGTCACCAAAGGAAAAACCACCAGGGATTGCCATTATGTGATAATTTTCTAATGAATCGTCGCCGTTAACTAAACTATTGATATGGATTCTGTGGGCTTTAGCCCCTGCCATCTCAAACACTGCCATGGTTTCGACATCACAGTTGATTCCAAATCCAGTCAGGACTGCTACTTGAGGAATATCAACCATTCAAGCACCACCCCCATCTAGGGTTGCTTGCCAAGATTGTTTGAGAGCAGACATGCTGGCTCGGAGAATGGTTTCGCCAGATTTTAAAATTGTGATTTCATCTCCTACGCTGACTTCGCCTAATCGGAAACAAG
>DUDF01000193.1 GCA_012959435.1 Candidatus Poseidoniales archaeon
CATCAGCAGTGGTGATGGCCGATTTGAATTGGTAGTTACCGGTAGTCATCAACGAGATTGCCGTCAGAGGGATGGAATTGAAATCCATAATGCGAGGTATCCAATGCAGGAACCTCTCAATCCTAGTGCCATCACTATTCCTCTTGATGCAATCCTAGTCGAAGATAGAATATCTCGCCAACCGAGAATTGGTAGTGAGGAGCAACCCTATCTTAATAGTGATAGAAACGGAGAGATTGTAACTGTTGATGAATTGAAAATGACGCCGACTTCAAGAGGCCCAAAGGTGGGACCACCACGCCTTCATTCTACTTGGCCAACCATCGGTTTGAAGGTTGGGTCAAGCAAGGCCATGTCGATAGACCCCCGCCCACTGATGCCGAATGCAACAGGGATTAATGACCACGATTTACGACATGGATTTACTGGGGGTCCATCAAGAAAAACCAAAATTTGGTCCCCAAGTAGACTTTCTCAATGGTTATCTTGTCCACGTAAAGGCTGGCTTTTAACTAGACTTCATGCCGAAGGTGAAGATGATGAGGATGATGATGTTGATGTCCGAACTCGTGGTTTACTAATCCATGAAGTGTGGGCAGACTTCATTTGTGAATTCTTAGGGATGAAAGTTGAGATTGAACGTGATAATCTCACTCCACATTCACTTGGAGCGGCCGGAATTGAGGAGGCTACTTTACGCCGTCGCTTATTGGAAATGGTTGATGAGAAAGCGCCGTGGTTACGCCATTCTGATGCAATTGCAACAGTGCGCCGTCTTGACCTTGTTGGGCTGAATCTTGAAGCCTATGAAGCGGCTCTTGATGAGGTTGGGGGAGCCAGTACAAGCGGTCGCTTCGGTCGCTTGTTAGAATCAGAATTAGCAGCAGATGCAAGTGCACTTCTAGCAATTGAATGGCCACTGACAAGTGGCGATAAGAAGGGTGGAATCATGTTAGAATTGCCTGAATCAGGTGAGTCAGTACCTCCTGGAATTCGTTTGAGGGGAACGATTGACCGAGTGGAAATAATCCCATTCCCTGAATTAGGTGGCAATTTTGTCAATGAATCTGGAGAAGGTTCAGAATGTCCTCTTGATCTTGACTCAGGTGAATCTTGGAATGCACAGCGCCTAGTTGTAATCCGTGACCTAAAATCACTCGAAGGCCCGGGTAAAGGAAAATCGGGAGACCGTCATTTGAGAGAACTTCTAGAAGGCGTGCAACTCGCTTTGTATGCGCGAGCATGGGAGGTGACACACCCAGGTGATCGAGTAATCGGTGTTGGTATTTCCGAGGTTGGTGAAGAAAGTGGACTTTACATTGAGGCTGACCCAGAGTTCCAAACTCATCTTTCTAGTCTAGGAATAGGAAATGTTGAGTGTACTACACAAACCCTTTATCGCCGACCAAATGAGAATAATGAACCGCCATCCAGTAATCCATTTAGAGCATGGATGAGGCACCGTTTGACGGCTGCATTACGTATTGGGCAAATGTCCGAGAATGGTAGAGTAATCCCTACTCCAAGCGACCTTACATGCACATATTGTTCCGTGAAACAAGTATGTGGTTTGGCTCCGACTGTTGGAGGTGATCGCAAATGGAATTGAATCGCGGTCAAACGCTTGGGCTAAATCTAGACATGCACATTGTCCTAGACGCAGGGGCAGGTACAGGAAAAACCGCTACAATTGTTCAACGGGTTCTAGAGCATTATCTTTCAGAAGACCAAAGGGCGACGAGACTACTTCCACCGGGCCCTCGTGAGGTTGACTTTAGTGGTGGTTTGCTTCAATCCGCTGCTAAAGATAGGGAAGATATGGTGAAGTGGCGTGGTCTGCTACCGACCGAAGTTGTAGTGCTGACTTTTACAGTGAAAGCAGCCGAAGAAATGCGCGACCGGATGCGCACTGAACTTTCGCGCTTGCGTTCTGGACCTAGGGGTGAAAGAGATGGAATGCGATATGACCCACGTATTCGTAACGAAGGTTTGGTTGAACAGTTGACGATGTTACTTGACGAGGCTCCAATCGGCACTATTGATTCGTTTCTCAATCGTTTGGTGTCGTCTCATCGTAGTTTGCTTGGTGACAGACCAACTCATCAGCAGATGTCTGATGCACAGCGAGCATTATTGATGGAGCGAGCAATGAGCTCGCTTTGGCGGATTCGTAATGAGAAACATGCTGGGGATTTACGAATCCACTCTGTTACTCCAGCAGAATTTCTTGCGGCTCGTAACCGACTTTCACACCAAATGGGTGGTCGCTCTCGCAGTCAAAAAATAGTGGCCAAATTACTTCATAATTCAATTTTCGTAGACTCTGTGCGTAGGTCATTGGAATCACATTCCGGAGTTGTCAACGCAGATGCACTTCGGCATAGTTTCCTTTCACATATTGATGTACAGGAAATTAGTAATTTTGCTCAAAACCTCCATGCGATTGGTGATGATTGGTTGGCTGCTGCAAAAGAGCGTTCTGCAGACCTAGGTTTGGTTGAAGCACTCCAAAGTGAAACTAGAGTAAATGCTCTAGATACACTGATTGCTGCAGGAGTGCCTGATGATTTGTGGGACCAATTATTGTGGATTCGTCATTTTACTTTAGCAACATGTAGTATGGCCTCAATAGAGAAGATTATGCCATCGGTATTTTCTAGAAACCTTCTACCAAAGGGCGATGGCTGGCCATCGGGCGTGAACCCACTTGGTTCAATCAAAGACAAAGCAATTCGTGATGATATCAAAGAAAGCATGGTTGATGCACAGAATCGTGCGAAATCACTCTATGGCTCAATCGAAGGGATGAGAGTCCGCGCTTGTGCAGCCATTGCCGATTTACTGGACCCTAGAGAAGGACCACCTTGTTGCCCCGCAGATTCAGATGTTCATCTGCAAAGAATCTCAGACCCATTCCCTGCCTTTGTTGATGATGCACCTTTGGCTCTTGACGCTGATTGTGATGCGCGAATTATTTCAGACCTACTTATTGTTCACAAGGCCTCCCAAGATGTGTTGACCGAATTACGCCTTTTAGAGGGTTTACACGACCATTCTGATGTGTCAGAAGCGGCTGAGGATTTACTCCTTGCCCGTTGTCCAAGGATTTGTGCAAAATGGTATCCTAGAGATATTGTCGCTGCACTAAATGCTATTGATGATTCTAAACCTTGGCGTGATGAGCATATTCTTACAGCACTAAACTTGTGTGGTATTCCAGAGCAAGATGAAATTTCAGAGCACCATCAAGAATACCCAATGAAACTTGTAAAGGAGGATTTGGAAAGGCGTTACGCAGTTCTGAAAACAGTACGTAGACGATTCCGCGCATTCATTATTGATGAAGCCCAAGATAATTCAAATCAACAGTGGCGCCTTCTCTCAAGATTATGGGGGGAGAGAGAGCAGAAAGCAGGTGACCCTGAACCACCAAATTCGCCTTGGCAACCCACTGTTTGTTGGGTCGGTGACCAAAAGCAGAGTATCTACGGATTCCGTCAAGCTCAAGTGAGTGGGATGGCAAGATACACGGTGCATCTCAGGGCTATCAACGAGCACGAATATGCTACTGAATCAAGATTATTGATGAAACCATCACTACGCCGACGAGATTCTGCTCGCGACCCAAGATTAGTGGACATCAGCAGCTTTGTCACCGGTCTTGAGTATGTCAATCACCGCCCGATTCCTGAAGGAGCATGGGTAAAGTTTGATCGAGGGGACGACGATAAGAGGTTAGGGCATACAGATGTTATTCGCCGTACTCAAGGCCATGTTGACCTTGTCACGAACTACCGAACTTGTCAGGACTTACTGTTGACAATGAATGAATGGTGGATTGACCTTTTTAATGACAGGCACAATTTATTCCCTGGTGATTGGTATGCTTCACCTAAGGATTTACTAGCTCACAGAGTTGAAGAAAATGGCGGGCTTGAATGGTTGTTACCAATTGCTACTGAAGAAGCAAGTGACCCTAGTTCAGATTTGACAGTTCCACTAGATCCATTTGAGTTAGGTGCAGATGCGAAACAAGTTCACCTTGAACACGAATTGGTTGCTGCTCGAATACGGGCTATGATTGATGGTGTGACACCATCAGTTCTGACAGTTCAGAATGAAGACTCTAAGAAACCTGAAGAAAGCAGTGTAACTCAAATGAATGATATCAAGCCAATTAAACCACGAGATATCATGGTATTAATGCCTGCAAGAACTCACATGTATGACCTTATTCGCCGACTTGATGACCTTGGAATTCCTGCGTTAGCAGACCAAGACGGTGGTCTACTTGAGCAACCAGTTGTGTGCTCATTATCAGCCCTTTTGCAGTTGTCTGCAAGGCGAGGTGATGTAAGTCGGGCTGCAACACTTGCTAGAACACCATTAGTTGGATTTAATGATTCACAGTTAGAGAATTTCATTTCTGACCGCACCGGGTCATCTGATTTGCTAAAACGTTTGCAATCCCATGCAATCAGTGATGCTCAAAGAGCACTTTTTGAGCGCTGGAAACAGCTCGCTGATTGTAATAGAATAGTTCGTATGTTAGAAGAAACAGTAGACCACTCAGACCTACTGATTGCATATCCTGGTCAAGTGGATAGGCAATATGCAGAGCAATTTTTGTCTCTTATTCGCTCACAGATGGCAGAAGCAGGAGGCGACTCAGTACTTTTGGCAGAGCGAATCGGTCTGCTATCATCAGTCAAAGGAAAACTGATTCTTGGCGAAGCGATGCCGGCTTCAAATGCCGTACGAGTGATGACGATTCATGGTTCTAAAGGATTACAATCTAAGGTAGTAATTGTATGTGGGGTATTCTCTGAAAATCAAAGTAACCTTAGCCAATCAAGGCGCGATAACATCTTGGTATCTGAACAGATGTTTTCCCCTCGCTCTAAACCATGGAAAAGCAGGGACGCGATAGATAGTGGTAGTTGGCGCCTTTCAACGGAAGTTCTTACCTCTCAAGTACAGGCTGAAGCTCGTAGATTACTCTATGTTGCTTGTACGAGGGTAAAAGATTTATTGATTCTAGCCGGTGCACCGAAGAATTCTGCTATCAACCAAGATGAAGGCGAAATTAGTATCTCATGGGCCCACAAACCAACTCCTAAATTTGGTTGGATGTGGCTTGAAGCAATTCGTCAAGCAGCTAGACGGGATGGTTTACTGACAGCCCCTTGGTTAATTGATGACGACGATACTCTTCCAGTACCGTTGCCATTCCGATCCAAAGGTAAATTGATAATATCACCTAGTGAGATGATGTCAATGCCTTATTTGGCACCTAGTTTACTACCGTCATTGAAAATCTATCACCATCCAGATTTCATTTTACCTCAGCGTGAACACCTATCACCATTAGTGAAGTTTACTCGCCTTCAAGAGAGCGCCCGATTGACGAATCCTGTTGATATTGACCTCGCTCCTACTAGGAAAGCAGAACGAAAATTACGTCTTGCACCACACATACTTGATTCAGCAAAATCCTGTGTACGTCGTCATTGGCTCAGTCAGTATGTCGGAATTTCAAGTGAGCCGGTCAAACTACCATTTATTCCTAGAGATGATGAATTGCCATCAGATGATTATACTCCACTTGCAGCAAACGAACTGGGCTCTCTTTTCCATCGCTTGGTTGAACTTGGTTTGCCTAATCCAGGTATTTCAGGAGATAAACCATCCACTCCACTTTCTGAACAATGGGTTTCACCCTCACCAAATCAGATGCTTGAGCCCAGTCTTATTTCTCAGGTGCTTGATGAACTGCTCCCGGTCTCCGCTGATAGAGATTTAGCGTCAGAAATGTTGAAGAAAATGGCTGAAATCCTACTTAATGGTAAATTAGGAAGGCTCGTTCAAGGTGCAACAATTGATGGATTATTTGTAGAAGGATTGAGGACAGAGTGGCCTTTCCTTGTCAATATTGAGCAACCATTCAGCGATGTAATAGAACATAGTTGGAGTCCTTTTGGAAACCAAATCGTAGAGCAAATAACCTCATTAACATTTGAGTTGGATGGAATTGCTGATTTGGTTCTGTGCCAAACTGATGGCCAAACTCACAACACGATTCGAGCAATTGACTTGAAAACTACTGGAGGCCTTTCAATTCTCAACCAGCCTGAAGATGTTGAAGGAACAATATTTGAGAGCCCATCTGACCCTGATGATGAAATCATTCGTACATCAGCAGAATTGGATTTATTGACTCATTACAGGATGCAACTCTATCTCTACCATCTTTGCCTAGTGCGCCAAGAATCTATGAGAGAAACACTTGGAATGGCTACAAGGGAGGTTCTACGTCCAGCCATTTTAGTTGCTTCAACAGGTAGACTAATCTCATGGACAGAAGAAGAATTTGAACAAATTGGCATAGAATTTGATGACCTTATCAAACAACTTGCTTTGGTTGAAGTTAAGGATAGAGGAGATGAAGCCAACTTCCCTAGATTACCGATTGAAGAAGAGCAAACATGTCGTCAATGCCCATATTATCGCGGTAGTATTCGTCTATGCGCTCCAAATGGCATTGCCCTAGGGGCAGCAGAATTAGATGAAATCAATTTGGAATAATTACTGATTGTCAATCACATTACCCAACTTTTGAATTCTTTTTCAACCGATGATTCAATGGGTATTACCCTTTGGCCGGAGGTATGAGCGCGACCGATGCGATTGATTGGGATAAGATGGCGAAGTTCACAGAATCAATATGGGAAGATTCAGCACTACCAAGTTTAGAAGAATTTATCAAGATTCCAGCACTCTCACCTGCCTTTGATTCTGAATGGCAAGCAAACGGCCATTTAGACAAGACAATTGACCATTTTCTTAGTTGGCTTGAATCGATAGAAATTGACGGTTTAACAGCAATAGTTCACAGTTTAGAAGGTAGAACTCCAGTTTTATTGCTCAAAGTTGCTGGGACAGGGGATGGAGAAGTTCTGTTCTATTCTCACTTAGACAAGCAACCAGAATTCACTGGTTGGTCAGAAGGAAAAGGGCCCTGGATACCTGTTCGTGAAGACCCATGGTTGTTCGGGAGAGGTTCAGTAGACGATGGTTATGGTGGATATTGTGGCCTCATTTCGTTGATGGCACTACAAAACCAAGGCATGGCTCATCCAAGTTGCACATTTTTAATCGAAACTTGTGAAGAGAGTGGTTCACCTGACCTACCTTACTACCTAGAAGAACTGCGTGATGATCTTGGTACACCAGATTTGGTAGTTGTTCTTGATTCAGGGTTGGGCGACTATGAGCGTATTTGGGTCACGGAGAGTCTCCGTGGATTGGTTGGTGGCACTCTGACAGTTAGCGTAACTTCAGAAGGAGTGCATTCGGGTATGGCGAGTGGAGTGATTCCATCTTCGTTTAGGCTTACTCGCCAACTGCTTTCACGTTTAGAAGATGAGGAAACTGGTGAATTAATTCCTGATTGGCTACACATTGACATTTCAGACCAGTTGCGTGCAGATTCGGCGGAAATTGTAAGTGTTTTAGGCGAAGCTTTGGTTACTGATTTCCCATTCTTAGATGGTGTACGCCCTCAACATGAGGATTTGGTTGAAGCACTTTTAGCACAAAATTGGAAGCCAACACTTTCGATAACTGGAGCTGAGGGAATGCCTACCCTTGCAAATGCCGGAAATGTTCTTCGCACCCATACATCTCTAAAATTGAGTGTACGAATTCCACCCGGTGTTGATTCAGAAATGGCATCTGCTAAATTACAAGAATTAATGGAGTCAGATCCGCCATTTGGTGCACATGTGACATTTGAACCAGAAACAGCAGCAAATGGATTTGCTGCGCCACCGATGCCTGCTGAAATTGCTGCGGCATTTAGTGAAGGGAGTTTGCAGACCTTCGGTGCTAGTTCAATGCCGTTTTACGAAGGTGGTACAATTCCATTTTTGGCAATGATGCAAGAGTCCTATCCAAGCGCTCGTTTCCTAGTCACTGGATGTGCAGGTCCGGGTAATAATGCCCATGGCCCTGATGAGAAATTACACATCCCAACAGTCAAGAATCTAACCCAATGTGTTGCTGCCGCGCTTGCATCCATGTCAAATTAGTGAATTAGCCATTATTTGATACATTTACAGCCGACAATTAGCCGCCCCTATGGGGCGGCGGATATATCAAGGGCAAGCGAGTGGGGTATGTTAGTGGTCAACATGTCAGAAGACAACGAAGGTACGATTACTCCCGAAGTGCGCATTCGTCAACTAGACGAGGAATTGTTGCAACAAACAGAACGCGTCACCAAGCTGTTCAGCGCTTTTGAGCAGGCAGAAAAGGAGATTATTCAACTTAAAGCCGAGATTGAAGTTCTTGAAAAAGAAGTCATTGACAAGGAAATTGAACGTGAGGGATATGAGCAATTACTTGGTGAAAAAGACCACCGAATCCGTGATTTGGAGTTAACCGGTGCCAAGAGAGGAAAGCAGGTTGATCATCTTGAGCCAGAACTTGAGATGATGGAAGAGAAATTCACTAGGGAAAAAGAACGTCTTACCCGTGTTTTTGAAATCGCAGAAGAGTTGGATAACGACCTTCGTTTAGCAGTTGCAGAACTCAAAGCTCGTGACGATTGGTACGTTGACCACATGCGTGTTTTCGAAGACCTCAATAAGGCTATCAAGAATCGTTACGAGATGATTGAAAACGCTGTAGAAGCAGAACGCAAGAGCCAGCACATGCAGAGAGCAATCAATGAAAAATTGCAGGAAGCAATGGATGCCCGTAGCGAAGAGGCAGCAGAAGATGCAGCAGCAGAAGATGCAGCAGCAGAAGTTGAAGCCGCAGTTGAAGTCAGCGAAGAAGAATGAACCTTCTTTGTTTATTGATGGCTTACGCTATCAAGATGAAGTTGATTTAACTCAACGTGTTCATTCTTCTTGTTCATCGCCACTAGCAAGTGCATCCTCTTCTTCAGCGACACGAATTCCTTCCTCAAGGTCAATTCTACTAGTTAGATAAGTACCTATGAGAATGACGACGGTGACTGTCAAAATCGCTACACGACTTCCGGCAGCAGTACTGGCAATACCGTAGAGGAAAGTTCCAATCATTGCGGCAGATTTCCCTAGGAAACCAAAGAATCCGAAGAACTCAGATGTCCGTGTTTTCGGGGTAAGTTGTGAGAACATGGAACGAGCCTGGGCTCCTGCAGATCCCATTGCACAACCGACAAACAATCCGAGGATAATCCATTGCATTGCTACGCCTAGCCCTAGTGGAGCCCAGACATTATTGCGCATTGTAGTAGCCCACCAATCAACGGGCCCACCTTGTTCGATGACTGATGGATGTATATCTCCAACCTCTGAAGAACCAGTAATGTTCTCATTTCCACCGACAATGATGATTGAGAATCGGTGGTCATTTGTGTCATCAAATGCAGCGACTAGTGCAATAGCATCTTCTTCTGTAATTGTCTTGACATCCTTTTCTGAAACTGTTGCTTGACCTGCAAGGAAAGAAGCCCCAAAAATCCCAACGCAGACGAGAAGGATTGCAGCAAACACTCCCATCCAACCCATGTTTCTCTCCTGTAACCACATGAGCCCACCGCCTAATAAAACGACCATTACTAAGATGAACAAACAAACCATAATACCTGCACCGAGTGTACTTTTCCCGGAATCTTCCAGACTGTAATCAGTTTCTGGGAAGTACTCTTGGAAAGCATCACGGAAGGCAGCATCACCTTCAGAGGTATTACTAATCCAACCTTCATAAGAAATACCGTATAATGTCGACATGACATAAGCACTATCATTTGTCAGATTATTTTCATCTGGATTTTCATTCCAGGTGAATACAAAGTCATAACGTGTTGAGTCGCCCGCATCGGTCAATTTCGCATCATCAGGTATGCCATCCGCATTGGCATCGGTTTCTGAATCTAATTCCAATGGGGCAAAACCTGCTGCAGTAACTGCTACTGCACAGTAGATAAGCAATGCCAACATCAATGCGAATTTCGTACCTTTCTTCTCTGCAAGTTTACCGAAAACAAATGTCATTGGAATCGCAACGATGTTGACGGTCAGTAAGAGCATGATATTCATTTTCTGATCCAGTCGCAATACGGAGTCTCCAAACGCACTAGCCATACTGGCAATTGTGTTCACACCATCATAGAATAGTAGGTAAGCGATTAGAAACATTGCAAGAACCTTGAATTTCTTGATTTCTTTTGCTGTTGTTGCAACCTGTCCATAAGCAACCTTTGCAGCTCCTACAAATCGAGAAAAGTTGTTTTTCCCCAAACTATTCCACTCTAAATCAGAGGATATTTCCGGTTCTGGAGTCCATTTGAACATCAATGCTCCAAAGCCCCACCACCACAATGAAGATGTGACAAAAATGACAGCTAGTCTGAAGTTTGTATCCCAATCGAATGGCCCCATAAGGATAACAAGATGGAATATGAGTAGTATTGAACCACCCATGAATCCATACATATAGCCCCAAGTTGAGACTTGGTCTTGGTTTTCTCTATCACTTAGGAAGGGCATGAATGAGTAATAGATGACGTTACCACCTGTGAATCCAATGGTTCCGATAGTGTACATCATTGCTAGAATGATGTATCCTTGTGAACCAAAATAGGGTGCTGCACCCATCAATGCAGTGAATCCGATACCGGCAACAGTATACCATTTCAGCAACTTCTTTTTGATTGGCATACGATCCGCAATTACACCCAATGCTGGGGCGGTAAGGACAACAAAGACCATTGAAAATGTCAGCACATAAGCGTAGAACGCATCACCAGACTGAGTTCCTGTGGCTTTATTGTACAAATTGGACATTAAAGCTGGGGCAATGACAGTCATCACCGTGAGCGCATAGGCTTGATTTGCCCAGTCAAAGAAATACCAACCCTTCAGCGCCTTCTTACCTTCTTCACTCATATCTGCAAGAGTTTGTTTAACAACTACAGGTTCAGTTTCGTTTTTTGATACAGATACACCCTCAGTCATGCTAGCGCACATGTGAGTCTCCCTCTTAGCATTACACCCTGCATTGATTCTCGTATTGCATGATTATGTCAACCTTTTACTAAAGGGCATATTGATGAGGGGGTGGTGTGCCGCTTGGCCTGAGTAACATGGCTGACCAATCCTCACCCTGCTCGGCTGGAATTATGCCGAGTTCTACAGAGGCTGTCAAAATTCACCATCTAGTCAAGGCTCCAGAAAATACACCTGGGGCAATTCGCAAGCGTGAATCGTGGGATGCTGATGAGTTAGCAACAGTCTACACAACTCCTGAATGCTTACCAGACGGGACAATATGTCAAGCGACTACAGTTATTTTTCGAACCAAAGGTTGCGTCTGGTGGTGGAATTCAGGTTGCACTTTTTGTGGCTACTTCAACGACGTAAGGGATGATGTCACTTATGACAATTTGATGGCACAATGGCAATCAGCCAAAGACCAAACTAACGATTTTGAGGGCTCAGAAGTAATCAAAGTCTACACATCGGGGACATTTTTTGAGGATCGTGAAAATCCTCCTGAGTGGCAAGAGGCAATACTTCGAGAGACCAATGAGAGGGGACTGCGCCTCATTGTTGAAGCACGAGCTGAGATGTGCACACCAGAAAAAATGTCGTGGGTAGCGAATTTGCACCCTGGATGTGTTGTCGCCATTGGTTTAGAAGCAATGGACGATGAAGTCCTAAAATTCCATTGCAATAAGGGATTTTCAACAAAACAATGGCACAAAGCCATTGAGACTCTTCGGGCTAACGAATTAGAAGTCAAGACATATTTGCTGTTCAAACCACCATTCATGTCCGAGGGAGATGCGTTGAAACATTGTATTGAATGGATTCGCGAAGTAGGTCCCCTTTCTGATGAGGTTAGCGTTAATCCAATGAATATCCAGCGCGGTACAATTGTTGAGAGACTATTCCGTCACCGTGAATACCGGCCTCCGTGGCTATGGTCACTAGTTGAGATGATTCGTCAAGTTGACTCTGTCCCCGGCCGATTGATAGTTCATCCAACTGCAGCCGGCCGTGTTCGTGGGGCACATAATTGTGGCAAATGTGACAAGCATGTTGCTGCCGCAATTGAACGCTATTCGGTTTCAGGAGACTTGGAAGAGTTTGCTGGCCTAACCTGTGAATGTGAGAAAATCTGGGCTACTGAAATCGAGTTGGATTGCACCATCCCATCTCCATTTGGGGTCGGTTTAGACCGCCGCATGCCTGTTGAAGAATCTCTAATGTCACCTTAATTTTAACACCATTTCTCTCCTAATGCTTAAGGACATCTTTCATTTCGGAAAGATTGCCTTAAGGCAATTTGTGGTGAAGTGATGAGTGAACTACCCGAAATGACGCAGGGGCAAGAAGAGCCTGCTGCTTCTACAGCTGTTTGGACATTGAGTTTAGTTGGCGCTTTTGCGTTTATGATTTTGTATGGGGTACTCTACCCTAATCACCCATTCCCAGGGCTTGGGGATATACTTCCATTATTCAGTGAATTAGGCAGTAGTGTTGTTTGGTTCTTTATCGCAGGGATAATTCTAGGTTTGTCGATGTTATTAGCGATGATAGTTGGGGAGTCCATTGCAGAATGAGGTGATATCATGGAAATTCGAACATTATTCATTTCATACGTTATTTGGTTATTTTTTGTTAGGTATCTGACTATCACAGGTCTTGGGCCATTTGGTTCATTTGCTCGTGACATCTCCACCTTCATGCTTGGAAAGGGACTTGGCCCGGCCGCTGATTTGATGGAAGATCGGGCAGGTGGGGCAGCCAAAACTTGGTTCGCTCATGGAATCTTCTGGTTCATCATTGCAGCAACTTTGTCATTTTTGGGAATGTGGACAGCATACGAACCAAATGCTCTACACTCACTTGGAGCAATAGGATATTCTCCAAGTGTCGCTCAGGCTACCGCTGCGGTTCATGTTGTAACTGTATTCGGCGCATTATCAATGATGTTGATGGGTGCTGGGTTTGCTATGCAAGGCCGCCTTGCGGGCGGGCGAATGGCGAATGAAGCGACAACCGCACTGATTGCATTTGCATGGAGTGCTGTCGTTGCAGCAGGACTAATCCTTTCACATACTGATTTAATTGGAGAAAGTAGTTGGTTTGAATTACCACCCGTTTACTACATTTTAATGACATTCTTGGCTTTACCACTATTTGTAAACCACTTGTTGACGATGGCGAACTCAGAATCACCGGTAATGATTCCACAGTGGTTTATCGTAATGGGTTACGCTGCATTCATTTGGATGGGCGTTGCTTCGATGTTCTTACTTGGAGGAGAAAACCACACTCTTTCTTGGCTACTAGTCAAGGTTCTGTTTGGTGGTTGGTTGCTCTCACAAGCACTAGGTATTGCTCATCATGTGATACCATCTGCTCTAGGGGTTCCACTTTGGAGTCGTTCTCTTGCTACTCTAACCTTGTTTGGTACATTCCTAACATTCTCCCCACTTGGTGCCATGGCTTCAGTTCCTACAATGGGGGCTTTCATGCAAGCAATGGTAGCAATTCTATTGTCACTTTCATTAGTCCCATTAATCGCTACTGTAGTCAATTTGACTAAGACTGCAAGCGGTCGAGTAATGGAATCTTATGGAGTTAAGTTCACAATCCTCGGCGTCATTATGTTGATTCCAATTTCGTTTGGTAGTTTATTCGCCTCTGTTTCAGCATTTGGTGGAGGTAATGAGTTAGCTCACATAGCCCCAACATTAGACACGCTCGCACTATGGGGTGTTATTGGTATGATTGCACTAGGAAGTGCTCACATGTTATTCCCACAAGTAACCGGCCGTGATTTATTCAGTTGTGCTAAGACAAAGATGACCTTCTGGTTTGCAACAGTTGGAATTGTTGGATTTGGTACTTCACAATTTATCGTTGATTACGTGAATCATTCAATTGGTGCTGCTGATGTCTCTCTAGCACTAGAAGAGGCAGGTGTTAGCGCTGCTGGAGTAGGAGATGTGCAGGTTTTCGCAGCCATCATGTTCTATGGTGTTGCTCTAGCAGGTGTCTTTGCTGCTCAAAATATGTTACAGGGTTCATTCCGAGGCACTTTACTTTCAGACAGTGCTCCAGCGGCAAATGTCACTACGTCCCAGATGGCAATCGGTGGTACCACTTCAATCCGCAACCTGCTCGCAGCAGGTGCAGGTGTTGACACCGTTCTTACAGTAGATGGAGGCTCCTCAGCAGGTCGAATTTCATTAGCAGATATTACCCCAGCAGATGAGGCCCCCGAAGAAGCAGAAGTACTGCCTGAAGAGGATGAAGAGGATGAAGAGGAAGAGACAGCGGTTGTAATCCCTGATAACCTCTCAAAGATGTTGAAAGGAGAATTAGTTGAGTTGGCTAAGGCAGCAGGGGTTTCTACTGCAGGAACCAAGTCTGATCTAATTGGTCGCCTTAGCGCTTGATTGAAGAGTTGGGAAACCGCCATAGCGAATACCCTTACTCCGCCAATAAGAGGAATTGCAATGCGTATTGGCTTAGTCGGCAAACCAAACGTTGGCAAATCAACTACTTTTGCAGCATTAACAGAAACCACGGTTGAAATTGCAAACTATCCATTCACAACAATTGAGGCAAATGTTGGTGTAACTTACATCGCAGCAACATCACCTTGCGCCTGCAAAGAACTGTCAATCAAGATAGCAGAAAGTGGTAGGTCTGTTGACTCTGATGGAGATAGAGATGGCAGCATCTGCCAGCCAAGAACCGGTGCTTGTAATGGCCATGAAAGATTAGTTCCCGTTACTCTAGTGGATGTAGCGGGGTTAGTTCCCGGAGCACACGAAGGACGTGGTAGGGGTAACCAGTTTCTTTCTGATTTGGCTAGTTGTGATGCTTTGATCCAAGTTGTTGATGCCTCTGGAGGCACAGATATTGAGGGTAACCCTACTGGTCCAGGTGGTTGCTCACCAAGTGAAGAGCACGATTTTTTGATTGAAGAATTAGCAGCATGGATTGATGGAATTATCTCCAATGGTTGGGCCAAGGCGGTTCGCCGTATTCAATCTGAAGGCGAGGCCGGATTGACAAATTTCCTGCATGAGCAATTAACTGGTATTGGCGGAACTCATAGTGATGTAGCAGTAGCATTGGATATTTTCAGGCGTGAAAATCCGGATATACCAACAATCAATATCTGGGGCGATGAAGAAAAAAGAACACTTTCACACATTCTTCGTCGCCATATGTTCCCGCTGTATATTGCCGCTAATAAATCAGATTTAGCAGATGAAGAGACTTATTCAACTCTGCAGACTCAAGTCAAATCTTATGGAGGTTTATTCGTGCCTTGTAGTGGTGAAACAGAACTTGCCCTGAGGCGTGCCAGTAAAGTGGGAGCCATTTTCTATGTGCCTGGTGAATCAAGTTTCGAAGTAAATCCTGATGCTACTTTGAATGATACACAGAAAAGAGGACTTTCAGAACTTCAAGATAGAATATCCAAAATGGGTGGGACCGGTTTGAACGAACTACTTCGAAAAGTAGTGTTTGAGAGATTGGAGAAAATAGTTGCTTACCCTGTCCAAGATGAGACACATTGGACTGATGGTGATGGCAGAGTACTGCCTGATGCCCTACTAATCTCTTCAGGAACCACCGCCAAAGGGTTGGCCTACGCCGTTCACACGGACTTGGGGGATGGCTTCATTCGCGCATCTGATGCACGAAGTGGCAGAGTCATTGGGTCAGAGCATGAACTTGAGGACAATGATATCATCAAAATCCATGCAAAAACCTGACGTCAATAATGCATGCTCCGAGACACGACATTGAACTCTAGTTTCGTTCAGTTTGGATATTATTCCGTGTCGCCGAAGTCTGGTGCTGCTGGCAGATTATCAGATTCTGGAGCAGGGGCTTCATCTACCACTGGCGGAGATTCATCTTCATCTTCTTTTTCTTCAGATTCAATTACTGCATGAAAATCTCCTTCTGTATTTAGTAGATCGTCAGCATCAATAGTCTTTAACGAGGCAAGGAATGCCTCATTATCTTCTACAGTGAATCCCTTCATACCTTTGCCAACCCCACCTAACTTTCCATAATCGTATGGGAGTACTAGAGTAATGAGCGTATGTTGTTCCATACCCAATTCACCTACCGTTTGTAGACGGCGCAATTCTAGAAGTTCAGGGTTCTGAGCCATGGTGTTAGCCGCATAAGCGAGATTCTTGACCGCTTCAACTTCTCCTTCAGCACGTCGTAGTCTAGCTTTGCGCTCTCTTTGCGCTTCTGCTTCACGAGCAATTGCTCTTTGCATATCTGTTGGAATAACTACATCTGTGATATCAATTCGAGTCACATCAATTCCAAGTGGAAGTGAAAATCCGTCAAGAATATCCTCCATACGGTTGGCGATAGTTTCTCTCTTGGAAAGCATTTCGTCCAAGGTAAATTCGCCAATTACTACTCGCAGAGTAGACATTGTTGCTTGGCGGATTACTGTCGCAGGGTCTGAAACAGCCAATACAGATGTCATTGGGTCAATGACTTTCCAATAAACGACTCCATCCACTTTGATACTTACATTGTCTTTAGTAATACAGACTTGACCAGGAATATTTTCTGGACGGTCGCGGATATCAACTGCTAGGAACATATCAATTATTGGCCATCGGAATGCTAAACCAACCCCATTCAATTTTATTGGTTTTCCAAATCGGAATTTGATTGCACGTTCGTATTGGTCAAGAATGGTAACCCATCCTCGCCTTGGCCAAGTACCTCTAGGAGGATATGCTGTGGGTTCACCACCAGCAGCGGAAAACATACCTCCTGCCGCCTTTAGTCCAAGGATTAATCCTGCAGCGATTAATCCACACGCTGCTCCAAGCAATAGTTCAAGCAAGACCATCACTTACCACCTCCTGAAAACAGTTCACCAAGCGGACCATTACTAATATCTAGCAGGGTGTCAGGTAGCATCATAATTCGTGTAGCATTGTTTTCTGCTCCAACTTCCGAAAGAACTTGTAATCGGCGTAATTCCATTAGTGCTGGGAATCGAGCAAACAGTTCTTGTGCCTCTGCCAACTTGCTAGCAGACTCGCGCTCAGCACTTGCTTTGATGACTCTTGAGCGAGCCTCTCTGTCGGCCTCAGCCACCTTTGCCATGGCTCTAGTCAAATCGTGTGGGAGTTGCATGTCGGTTAATTCCACATGCCTAACATCAATTCCCCATGGATCCGTCGCTTCATCTAAATTGGTTCGAATTCTTTCAGCAACCTTTTCTCTTTCCTGAAGAATTTCGTCAAGAGGAACAGAACCAAAGACATCACGGAGAGCACCCATTGCCGCCATTCCAATTGACGCCCGAGCGTTGGTAACCTTGTTTACCGCATCACCGGGGTCTCTAACACGGTAGAAAATAACGGCATCAATTGTCAGTGAAATATTGTCTTTTGTGACCACCGATTGACCCGGTACGTCATTGATGAGAAGACGTAAATCCCATCTCACCATACGGTCTACCCATGGAATTACAATTCTAATTCCTGGTGATAATACACCTCTGTAGGAACCAAGTCGGAAGACGACTGCTCCTTCCCAATGTCTAATAATTTTCAAAAAACTCCCTAATAAGAGCGCCAACACAAAAGTTATCATCCCTATAATCAAAAATACGGCTACCATGTTTTACCG
Organism: Candidatus Poseidoniales archaeon; assembly: GCA_012959435.1. Classification (GTDB taxonomy): domain Archaea; phylum Thermoplasmatota; class Poseidoniia; order Poseidoniales; family Thalassarchaeaceae; genus MGIIb-Q1. Next base: position 17,703 of record DUDF01000193.1, read on the forward strand.
GCGGAAGTAATACGCTATTAGGTTTGGTCCGGCAATATCATTGGGTGAAGAAAACAAACCATCAATTATTGAACGATAACCATTCAATTGCTTGTTGAACAAACAATAAGTTATCGCCTTGCTCAATGTAACCATTAGCAGCGATATTACTATCTCCAACTACGACTAAGCGACCATTCATTTCACTCACAGCAGCGATTGGTAATTCACCTTGAACTTCACCTTCATCAAGAGTAGAATCTAGGTCGATATCTCCAAACGATGATGCAGAAGTAGATGCTAATGCTATGGCTTCTTCACTTACTCTAAGAGAGCATCCTGAGAAGTAGATCAGTTCACTAATTCCTTGGGTAATTGGATGGTCAGCAAAATTTCCCACTCGTACAAAGTGTGGAATTACCTCTTCACCAAGCACAACCCCTGCCAACTCAACTTTCTGAGTCACATTTTTTTCATGGTCTGTAACTCTGTCTTTTTGAATCTCGATTCCACAAGGAGTTGTAAGTTCATTGAGGAAGTCAACATGACCGAATAAGTCGCCCCATTCTGCTAGTAAGAGGATTGATTTGCCATTTTTTAGGTGAGATTGTAATGAAGTCATTTCATCTTCTGAGAATTGATTTTTGGGGAATGGAATTATTATTACATCCCATGGAAGATTCTCTAAAGTATCCAATCGTGTGTTGATAAATTCTAACGTGTGATTATTTTTTTCAAGTAATTTGGCTAGTGCTGTTAACCCATCTGCCTCTGGATTTGCCATAGAAGAACCCATGTGGTATTCATCGAATCCGATGAGCGCCATTTGCATCCACCTTCAGAGTTCCTCGGCTACTGCTGTAATTTCTAGTGAGTAGACTGCTACTCGCCATGAGACGGTGACGTCTTCATCCTCGTCAGCAAATGGATGATTCACTGGAATTAGTTCTGTATTTACATTCATGACGACAGAAGTCAGCCATTCGCCAGTTCCATTGCCTCCGTCTGTCCACTGTGCTTCAATATCATTTTTGGATACGCCATCTGCGATGTAAGAGGAACCATCCCATTCAGGGGTGATTCCTATTGTGAAACTAACAGTATCACCGTTGCAAGAACCACTTCCCGATTCATCATCAGGAGTTCCTTCTACTCCTGAAAAATCAGTTGAGACATCAACATCATCATTGGTGCCAGGACCAGTATCATCATTGTCATTGCAACTGACGGTGATTTCAACGAATCCAATCATCATATCTCCTGAATCTAACTCAAAGAAGTAATCACCTTGTTCTCCATCACCAAGATTCATGGTTTCATCAGAGGTAATATTGTCTTGAATGAAATCAACTTGCCACTTACCTTTTGCGCCAGAAGAGGCTCCACCTAGGTCGTCAGAATTTGATGCCATAAAGGAAAAATATGCAGGGAATACAATAGCGAATACAACTGAAATCACCAAAATAGTGATTGCTCGCTGAGAACCAAATAATTTCTCAATACCTGTCATTACCGCCCCTCAACCGTATGTGGGTGGCCACTGTGTTATCAATGTGCCACCGTCGATGGTTCACTCTTCTTCATCAGAAAGAATCCATCCAGAAGGTGGCCAAGAAGGCAAGTTTTTGTCTGGCCAAGCGGACTTATTCACATCCACTCCTTGATTTTTGAAAGTCCTTTTTGAGCGACTCCAGACAGGCAGGAGAAAACCGATAGTTGAACGTTCTCCAAACGTCCACTTCCAAGGGCATTTTGGTAGGCGAGCAGCCCATTGAGAAAATAATGTGCGCCACTCTTTTTCAAGTTCATTGGGGATGAGCCATTCCACTATTGTTAGTGAACCAGCAGCACCTTGTACGTGGCTATACGCTTCCATCCCAACATCTTTCAGTGGACCATTTTCAATAACAATCCCAATTGTTCTTGCTGCTTGAGCTATTGGCACGATAACTGCCCATCGATCAATAAGTCTGCTACCACTAAGTCTGCGGGCTGACCAGTTCGCTTCAACCACAAGTTGGCGAAGCGCTCTGACGGCATCAGTAGGTGAGATGCAAGTCTCAACCTTGAGGTGCCGTGGTACAGCCATGATACTCGCTTCCACCCATTTGTGTTAATCAATTGCAATGATACCTCTTGCTAGGGCGGGATTTCATCGGATTAAATCAAATTTCAATCAAATGTAATTCATAGATTGGCATTCACACTGTTGAGCGTACCGCGTATGGCGGCAGGCGATTTTGTCTTTCGTTGTTCCAACTCAACCAAATAGAGAGCCAAGACCTTCGAAACTAGAGTCGTCCTCTTCCTCTTCAGCAGCAGCTTCCTCAGCGGGAGCAGCAGCATCTGCGGCAGGGGCACCACTAGGTGCAGCGGCAACGGGTGCAGCGATAGCAGCGCTCATCGCTTCTCCGATATCGACGTCACCAAGGCTAGCCACAAGCGCTTTCACGCGTGCGGTATCACCTGATACGCCAGCGGCCTTTAGGACCGCACCGACATTCTTTTCGTTGATCTCATTCTCTGCTGAGTGCAATAACATTGCAGCATATACATATTCCATTTTTTTCACTTCCTTTCAACCAAATAGGTCACCGAGGCCGTCAAAGGCGTCCTCTTCTTCCTCCTTAGGCTCCTCTTCAGCCGCTGCCTCTTCAGGTGCGGCTTCTGTAGGAGCTGCGGCGGCAACTGCTGTTGCGGCGCCGAGCATCCCCGACAATTCTTCGTCGAGAGCGGAGGAATCTAGTTGACCTGCAAGGGCCATTGCCCGTGAATTAGCACGGGAGATGAATAGAGGCATGGTTTCACTGTTGGTGATACCAGCCTCAATAGCCACGGAGAGCGACTCGCCCTTCGCTTTAGATAGTAGGGTGGGCATTGTTTCTGGGGTGAACCAGCGTACATTACAGGCAACATTAAACGAGGCGGAAACCGCCTGTGCGATTTTGTTGCGGAACCCATCAAGGTCAAGGTCAAGATCTTCAGGTGGCATTAGGATACCATCTTGCACGGCACCACAGAGAATAATTCCAATTTCAATAGGCTTGATTCCTAGTTTGTCTAACATCAGTCCTAGGTCACCAGGGATTACATCACCTTGGTCAACGACAGTAACAGTCTTCTGAATCATTACTTTGCCTTTGTCAATCTTTGCTGGGATACCAACTGCAGATAATTCTCCGACAATTGGTCCAGGGGCGAATTCAGTTTCTCCAGCCTCTACCACAATGTCTTGAGGTGCAATATCTCCTTCTTTAGCGGACCTTCCAGTTCGAGTCTTTTCTAACTCGTTGAATAACTGGAATGCGCTTAGGGTTGGGGTGTGGACAATGACTGGCTGTGCAGCGTTTTCCATCATTGTCTCTAATGTTTGTTCGTCAAGTCCGGCATTTTTCCAAGCAAGGCGGAACAGGGTTTTCTTTGCCATTGTGAGGCTCATCATGGTACGCAATTCTGCACGCATACCTAGCATTGCAGTTGCTGGTACACCAGATGTATCAACAATTCCGATTACTCCATCTTGCTGGAGGATTTCGGTAAGTTCCTCAACACGGTCTTTCTTCCAACTCACTACTTTTGGAATCATTAATTCTGCACCTCCACTTTGATTGCAGGACCCATGCTTGTCTTGATGTAGAGCGAACGGATATTTTCTGAACCGCGTTCTAACTTTGATGTTACACGCTTCCACATCTCGAATGCATTTTCAGAGATGTGTACTTCAGTTTGGCTTCTTGCTCCGACAATAGTGTGGAAAGTGATTTTATCTCGACTGCGAATGATAGCAGTGCTAGCAAGTCCCTCGGCAATCATGCCAGGGTCTACATTAGGTGGTACTGGGCGAGGCATCTTTCCACGAGGACCAAGGACGATTCCAAGGAATCTTCCGATTGTTGCCATATGTGGGACTTCAGAGAGGAAGAAGTCGTGCTTTCTGGCCAACTTTCTTGCCTTTTGGCGGTCACCACCTAAATCCTCAATTTTATTTGGGTCAATGACAATGATTCCTGCAGCTTTTGCTTTGATTGCCATTTCAGCCTCAGCAAACATTGCAATACTGATTTTCTTACCGCGCCCGTGTGGGAGGCGGACATTTTCTTCAATTCTGTTTGCAGGGTTTTTCAAATCAACATCTTTGATTGTAAATGCCATTTCGATGCTCTCAACGAACTTTCGCTCTGGTGCTTCTCCAAGCGCTTTTTTCACTGCTTCAGTAATTTGTTCTTCCATTTTTTCTCACCCCTGCGGTCAACGAGGTTTCCCTCTCCCGCAATCCGTGCTTCAATTGAATTTGTCGTCATGATCTCCTGCTTTCACCTGTTGAATGAAATCTTTTGGCACGATGCCTTCAATGTGACAGCGCATAGAGACACATGTTCCCATGACCTCTAATGAGCGTTGTTTGACACCTTTTCCAGTCAAATCATCCGCCTTCTCTTTTGAGATTGTGATGATTTGATCGAGTGTGATATTGTGAACTGATGGGTCTGAACCAACATCGGTTTCTCCTTCCCAAGAGCCATTGAACTTGATGCCCTTGCCAATAACCGCAGTGCGTATGCGTCGTGCAGTCCAGTTATCTGACATTGATTCACCTCATTGTTTGGGTTTTGGCCGACCTGCTTCCCCTATTTAACCGCAGCGAGAACCCCCTTGGGAACTCAGACTACACGCTCCGTTACATGCACATTGTCGGCACGCATTGTGATAGGGATTGGAACAGCCGCTTCGAATAACTCTACAGTCACTTCTTCTTTACCTTCTTCGACTCCAGTCACACGAGCGCGATTTCCTTTGAAGTGACCTACTCTAATTTCAACAACACTGCCAACTTCGATTCCAGCAGTTGCAGATTTTGGCTCAAGATAATTGGAAACAACAGATAATGGTGCTTCACCGGGAAGCACTTTGGAACAACCGCGCATAGGTGTAGTCACACCGCCAGCACGTCCAATCAATTTCTCGACATGGTGCTTTGCACTTGCTTCAACGAAGATATACCCGCGCATGAGGCGAGGATGAATAACTGCAAAAACTTCATCTTGAACATCTTTGAGAGAACCAGTTCCAGAAATGCGCGCATGTATTTCATTAGCGATTTTCTGTTCTTGGCCAATTGTTGTTTTGAGCATATAGAGGAAACTTGACACATCCCCATACATATCACCAAGTTGGGAAACGGTTGGTCGGGTTTGAATAGCGGAGATGCCATCTTCTGATTCATCTACTTCATCTGGACTCAAAACATTGAGATAACCAGGGTCAACCCACATTCCTTCATCATAAAGGGTCCGTGGTTCAATTTCTGAGGAATCACTAACGAACAGAATTGGAGTCACCTCGTTTAGGCGGTTACCAAACTCTATTCCACGTGCTGCTCCCATTCGAACAAGAGTTAGAGAGGATGATTGAATACCAGTTGAGTCTTCAATTCTCATGAATACATGGTCAAGGTCATTATGGTCTCCAACTCCGTAAATCCCATCCCAGCAATTTGCAAAATCAGTGACTTCTTCACCACGCTTCAGCAAAAGCAACTTATCTTCATGGCGAATAAAAACTATGAATCCATCTGACATATCAAAACCTCCATTTCTAAATAGTAATCAACCAATTAACCATTGGAAGAATTTAGGTAATTCAGTATCCATTAACCACAACATAACAAAGCCGATGAATCCAAGCACAAACATGCCAATTCCACAGACCCAGATAGTCTGTCTGAATTCCATCTTAGTAGGTTTGCGAGCCATGCGAACAATTCGAGCCCATGAACCACGGCCAAAACTACGGACCCATGTTTCAAATTGGTCTTGACGGGCTTGAACTCGGTCCTCAAAGGACTTACTTGTAGAGTCTTCACTAGCCATAACTGAACCCCTTTAGGGTTCATGCCGACATGGGGGTCCTCTTTAAAATCAACGGGTAGATTCAATTGATGAATTCAAGACTACGATTACGCATCGTACGCATCTGTTGATGTGCGGTAGCGCCGAAAATTTGCTGGCTTTTGACTCCGGTTAAGACTAACAAAACACGCAACTCGTTACCCATATTTTTGTCAACCGTTGCGCCCCAAATAATTCTAGCATATGGATTGATTCTTTCTTTTAATTCTTGGGCACAGCGTTCTGCTTCTCCTAGGGTTAGTGATGGGCCGCCGACTACATTGACCAGCGCACCACGGGCATCGGAGATGTCAATATCAAGTAGTGGTGAAGATAGGGCTTCTGCAGTTGCATCAATAGCACGATCATTGCCAGTTGCTTCTCCCAGTCCAATCATTGCCATTCCACCACCGTTGAGCATTACACTTCTCAAATCCTCAAAGTCGAGGTTAACAAGGCCTTCTTTGGTAATCATTTCTGTGACGCCAGCAATTGAGCGCATAAGTAATTCATCAGCAACTCGGAACGCTGCTTCAATGGGTAAATCTTTGACACCTTCAACTTCTAACAACTTTTCATTAGGAAGCACCACTACTGTATCACATACTTCTCGCAATCTCTCTAATCCCCATTCAGCATTTTGTCGGCGCAGTGTGCCTTCTGAAACGAATGGGTATGTGACTACTGCAATTGTCAGGGCTCCAGCAGCTTTTGCTAGGCGTGCAACTACGTGAGCAGACCCTGTTCCCGTTCCACCACCAAGTCCTGCGGTAACAAAAGCGAGGTCACAATCATCGACAATATTGACAAGTGTGCGTTCTGATTCATAAGCAGCCTTCTCACCTTTTTCAGGATCCCCACCAGCACCTCGGCCGCGAGCAGTTCTGCCAATCAGAATTTTTTTGTTAAGTTTAGAGCGTAATAGGTGTTGAGCATCTGTGTTGACAGCAAACCCTGAGATGTGTTCGCCGGCCAATAATCCTTCATCTTCTAAGCGTTGAACAGTGTTACAACCACATCCCCCGCATCCAAAAACCCTGATTCTTGGTGCCAAACTTGCTAATAATTCTACTAGTTCTTCATCACCTTGATTAGTTTCAACCTTACTTTCTTCGATGCTTTCTGTTAAGGGTTCTTCACCCTCTTGTAGTTCTAACACGCGGTCAATTAAATGGCGCATGAACCGAGCCTCACTAAAGTCGCCTTAACCTTGACGCTCGTCAGGGGTGTGCTCAAGTGGGTTCGCGCACCTCTACGGAATTGCCGAAAATGAAGAAAGTCCTCCCTAGAGGGAGGTCAATTAGCCCGAAGTTCAAAGTGTAGGCGCTTATCTCCCCGTTTGATGAAGTCTAAGTCGTTGCTACTTGTAATAATCTTAATCGTCTCCTCACAGTATGTATTTTTCACTTCTGAAATCACGACAAATTCAGCATTAGATGAGAAACAGCCCATGGCGCAATCAGTGGCTAGCCAATGGCAGATGAATGATGCCCCACCTATTCAATCAGGTTGGTCTGCTAACACCTGGCAGCCAGATCCAAAGGGCCCGCTTTGGGACTTAGACTTCAGTCCAGATGCTACTAAGATAGCAGGAGTTGAAATATCAGATAACAGACTCTTTGTTTGGAATGTTTCAGATGGCCGTGTTTTACTATGGATTCATCATTCTGCTGCGATAGTTGATGTTGTTTGGCTTTCAGATGAATGGGTGCTAGTGGCAGACGCAGGAATCAATTGGTATTCTTACCATGTTGTTGACAACGGTTCATCCACCCCTCATACCTCAACAGAGATGCGCTCTGGTCAATGGAGCGATGGTCTAACTGGAACATATAGCGGATATTTGTGGGGTCTCGATGCCTCTTTGAGTCATTCAAAGGTGGCATTTTGTGGTAACATCAACCAGATGAATATGGGTGGGGAAATTGTAATTGCTGATTTATCTCATTTCATTGATGGTTCACCAGCCAACGCACAACACTTCTTCCCACAATATTGGTCGGTAGATTGTGAAATTTCACCTAACGGGGCAACGGTTGCTGCAATAGGGCGGAATTTGACCACATATTCTGATGGGAATGTCACCTACCGAGATGTTGTGTATGGAGTTGAAGTTGCAACGGGAGCGCTTCAATGGGAACGTTTTGTTGGTGGTGATAATTCCAGTGCATGGGCAATAACTTGGGAGCCTGGAGGAGGCAGTTACACGATTGCTTACAATCACCCCCTTCCGAGCCAACCAAATGTTTGGGAAGGTGTCGCTACAGCCTATGCTGAGGTAGATGGTTCAGTATTTTGGTATTCACCAATTCCACAGAATGTCAGCAGTCTTAGTTGGCTTCCCGATGGCTCCTACCTTGGAGTTGGATTATACGACCCAGGGAGAATATCATTTATTGATACTGCAGGCCATATTCAAACAGATTTTGGATGGCATGCTGTAAAGTCTGGCTCAACCTCAATTCCAGAGGATATCACCGCGGTAACTACAGCCTCAATTTCAGCACCTACCACGGCAAACCAATTGATGGCATCAGCAGGCAGGGACGGTGCAATCGAAATTTGGGTAGTTGATGTCACTAATTTTGAAATCCTACCGTATCGGAGATTAGGTCCTGCACATGTAAGGGAAATTATAGTTCACCCCATGCTTGATTTGGTTGCTATCGCTGATTCATCAGGTGTTGTAACCGTGCGTTCATCAAATGGTTCTATTGAGCGCCAATGTTTCCATCCAGAGTATGGTCAGGTTGTTTATGAAATCCCATTTGCTAAATCAGTAGATTGGATTAATGATGAAGCAATAGTAGCTTTCAGTGATGGGGTAATTATTGCTTGTAATGAATTTAGTAAACGGTCTTGGAGTTTTGACTTAAGAGATCACAAAACCGTAGGTGCTTTTGGTAGAATTTCCATGCATCAAACTACTAATTATGCAGCAATTTCTTGGTCATCTAATACCCTCAACACCTCATTAGATGGGCATGTTGCTATAATTGAGCCAATGTCTGGACAATTCTTCAATGAATGGCAATATCCCGAATCTCATTGGACAATGTCCTTCAATGATTTTGGCACAATTCTGGCCTCAGTTGGCCAAACTGGTGGGGTAAGATTGTGGAATACAAGTGACCCCAATCCACAAAATTGGATGGATGATGGTTCACCATACTCTCACAATGGGTATGTTGGGGTCACTGAATGGATGCCAGGTGCTGACTTGTTAGTAACTGCAGGTTGGGATAAACAACTAATCATGTGGGACATTCAAAGCCAATCTCAAATGCAGCAGATTACACTACTTAACGAAGCCTTTGCCTTAGCAGCATTACTCAATGAAGGCATAATTGTGGTCGGTACGGGTAACGCTGGCAATTCACTTTCTGGACAGTTAGAATTCTATGATATCCAAAATAGTTCGTTAGTCAATTCTTACCAAATGACTCACATTCCTCGTGGTTTAGATGTATTTCCAAGCGACCAGTCTTTGGTGGTGGTAAACCATACTGGTACAATGCTAGTTCTAAAACAGGATGCTGATGGTGATGGTTGGTTAGATGTGGATGATGCCTTTCCAAATGACCCTACTCAACATCAGGATAGTGATGGTGATGGTTGGGGGGATGACCAAACTCAGTCCAATGGCGATGATTGTTTGAATACTCAGGGGAGTAGTTACCAAGACAGAAATGGGTGCCTGGATAGTGACGGAGACGGCTATAGTGATGCCGATGCTACTTGGCTTGCCCACCCTCTAGGTGCCGCTGATGCCTTCCCTAACATGCCTTCACAATGGCGTGATACTGACGCAGATGGTCATGGTGATGAGTATTCCTTTACCGTTGGTAATGATGGTCTAAGAGTTGGCGAATCTGGTGATGCTTTCATCAATGATGTAGCCCAGTATCGTGATTTAGATGGAGATGGTTGTGGTGATAATTACACACATGGTGATGACAATGGAATGCGGATAAATGAAGCAGGGGATGCGTTCATCTCAGACCCCACACAATGCAATGATTTTGATGGTGATGGTTATGGTGATAATTACACCTTTACCCTAGATAATGGTGATTTACGAGTTGAGGCAGGAGATGCTTTCCCACTTGATTACATGGCGTGGTCTGATTTAGATGGGGATGGTTGTCCGACAAGTTCTGCAACTGGCCTTGCCATTGACCTCTATCCTACAGATAGTGAAAATTGTGACCAAGAATTACCATTTTGGTTACCGGTAAATTTAGTTGTATCAATCTCAAATGATGCATCATTATGGTATCTAGATATTTCTTGGGATTCTGCTGCCGATAACACTGATATTATTCGGTTAGAATTTGCCTTGAATAATGAGACATCCAGTTCAATCGATTCAGATTTTTCAGCGATCCAAGTTTGGACTTCAACTGGTGCTGTTAATGAGAATTTGAGTATTAACTCAGTGACTGGAAATAATTTCCTTCATCTTAGACTAACAGGGGTCCCTGATGATGGTGATTCAATTAGTCGCAATTGGACATCGATTTGGGTTGTTCATTCTGGTGGCGAAAATACAACCGAAAATGATTCTGATAATAGTACCAATAACAATCTTGACTCAGATGGTGATGGTGTAATTGATTCATCAGACAACTGTCCTAATGAGTATGGGACAATTGCAAATCAAGGTTGTCCCGAGATAAATGACACATCTAATCAGACTGGAACTAATGGAAGTAATCCAGAAGATGAACCAGTGAATTCCTCAGCAATCTGGTATATATTAATTGCAGTAATGCTTGCAGGAATTGCAATACTCGCAGTCATGGCGATAAGGTATAATCGCAAGACAGATAATATTGAAGAAGGGGTCTATTCAATGGCCCAACCTAGTTCGTTTGCTCCACCTTCAACCCCGCCATCCCCTAATATGCATCTTCCGTGCAAGGAGTGCGGAGGCTTCGTCCAAGAGGTAATGCATCAAGGAAACTTGTGGACATGGTGCCCATCTTGCCGTGAGTGGCAAGATTTCCTAGGGAAGCGATAACCAATCCCAAAAGAATTAGATTTAGCGACTTGATTGTGAATATTCATGATAGTCTACAGTAGGTTGTAGTGAGTCAATTGCTGTTTGTAGTCGAGCATTTGCAGCTTGTTCTCCAGATTCAATTGAAGCGATTTGCTTGCGTAATGATTGAAGTCTGGTTGTTAACGCAGTCGCAACATCTTGCTTCAGACCTAGTGAAGGCTGAATCCAACGTTCTAATGAGGTGTTAACTCTTTCAACAGAAGTTGTTAACCCGTTTTTCGAAATGAGAATAAATTCATCTTTCTCTCGGTTAACTGGCCCACATTCACCAAGTGCTTTTTCCAATTGTTTTACTACTTTTGTTGCTTTCTTGAGTGAACCTTTGCATTGTTCAAATGCTTCTACAGAAAGCAGATATGCTTCAATATGGCCGGCTTTTGTCGCTACAGAAAATCCATTCAAAGCCTTCTTCAAATTTCCAAGATGTAAATTGATTCTCCCCATTTGCATTGAGTCTTCAATTTTGAGTACAGTCTCAACATCATTTTCTCTAACGCCCTCCTTAGCACGCATGTGCCTTAGTTTAGTTGACTCTTTAGACAATATTTTGGCTGCTTTCATACTCAATTTCCACTTTTGCCGAATTTCTAGAATATTGGAATGATCTCGTAATGCAAGTACTAACAATTCTTGCCTCTGAATTGTTCTCTTCTTTTCTGATAGCAATAAGGAGGTTAATTCTTCGGCCATTACTTCTGAAATTTCAAGACGCCCGTCAGCGACATAACTGCGTAATTGGTTTAGAACTTTGACGGGGTCATCCATGCCGAACAAAAGGTTCACCTTACCATGCGAGTTGAGTCATCACGCATTATCACTCCTATTGTTCGTGCTAAAAGTCAATGCTAATGAAAATTAAGAAAAGTCAATTTTTTCGTTTTACAACTCGTCTCTTCGCTTTTCTCTTAGGTGATGGTCTACGTTTCTTCGGCTTCCTTTTCTTGGGGGCATCGTCTTCATCTTCGTCACCCCATTCATCATCATCATCATCACCGAAGTCATCATCATCGAAGTCATCATCATCCTCAACAACGGTCTTTTTCCGGCGCTTCTTTTGCTCACCTTTGATGGCTGTATCGAATGGGTCGCCTTCATCTTCCAATTGTTTGGTTTTTGGCGCTGCCTCCAGTTCAGCTAGGCCAGCATCTGCTGTATCACCTGAACCACCATCATCGCCGCCACTCATGAATTCCATCATCCAATCATCTTCTTCATCAAACTCATCGCCACCTTTCTTCTTCTTGGATGGGTCTTGAGCGGCAAGTATCCCCATCATGATGGCGAAGAATAGTAATAACAAATTGAAGGCTCCAACTGCAATGATAATGATGTAAGGGGGGCTAGTTAGAGATAGAGGTGCTTCCGGTTCTTGTTCTCCCTCATTGAATGGACTATTACCACTTTGACAAAGGGTGATCCCACTGATATTTTCATAACAGTGGTCCACATAAAATGTGGTTGTAAATAATTTTTCATTCCCCGCGGAATCTTTTGCCATGATTTTCAATCTGTGATTTCCGGGGTCCTCAAATGTTGAAGCAGGTTCAGTCATACTGAAAACCAAAGTGTTTGAAGGTGTACCAGGCGGAGTAATTTCAGTAACATTCTCCCATTCAAATTCCTCATCAAAGAATTCGCCGACGTTAGTGAATTGGTATTTCACTTCAACAAGTTCAACATCGTCGGTGACGACACCATGAATTCTGATTTCAGTCCCATACAGGTACTTGCTTTCAGATGATGGTGAGAATAATTCAATGGTTGGTGCTTTGGAATCAACGGACCAATTAGTTAGCGAGAAAGTCTGTGAGTTTCCAACGATGTCAACTAATGTGGTAGTGATTGTGACGTTACTTGTTTCCATCCCACTTGGAATAGGGAAATCCCAAATGAAGTGAGTATCAGATGCTAGGAATGGTGTGGCGCGGGTGACTTCACCTTCAGGAGTAAAGGTGGTTCCAATTGCTGAACCTTCAATATAATTCTCAGTCTGTACCTGTATTATGGGGAATTCATCTAATGGTTCTCCACTATGGATGTGTAATCGGTAATCACCGCTTTTTAGTGGGCCACTAGGCGCCCCCTCTTCTCCTCCGATCCCAAGTAAGATTTCAACTTCAGGAGGAGTTGTGTCCTCGTGTACTAACCATGTGTTTGAACGATTACTGACTGAATCTCTAGAATTCCCCCACGAATCTGCTACGATAAGAGCGTACCAAGCATGCCTATCCAAGTTTTCTTCTAGAGATAATTCTCTGAGAATTGTAGTTTCAGAAGGTAGTGGTAAATAATTGTCAATCATCAATTCCCAGCCTTCATCATCAGACAAGTTCCCCGTTTCGTTATTTTCAAAGGGAGTGCCGAGATGTCGCCAAATAGAGTAGGTTTCATCCACTTCAGCTAGGGAATTAATCCATGATAATAAAACGCTATTCTGGCTACCCTGGAGCATTGGTTGCGCTAGTTGTACTGGTGCAGGGGGGAGAGTGTCTTCGCGAACAGACAATGGTATGCAATTTTGAAAGAACCCTGTATCTTCATATGTTGCATTGAGATGATTATATCGAGTAACCGATGTTATACAATAGTACGAAAGCCTATCCTTGTCAATTGGGACAGGGATTAATGCGTATTGAACCCCGTCAGGGACCGTTGCTGCAAGGGTTGCTTCAAGAGTGAGATTACTTGCTGCTGAGAGTTTAGTCCAAGAGTGCCAGATGTGATAAGATTCACCTTCTGCACCTACTTGGTCAGTCCAAGTGACGTTGGTCCATCCACCGCCGATATATGTGGCTTGGACATTAGTTGGTTCTGCTACCCATGGATCAAAAGCATTCTCCATGATAGGCCCGGCTACAGAGGAAGGTAGGATTGTGCTATTGTGATTACCACGTGCATCAGCAGAGGTTACTGCATAGTATGCGTATCCTAGAGTGCCACGCTCAACTTCATAGCGATACGTCGCAACTCCTGAAGGTACCGCAGCAATATGCTCAATGTTTGGGTCTTGGGTATCATTGAAAGGTGCACCTGAACGCCATACGTGATAAGTGCCGTCTAATTCCTCTAGGAGGTCAGCCCAAGTGATTGTGGTGTTTCCTGTACCACCAAGTGATTCTGCTATGAATGATGCCGTCACACCTTGGACATCAATAGGTGCGACATTGTCTTCAGCAACGGGGAATTCAGCATTCATGGTATTGACACCACCAATGAAACGGAAGTCTTCGTACCCAAGATATGAGTAAGTAACAGAATAATATGCTTCAACATCAGTGCCTAGTGGAACATCGTAGCTTGTGCTTGAAATGCCAGCAGGTTCGCTTGCAACCAGTGTCTTTTGCATTCCAAACCAATTTGCTCTACTTGCTGGATTAAGATGGCGGTAAATGTTTGAGATATACGCATTCGGGCCATTCTCAAGCAAGGTTCCCGGCTGGAGTTGATTGAGATTAATCCAATCTATTTTGGTTCTACTAGTATCAGGGAAAAATGTGGCATTTACCGCGAATGGTGCAATAATATCATGTGTATTTTCGGGGATAGGCTCAGGGATTTGCGCACTTCCGAACTCCATGAACGCTTTTAGTGAACCATCATCTAGTTGAGTTGCAATACCGTAAAAGAATGTGCCATTGACTCCAGGTGGTAATGGGTGGCTGACAGAATGTTGTTGACTAGGGCAACTAATGACATTGCCTGTGCAGGCTGAAACGTTAGCGATATAGGGAATCGTATTGTTCTGAATCTGGCTAGTATTCATCTGAGTAGCACTACGATAAATGAGGTATCTACTTGTTTGAAGCATTTGAGCGATGGTCAAATTTTGAGTCCCAACATTTTCCCACATTATCGTTGTAGATTCCATAAAAGGATCGAATATGGCTTCAATATTCTGTGCTTGTAAATCATTTGGGGCTGCCTGATCTGCTGCAACAGTAGGCACGAAAGGTACTGCCGTGACTAATAGCAAAAGTGTGGTTATTAGAATTGATTTACTCATCTGAATACAGCGCACGCTCAATCCCTCCGTAAGGGGGTGTGGTAACGAGGCGGTTATGAGGCTGACGCACTATGAGGGCATTTAGGGTCAAATCTTGACCATTTCAATTCTCATCATCGTTGTCATCGCCCCCTTGGGGGGCGGATATCATCGCTACGAGTTCCTTACGGGCAGTGATAAAACGGGTGAAAAAGGAGTATATCCCGCCTAAAAGCGAAATTAAAAGTACAATTGATAAAGCATTAATTTCAACATCAAATAGAGGTATTTGACCATAATCTTCAACTCCGGTACTGGCCTGCCAAATAGCCGCAATACAACCAAAAAAGGTAATTGCCATCCTGTCGGCTCTTCCGAACCCTCCATAGTTTCTACCTAGGCCAACGGATTGAGATTGTGTCCCCATGTAAGAACCCATCAAAGTAGCTAACCCTGCCATGTAGCCAAGATGTGGTGATGTAAGCCATGCAGTATTTACTCCAATAGCCACGATGATACCAAAATCAACGATTCTGTCAATGGTATGGTCTAAGAAATCTCCATACGATGAGGCTTTATTGTGAACTCGCGCAATTTGCCCATCTAAAGCGTCACAAAATGCTGCAAATGCAAATAGTAGTGTGGCCATAATTAGTTTTCTTGCCCCTTCTGCATCAGCGGTTGCGGTGGCAAAACACCATGCAGAAATTCCAGCAATAAACAAACTAAACCAGGAGATGTAGTTTGGATTAACAAAGCCTAATTTGTTTACTAGTGGTGCAACAAATTTCGTAAATTCTTCTCGCAAATTATTGAGTGCCATGTTCATTCACCATGCAGGACTGTAATCCAGTCGATTCGTTGCTCTGGGCTTTCGGGCTTGAACCCATCTCTTGTCCAAGCCTCAATCTGGGTGAAAAGTGAATCAACACTAGTTTCCGTAGAATCTAATTCCAATACAGGGGTATTTCCCCATTCATGCTCATCATTCCATGCTGCTCCGAGGAGTTCCCACTCAGCATTTTCATCAATTTTTGATTTAGACCAACCCCTATCTTGCATTCGGGTTTGAAGCACCTCGGGATTACAGCGGATAATGACGACAGCATCAACCGGAAGTAGATGCGATAGATGCCCATCAATCAACGTATCATCCTTAGGGGGTTGTGCCCATTGTTCTGAAAGAGTAGATACCAATTGTTCAACATCAATTGGTTGGGCGCCATCATTACTGTCAATTTTGCCAAGAAACCCATTTTTTTCGGCTAATTCCTTATCACTAATTATCGATAGTGGCCAATCTCCGTTAGAATTAGCAAGCCCAAATTCAGCTACACTGGTTTTGCCGCTACCCGGTGTGCCGGTGATGGCAATTCGGTGCGCGCAAGTCCCACTCATCATGTAGGGGTTAGTTGTAATGGTCATCAAGGTGATGGCTTAGGAGTGGTAATCGATTTAGAATGAAACAAGATTGTACTAAGGCAAGAAGTTTGTATTCCCTTCAAAAGTAAATTTGTAATTAGGAACATAAGCGAGTTTGAGCGACCGGTTTATACACAGAGACCACACTACTTCAGTTCATGGAGGGAATTAGATGATACGATCAACTGAAGCGACGGCCATTGTGCTGATAGTTGCAGAACCTGGGAGAGAGACAGAAGTTTACAACGAATTGCGATTAATACCAGAGGTGGTTGAGCAAATGTTATTGTTCGGTGAATATGACCTTTATGTGAAAATAGTTTGTGAGGATTATGCATTACTTGGGAGCGTAGTAATCAATAGAATTAGGGCTATTGAAGGAGTCGACTCTACAAAAACTCTCACTGCCGCACCGATGCTTTGAGTAGCGTATGTTGCGTAGGTTTCACCTACTATGCCCATCTCTCAATGTAATATGGCAGAGGCGATTGATGGTGATGCAGTTGCAACTGAATTGGGGTGGGAAGGAGTCATTGAATTGCTTGACCCTCGTCAATCAAAACTATCATTGATGCTGATTTTCGTTCCTATTGCGATTTATTTTGGTAATTTTTCTCCCAATGCACCAATGGCGTTTGCAACTTCAATGGCTGCCATCATGCCACTTGCATATTTGATGGGCGAGGCGACGGAACAAATTGCACTGAAAACCAATGAGTCAATTGGTGGCTTACTAAATGCGACCTTTGGCAACGCTGCCGAGATGATAATCGCAATTTTTGCAGTGATGGCAGCTGCAACTGCCCTCAAAGCAGGTGACGCAGAAACTGCTGCAACAATGATTAGTGTTGTTCAAGCATCACTTATTGGGTCAATTCTTGGTAATCTATTGTTAGTTCTTGGGATCGCATTTGTTTGGGGTGGAATTCATCACAAAGTGCAGGAATTTTCAGGTACCCAAGTTGGGGCGAACGGTTCCCTTCTCTTCTTGGCTGTGATTGCTTTAATTTTGCCCACTGCATATGAATTCACTGGAAATGGACATGAGCAGGCGATAATCACTCTCTCTAGAATTACAGCAGTGATTTTACTGACAATGTACGGGTTGTTTTTGTTGTTCCAATTTCGTACTCACACGGAATTGTTTGCCACCGACGGAGACCATGATGAAGAACCTGTGATGGCCAAGCGCCAAGCCATGACTCTACTTATCGGGGCTACTATTATGGTGGCTTGGATGGCTGAAATAATGGTTCACTCAATTCAATCTGCGGCTGATGAATGGGGACTTCCAACTCTTTTTATTGGTGTGATATTATTACCCCTGTTTGGAAATGCAGCAGAGCATTTCACAGCAGTATCTGTTGCTGGTAAAAATAAGATGGATTTAGCATTTTCAATAGCGGTTGGCTCTAGCACTCAGATAGCAGTTTTCGTGGCTCCAGCAATAGTCATGTTAGCATGGTTAATCAATGTGCCATTGACTTTCCAGTTTGGCTTATTTGAGACATTGGCTACGTTTCTAGCGGTGTTGATAACCAACGCTATTGCTTCTGATGGCAAATCAAATTGGCTTGAGGGTTCAATGTTGTTAGCAACATACGCGATTCTTGCAGTAGCATTTTTCCTTTACTGATTGTAAACATCAATGTTGTTGAAACATAGTATCAAATTTTGCTCAAGAGTCTCGCTTTTCTTTAATCGCTCTACTTTCACTATGGCTTGAAATCCAGTATCCCCACAATAGGAATCCAACAGTCATTGACACTATGTGGGCAGTTGATGTTAGTGTACCGATTCCGTTGATAAAATGGTTCCACATCTCAAAAACAATTGCGATAGTTGGAACTAGCCATGCTTTACGGGCTTGATGAGAGGAGGCTCCGATGATTCCGAACATGCCAGCGGAGCCACCATTCCAATTACGCGCAAATCCACTACGGATAAATTCACTATCAGGGTAGATTAATTCTCCGATATGCATTCCAATTGACACTCCAATTGCTGTTAATGAAAGACAAATCATGAATAAAACGTAGGTTCGAATCGCACCCTCTCTGGCTTCAAACGATTGTACAAAAACTAGGAAACTCATTGTAACGAATATGATGTGGGGGGTATCATGATGAAAAAATGGAATTACCAACAGTGATGTGAAAAAGCGAACCGGTGCATCAACTAAGTCACTTGGCCAAATTCCAGCAATGCAAGAATACCCACCACCGGTGATGTGGCAATTATTGGGTGGCCCTGTCATATCAGATAACCAAAATATCCAGATGAGGATTAGGTATGAAAAGGTAAATTTCCGTGAAAGGAACAACTCAAGAGGTCTTAGGGGTAAACCATTTGAATCACACCATGGCCATGACCAAGGAAAGAATGGAATTTTCCCTCCACTCATGATATTCACCCTTGGGGTGGGTTAATTCCATCATAGTATTCTGCAACTGCTGCTTCAAGTTGTAGGCTAATGTTCTGTTCGTCAATGGTTAGAGTTTCACCCTCTTGGCGGATGATTTTTCCAGCAACAATGACATCAAGGCATTGTGAATTTGAATAGAGCAGGTTGGCAAGCAAGCGGCGATTGTTAATTCCGCGTGGCCGCATTCGAATATCATCTAGATCCCATGTAACCCAATCAGTGGAATCTTTTGTCGCTAATTGCCATGCTTCCCGCGGAGGAAGCAGGGTGGAATCCCAGTGGTCATGGCGTTGAATGAGTGAAGCGGCTTTAGCTTCAGCCCGCATGTCAAGAGAATTGTTGGATGCCGCTCCATCAGTACCAAGTCTGACATCAACTCCAGCCTCTATCATCGCTGGATAAGATAGAGTTCCGCCAGTTGCTAATTTTTGGTTAGACACTGGACAATGTACCGCATGAGCCCCGTGCGAAGCAAGAATTCTCATCTCTCGTTTAGTGACCCAACCACAGTGGGCACAAACAGTTCCATCAGTAAAATAGTCAAGCGAGTCGAGGTATTCTATTGGATACATCCCATGTTCTTCATGGCATTTGGCAACCTCTGCTCTTGTCTCTGATGTGTGAATATGCAGTCTTGCCCCATACTTTCGCGACATGTCACTAGCACGCCGTAATATTTCTTCTGAGCAGGTGTAAACTGCGTGGGTTGCGATTCCATATTCAACTCTGTCACTCGCTAGTGAGCCCCCTCGGATAAGATTCTCAAGTTCACTGAGAACTCGAGCATCCTCAGTTTCAGCGTTGTTTTCAGGTGGTGGCCAAGCAGTTGTTGGCCCACAAACAATGCCGCGAATTCCAGCCTCAGCCAATACTGGCGCAATTGATGCAGGATAGTGATACATATCACAAGCGAATGTAGTACCTGAGGCAATCAACTCGGCTACACCAGCCATTGTACCAGTCTTGACAAACTCAGGAGTAACTCGGGTTTCAGTTGGGAAGATGTTCTTTTCCAGCCAGTCTTCAAGAGTTAGCCCTTCCCCCATTCCTCGGTTGAGCACCATTGGTAGGTGAGTGTGCCAATTCTGAAAAGAACGGGTAATTACCCTAGATGTCCCATCAATCGTGGTTTGTACATCCTCGTCGCCTTTTGATGGGCTCCAAGAACCATCAGGATGGAGTATGAAATCACCAGAATGGAGATTACAATCGTCATCAATCAAATGCGTCGCTGTGTATCGGGTTAGGTTTGCTGAATTATCGCCTGAAGCATCACTCATCGACTCCACCCAATATGTGCCGTGATGTCAT
This sequence comes from Candidatus Poseidoniales archaeon, assembly GCA_012959435.1. Classification (GTDB taxonomy): domain Archaea; phylum Thermoplasmatota; class Poseidoniia; order Poseidoniales; family Thalassarchaeaceae; genus MGIIb-Q1. Next base: position 37,775 of record DUDF01000193.1, read on the forward strand.
TTGGCATCATGGTTGTTATGGCGGGGTTGAAGTGAGCCGGCGTTTCCGTCTCTTTGGACATGGCTGATGACCCGTACCGAAGCTTGGGCGTTTCGCCCGATGCGACAGATGCAGAAATCAAGCGAGCGTATCGAAAGTTAGCCCGTCAGCATCATCCGGATAGAAATCCTGGAGATGCTGCAGCAGAAGGCCGATTCAAAGAAATCCAAGGTGCTTATGACAAGGTAGATACTTCCGAAAAGCGCAAAAAATTCGATGAGCAAAAGCGCATGGCGAATATGTTTGGCGGCGGACGTAGCGGAGATTTTGGTAATGCTGAATTCAATTCCGGCGGTGCTGGTGGCATTGAGGATATTCTAGCATCATTCATGGGTGGACGGGGTAGTAACCCATTTGGTGGAGGTAGTAGTGGTACGATCTTTGACCAAGGAAGACAACCACGTAGTGGCCAACAAAGACCACAACAACCACAAAAAGGGTCTAACATTGAAGCCCCTCTAGATTTGACACTTGAAGAAGCCCAGAGTGGTGTCCAAAAACCATTCACGATAGGTCGGCGAAAACAATGTGGTAGTTGCAAGGGAAGAGGTTGTAGTAAGTGCGGAACTCAAGGAGTAATTCGCAAGACGAGCCAAATCACTGTGAAAGTCCCAGCCGCTGCCGAACATGCTTCAGTAATGCGTCTAAAAGGAATGGGTCATCAAGCACCAAATGGTTTGGCAGGAGACCTATTATTGACTGTCAGAATTGATGCTGATGAAGGTAGACATTGGGAAGGTGGCCGCCTGATTCAGACTGTTGAGATTTCTTACAGCACTATGATGCTAGGTGGGAAAGTACGAATTCACACCCCTGCTGGAAAAATCGTTGAAGTTGATGTCCCACCAAATTCACGCTCAGGAGACCGACGCAGACTACGAGGGCAAGGCTACAACGGTGGTCCTTTAGATGTTGAACTAGAATTGCAGGAATCAGGTGATTTGACAGTAGAGCAGCAAGCCGCTTTGAATGCGTTGCGTGATAGTGGGCTTTGATTCCTTAACCTTTAGGCCAGAATGGGATTAGGTTTGAAGCCAGGCTTCCTAGATTTCGAGTCTGAATCCAAACAGTACCTTCACCTGAAAAGTCCATGACTAAACCTTCACCGCCAAATGCTAGTGACTTGAGTCCACCAACCTTTCCAACATTGTATTGGACTCCTTGAGTGAAAGCAACTACGTGGCCAGTGTCAACAGTGATGTTTTGTCCCTGCTTAATTTCCATCGCTTTGACAGCTCCATACGAATTGTAGTACACACGCCCCGCTCCTGCTTGAGTTGTAGCATGAATGAAGAACATGCTTTCACCACTAAAAAGCCCCTTCATTCCTTGGAATTTTGTGTCAGTTTCAACATTTGTTGTGCACGCAAGGAATGAACCACCTTGAATGAATAAAGGTTCATTTGGTTGGACATCAAACCACGCAATGTCTCCTGGAAGCCCAGGTGCAAGGCTAACCCAACCACCACTTGGGTCTGCTGTGAATGTGTTTAGGAAGAATGATTCTCCACCGACAGCTGCTTTTGCGATACTCTTGAAGAAACCTCCTACGCCCCCGCCACCACTACTTCCGGTTACCATCTGTACTCCTGCTTGGGCTACCATGGCACCAGGTTCTGCTTTTATTGCCTCACCCGGTTCAAGACTGATAGTCAGCATTGAAAAGCTCGGGTTGAATTCTAATTGTTCTTGCATATTGTGCCCATCAAGGGCCTGTCTATCAAGTTTCAGTAGAATGGAGGAGTCCTGTTTCAATTGATTTTACCATCAATCAGCATGAATATCGTTCACATCAAGCCAAATAACTTCACAAACGAGACCTAGTTTTTCTGCGACACTCGGTACAGTTCTACCTTCATCACTGTGAACCAATTCTTTGACGTAAGTTCCACTTTCGCAACGAACAGTCATCTCTGCTTCATCACCTTCAACTGATATTTCTGAAATACTCGTAACCTGTCTTTTTCGTACTTTGTCAGCTCTTCTGTGAGATACTCTTTGGGGTGTTCTCTGTTCTAGTGTGACTCCTTCAAGTGAGGTAATCATTTCTTTCACAAATTCAGGTGTTAACTCAGCAGGTGGTTCTACTTCAGGTTGTGCTTCAATTTGCTCATCTGCTCCACCATTGTCATCACTTGCGGTTTCTGTTATCACATGTGGCTCTGGCCCATATTTGAAGCGGATAGTGTATGATTTTTCAGCAGCAGTTCCTTTGATTCTGGCAACTTCCGAGCGGCGGGATGAGCGCAGTTCACTGATTTCAACAGAGCCAGCAGAAGTTGCATTAACTAACTCAGTTAATTCACTCAGATCTGCATAACGACGGATTGGAGATTTTAATTCGATTACAAATGGGCGCCCTCTTCCGAGGCACCTTACGTCAATATCTTCTCTCCCCATGCCGTGGAATGCAGTATTTTTTGCTTCGAAAGCGGCTTGCAACGGCTCTCCAATTTGGTCCTGAACGCTTGTTGGATATTGCAAGCCGGTATCATTGCATGATTCACACCCCCCATCTCTTCCTTTACAAGCCCGACAAGGCCAGCGAGTTTGGGGGATTCCACGCTCAAGTTTACGATATCTCCCATAGAGATATAGGGATCGTGATTCTGCTGTAATATTGAATGTAAGTGTATCAATCAACACCATGATTTCAGGGTGTTCTTTCACCAACTCAACACCTTTCAATTCCTGTTTTAATTTTTGGCTAAGGGCATCGTTGAAAGCAGCTTTCAGCGCCTGACTTCCATTCGCCCCATGGCGAGTTCGCAAATCATCTTCTTCTGAAACATGGCTTTTAGCAAAATGAGCACCAATTTGCATTTTCTTGAATTCGATACCATCTAATTCAGATTTTATTTTTTTGACTAGAACATCCATGTCAACAAAAAGGTCTTCACAAAATGGGCAAAACTGAGCATCATCCTTCTTTGTCGTGCCTCTTTCTTCACTAGATTTGCGTATTGTGGGACCTAAGTTTTGAGCATCATCCCACGAGTAAAGTTGACCTGATAAACGCACTATACAGTAGTCACAAGCACCCATGCTAACCAATTTGTCTAAACCTTCATCAGCAGGTGGTGGGCGAATCGAGGCGAACTCATCTATCTCAAAATCGTCGTCAAAATCCTCAGCCTCTTCTTGGGGTACTAAGTCAGCCCACGGGTCGTAGGCACTACTGTAACCAGCCGAAGCATAATTGCTCCAATCTTCTTCTTCATCTTCACTTCCAGACACGAGCATTCCCTCATGCTACCAAACGGGGGCACCGTTCAATTGCAAACCTCCGACTTGCTACTCCTTCAAGAATCCATGCTATGGGACATTCAATCAGAATTTGTCGATTTACCTATTGAATGCAATAAATCAAATCCGTAGATTCCAGTGTTACATCCACGGCCATCAAATTTGAATCTTAGTCCAAAATGGCCAACCTTTTCGACTGCAGGTTTTTCGTTTCGTTGAAGTCTAACTTCAGCCTCAAACTCTTCCTGCCTAGCATCAGTTTCTCGGCGTGGGTCGCAGTTTGCACAAGGACAGCGCAATCTCAAAGTGATGTAATCAATAACATATTCCGTACTATCTGCATATCTAAGAATCAAATCGACATCTCGCCTTTCTAATTCTGTTAGTTCAGGAATATTAGCCATTTCAACCACCACTCTTACGGGCCTCGCTGATGACACTACGATATGAGATGATGCCAAGCATTCCGCAAGCAATAATCAGTGAAGCTATCAGTGAAAAGAAGATCATCGCTGCTGAGAATGTCCCAAACAGTGAGAAGAATCCCATGGGTGAGAATGAAATCACCAGGAATCCGAGAATGTCAGATGCAGCCGAACCGACCAAGGCGATTCCCGACGCACTACCAACTGCGCCAATACAGACAAGTACGGTCTTCTGTTTTTCTCGTTCCTCGCGGAATCGCTCAATTACATGAATAACATAGTCAATTCCGACCCCAAGAGAAAGAGTGGCAATAGCCACAGTCACCATATTCAATCCATAGCCAAGTGTGGCAATCAAACCGTATAACCAAATTACGACTAGAAGAATAGGGGCGGTTGTAAGGAGGGATAGTCCAAGTGGGCCTTCGCCCCAGACTAGTGTGCCGTAGAAGGAAATTACTGCGAAAATTATGGCGACGGTCGGGGAAGCGATTAATCCCGTTAGTGCCCAAGCAGTTAGAGCCACAGCCGCTGGCGCATAGATAATTGAAAGAAAAGCCCAAGGGAAACCACTCTCAAAGTTGTGAGAAAGTCGCTCTTTGATGCCTTCTTTAGGTGGTCTGAAACCCCACCATAGGGTGACTATGCAGAAGAATACGCCAAGGGTTAGTGTTGCTTGCATTTCGTTCTGTAGTGATGAGGCGGCGACGTAGCGAGCCACTGGTTCTCCGGTGGCGATAGCCCATGAAACAGGGTATTCTTCGTTAGAGAAAGCGGAATTGAGGTCTGACCTTTCTTTCAGTTCTGTTGAAGAGAGATTTTCAAAGGCTGACATGTCACGGTATAGTTCTTCTAATGCCTTTTCTACAATTGGAAATTGCTCGGGTTGACGCAACCCGAATCGCATTAGCATCCGCTCGTAACGCGGTGTACTTCCGTCAAGAGCCAGCATCGGATTTGCAGGGTCAAGTGGTCTGTCTGGAATGATATAGAGAGCCATCAATGATGGTGGAATAGCCGGTGTCGAATTAGTCTCAGGAATTCCATGAACTGAGATGAAACCAACAAGGAATCTCAGACACTCTTCATCATCTGTTAGAGGTAATCCGAAGTTTGAACGATTGCATCCGACTCCACCTTTTGAGTCAGTGGGGTCCCATCCAGCATTGATGAAAGGAGTGATGTTATTAGCCATTGAAAGGATAGCAAGAGTGACAAAACGGTCATATGCACTCATGTCAACATTTCCGTTAGCAGAGATTGTGAATCTGTCAGGGTCTGATTCACTGTGAATATTCATGTTAGCCCTCGTTTCAGTGATTGCCAAGTAGACTCTTGGATCTATCACATCTCCTTCAATTAAAATTTCAGCCGGTTCCCCCTCCGAATAGAAGCGTTCGTTGACTAGATACACCACAGTAGCAAAATCTGATTCTTCATCTAGGAAATCCTCTACCTTGAAATCTCCTTCAAGCCCTAACATCAATGGTGCTGAATAGGCTGATAGTAGCAATGCTGCGAGAATTACTATTGGCCCAAAAATAGCAGAAGTTTTTGCAACTCCTGCTAACCAATGGCTGGGAAGAAGATGTATCTTATCTTTATCTTCATCAGGTAATTTTCCTTTTCGTTCTAACCAAAGGTCAATGTCAAGCCGAACTAATGGTGCCCATAATCCTGTAAGGACGAAAGCCGAACCAACTCCTAGAGCAGCCTCAAGCCCAAATGAACGTAGAGCCGGAATATCGGAAACAAAATTTGCAGAGAACGCGGCAATCGTTGTTAGTGAAGTCAGTAGTATCGCTCTACCCACTCTTGTTAGTGAGGTTGAGGCCGAAGTTAGTGAATCAAAACCATTCTTTCTTTCCTCTTTGTACCTATGTAGAACATGTAAACTATCGTCTATACCAAGGGCAAGAATCAAAATTGGAAGTAGGTTTGAGAATTGACTTCTTTCGATTAATGGGTGGCCGATTGCTTGTGACGCTTCACCTACCCAGCCGATTAATCCAAACATCCACACGAGGCTAAGGGTTAGTCCAGCCGAAACAATACCAACATCAGACCATCGGCGTAGGCTTCCCCAAAGTAATATTATGACAATTAATCCCATAGCGGCGAGAAGTGTTATGCTTTCTTTCAGTTCCTTGTTTACTTCAATATTGATACCTTCAGCAACTGCAATCGTTAGAGATAAATCATCTGCCTCCCGCATTGAATCTTCAAGTGAAATAATTGCCCATTCCCAAGCGCACGGGCCTTCACCCGATTCTACCGAAGCTTGGCAGAATTCTTTATCTCGCTTCGGTGGTGTGGTTACTAATCGCAAACCATTCCATTCATATCCGCTCTCAGCGCGTGCTTCTGCCCATTCAAAGGTCCACCCTGCATCTTCAGCAGCGCCGCGGTCAAATTGTATAAGCAACCAAGTTGAACTAGCAGACCAGCGTCCACTTTCCCAAGATGCATTCTGCCAAATTCCATTAGCTGCTAATGCACCACCGACTGGCCCCAAAGTCCCATCATCAGCAGCATGAAATCCCCTGTCAAGTGAAAGCCAGCGTAGGAATACTCCACTACTTCCATTGACCAATCTTTGAGCCGCTAAATCAATGTGAGCTTGGGTTATCCCCTCATCATCAAAAGTGAGGCATTCTAGGTCACCACAATCAGTCCAATTTGTGCGAGGTGGTAGTAATTCACCGTAAGGGCTCATCGAAGGTTGTGTGAGTAAGGATTCTCCAGCCATAAAAGTCCGTATTTGGTCGGTTAAGGTTAGTACTCCATTGAACTGTGTCAGGGTTACATCTGATATAATCGGGCGGTAGAATTCAGAAATAGGGTCAGCCCGAGCCGCATCTGCTTTCTCATCAATTTCTTGAAGTACTGAGAGGTTGAGGATTCCACCCTTTGGTTGCGAAACACCTAGTCCATCTCCCGAGTAATCCGCAATTTCGTTGTTGTAAGTAGTTGAAGGGCTTTCACCAACACGACTTTGGTCTCGAATGATTATTGCATATCCTGCAACTAATTCATTTCCAGGGTATTCTTTGGTGATGACTTCGCGTGCGTCAAGTTCGGGTGAATCAAGATTGTATGCCTCCACATCAATTGGTGTGAGTGCCCACATCAATCCAGGAATCATTAGGAGGGAAATTACGAAAATTGAAATATGGAACATTTTTCGTTGAGGAACTAGAATTTCTGCGATTTTTGAGAAGTCCCGCATCTATACCACCTAATCACTTGGTGTGGCTGTTTGCTATTCAATTAATTCGTTCAAGACTTCAATCAATTATCAGCGTTTACTCGATAATGTGTATTATTTTACTAATCACACCAGTGGTAAATCAGAGATTGAGCGATATCTTCCACAAAATTGAAGAATTAGAATTGAATTAGATGATATTGGTAGCATGTTGAATCCGACGCGCTTAATTAGGGGCGGCAAGTCGGCGAGTCCCCCATAGGGGGAAATGGAGACGTTACAATGCGCAGAACACATGGTATCCGTCAAGGAACTCGATCAATTGCTAGCCGCAGTAAGAGCGATCGAGGCCGCCTGTTCATTAGGCGAGTCATGCATCCATACGAAGAAGGCGACAAAGTCGCAATAGTCATTGATGGTGGCAATCAAAAAGGAATGCCACATCGCAGATTCCAAGGTCAAACAGGAACAATTACAGGGAAGCAGGGACGTGCTTACGTCTTGGCAATTAAGGACGGAAACATGGCAAAAACCATCGTGGCCCGATCTGAACACTTGCGTCCTTTGGAGTGAGGTGAATAACATGGGTGAGAAGACATACATTGATTATGCAACAGTTAGGGATGCACTTGAGAATGCTCAAGAGCGTCGTGGAGAATTATCCTACGAACAGAACATGGCACTTAACCACGCTATTTGGGCTGCAGGGGATGCACGCAATGGAATCATCACTGAGACTAAAGTTTTCAATTCAATGCTTAACGCACTTCTTGAAGTTGATAAGTTGGCTGCAGCACCTGATATTGCTGCCAAGATTGCTGAAATTATTCCAGTGAACCCAGAAGATGTCAAGGCAATTCTGGCTTCAAGGCGTGTGGTAATGGATGATGATGAAGTTGAGCATATTGTGACTCTAGTTCGTCAACATGTTGGATATGAAGGTTGAAGGCCGCTCAAAGCGGTCCCTTAAGTGACAGAGCATGCTTCGCGGGGTTGAGTGAAATGCACGGCGGAGGGTCCAGAGATAGTCGCGGCGGTGATGAACCGGTGTGGGCACATGAGACACATTGCCGAGTTCTTTCCCAAGAAGGAAGTGGCGCAGGTGGCGGGATAATTCATTGTATTACCGAACAACATTTGCATCTTATCAAAGTTAGAGCAAACCCTGGTTGTGGAATTCTTGCACCTGGTCAGAAGTTAGAACTTCCAACTGAGGAGGAAAGCGGAAAAATCGCCTTAGTTTTGGGCAAAGGCAGGTATCGCGAATTACCAAATCAAGCCCAAGCGGCGATTATTGATGTGATGAAGAAGATACTTTCTGAAAATCCAAAATCATGTATGGAATTTTATAATCGTGCAGGGCCGGTCTCTCTCAAGTTCCATGCTTTCCAATTACTACCAGGTATCGGGCAAAAGAAAGCAACACAGATGATGAAAAGTAGAGTTAGTGCCGGATGGATGACATTTGAAGAGGTTGATGAAGCCTGCACAATAGATTCACTACAACTCATTGTTGAGAGGTTGGTTGAGGAATTACAAGACCCTAAGGTGGTTCCTAGCCTTCTCCAAAATGTTGTTCGTGTAGCGGAATAGTGGGACCATGTCATCAGTTGAGCCAAGTGACGGGGTAGTTCGTGAGTTAGTAGATTTGTTACTTGACCGCCGATGGGCGGACAAAGAATTAGGGCAACATTTCTTGGTTGATGAGAAGGTCCTTCAAGTACCGATTCAACTATCCAAGGTTGATTCAAAATCCCATGTATTGGAGGTTGGCCCAGGGCCTGGAACACTAACTCATTTTCTTCTGTTAACTGGGGCGCGGGTGACTGCGATAGAAATTGACCATATAGCGGTTGAACATCTACATCGAGTACATGCTGAAGCAATTGAAAGCGGGCAACTAACTCTAATTGAAGGAGACGCACTGAAAGTTCAGTGGCCCAAGGATTTGACCAACGTTGTTTGCAATCCTCCTTACCAAATTTCTAGCCCCTTGATTGCCAAAATTGATAATTGGCAGGAGAATGCAAAGCGACAAGGGATAGATCAGTTGAAATCAGTCGTCTTGCTTTTGCAAGATGAATTTGCTAGCCGATTAGTAATGGAATTCGGATTAGCGTCACGCGGCCCGCTTGGAATCAATACGGCTCTGAATTGGTTAGTCACTTTGGATATGAAAGTCCCTGCACATTGTTTTACACCACATCCTGAAGTTCAAAGCAGATTAGTATTGATGACGCCGTATGATTTGTGTACTGAAATTGGAATAGATGTCGAATCCCGGCTAGTAAAGAGAATGGTTTCCCACGCCTTCGCTCAAAGACGTAAAAAAATGCGAAATCGTTTGAAAGGTGTTCCAAGAAAAATTGAAAGGGTCCCAAATTGGAATCGAGAGAGATGGGTTAAGGCAGTCGATCTCCTTCTCTCTGATGAAGAAAATACGGTATTAGAGGATGGTTGGGAAGATTTTAGACCTGAAGAATTAGAAGTCGAAGAGTGGCTTTTACTAGCTCAAAGGTTAGAGTATTTTAACCAACAATTCAACGAATGAGTAGTTCCGTATTTTTCTTGACAAAACGGGGGGTTCAAAACGGACCCGCGGCTCCGGTGTCATCGGGGGGGAATGCCGTATGGCAAAGAAGGACACTTATCTAGCACTCTTGAGACGTGGGGTTGACGAAGTTACCGCTCAGACTTTAGCTGACGCTGGACTGACTATTGGTAAACTCAAAGAAATCACAGAAGCACAATTAATAGGTAATTATGGTCTAAAAGAAAAGATTGCTGCATCAGTAATTGAAGTAATCAAATCAGGGCCTTCAGGTGCTGGTTCTGAAAAATATCTCTCTAAGGTATTGTCGGCCCCCAAAAAGTTAGACCGCATTGACAAACAACGACTTCGTAGGCAACAGAAGGATTACTTGTCTGAAATCATTGAGCAGAAGGAGCGAATCAGAGAGGCAAAGGTTGAGGCTTTTCGCAGCAAGAAATTGGTGATGATTCGTCTGGGCAAAAGCATTGAACTAATTTGCAAGTTGGAAAATAACTTGGATGAAGAGGGGAAAAATGAGATGCGCTCTAAGATTAATGACCAACTAGAGACTAGGGGATTAGAAGCAGCCAGGGATCATGAACTCCTTGGATTGACTGGTACTCCTCAAGATATTGCTGACTTCCGCCGAAAGGTGGTTCCTATTCTATGTCTATATGCTTGCCCAGAATGTGGTGAAGAAATAGATCCTGTAAGTGGTAATCTCAATCAAGAAGACCCAGAGGGATGGAGTTACATCTGTTGGGATTGTGAAACAGAATTCAGCGCTAACATGGTTGACAGAGTGGAATCATTCCTCAATAATGGTAAGGGGATTTCAATTGATGAAAACAAAGGCCCTCGCCTACCAATTGCAGTCAGGCCAAAGATTTCCAAGGTAGATTCAGTGGATGAATTATTGAGAGCAGACTTGAAACGAACAGGGGCTGACGCCGAGATGCTTGAGGCTGCTGTATCAGAAAGCAAATTGAGTGGTGGCTTGATGGACATCAATGATTGGATTGACCAGACGCTAGCGGCAAAGGGCTACATTCAAGCTCAAGAAGACCGAGAGGATTTCATCGTCGCAACGGGTGCCGGTGCAACTAAATTCAACAAATGGATGAAAAAGGCTGGGCTTGTGTTCAACAAGCAGACCGGACGTTGGACTCGTTGGTCTGACCGCTGAAGCCGTTGAGTTTCCACTATTCTCAAGGCGGAGAACTCTTTGGCCAAGGATATGGCATTGCTTCGCTTCTTCCGTAATGGGGTCATTCTTGGCAGTGCAGAGGTTGAGGGAGGTGTTCCAATTCTTGAAATTGCAGAACAGGCAGGAATTGAAATCCCTAGTGGGTGCACCTCTGGAAATTGTGGTACTTGCCTTGTGAAATTAATCAAAGGAAAAGTGCCAATCCCTGAACCTCCACCCCCTGGCCTTGATGATTATTTGATTGAGGAGGGGCATGTTCTGGCATGTTGTTGTATTGCAGATTCTGCATGTGATATTGAAACAAATCCCCCACTATGAGTTGATAATATGGATAATTTGTTGGTTACTTTCATCGGTTTTGATGTTCTGATACTATTTCTAATCTATCGTTTCATGGGGAAAAAACTCAATTCTAAACTTGAATTGGTTGAGGAGTATCAGAGAAAGAGATGGGCTCAAGACGAAGAGAAATTAAAGACAGCATTCGAAGAAGAATAACCAGTGTGATTAATTGCGTTCTCCGCCGATGTATCCTTTGAAGTATAACCACATTAGTAATCCACCACCGATACCAGCCATCAAAGCTAGGATGGCCGTTAAATCAACAGGTCCGGTTCCAGCCCCAAATGATTGAACATTCATTCCAAAAATACTTGCCACCGCGGTAATTGGTAGCATGATGGTGGCAATAATCGTCAACAATCTCATGACTTCGGCAGTTTCAGCTTGTGACTCAGCCAACCGCATTGAAGTTTGAGAAATATAGGTATCACGAGTTGATGCAGCACCAGAACTGTAATTCTCAATGCGGGTCACAATCGAGTGAGTTAAATCTGCTAAATCACGATAGTAAAGGTCGGTTTCTTCAGTTACGAAGCCATCAGTAGAGTGCAACATTCCTTGAATAACGTCGTCAAGAGGAGTTGTTGATTTTGCAATTTCACGTAGTTCACCCTTTATCTCGTGCAAATCTTCGAGAAGATGGGGATACTTTTGTCGTGGGTCAAACACTTGGTCCTCTAACTCATCAAGTCTATCGGAATGGCGACTTAACACCTTCATCCAATCATCAGCAACTGAGTCAAGAAGTTGGTACAGTAAATACTCTGTTTTCATCATTCCATCCGTCATGAAATTCTTTGAGCTTATTCGCTTCCTAAACTCTGCAATACCTGGCATATGGGCGTGACGTATAGTGATTAACCATCCCTCATGTAGGAATGAACGGAGATATTCAGTGTCAAGTTCACGGTCTGCATCTCTTGCTTTGAAGGTAGTGAACTTGTGATTTTCATATACGAAGTTTCTGCTTGCTGGCTCTTCAAAACAGTCATCAACGGCTAGGTGGTGGAAGCCCATTTTTTGTTGTAAGAAATTTCTAGTTGGTTCTTCATCAGGCTGGAAAATATCTATCCATCCTCCAGAGTTTTCTGACATAATATTAGGGAGGTCAGCAAGTGTTGAATCTTCCATATCTGCACCAGCTTTGCCGGTGTGAACGCGAACCCGAGTCATGCATCTCCCTCAATCTTGGGGCTGGGGGTTCTTTCTTAACTGCGACGGCTAAGAAATATCACCTGTAAACCCATTTTTAATGCCGGAATCAACAATTCCTGCTTACTTTAGGAGTGTGATGCAATTATTCATTGATAGAAGATGTCCATCGATTTACATCAGGAACTCCCGTGACTTCAATAAAAGCGGCTGAAATCTTCCTTTTCTTCTGTAACGCGTTACGCAGGTCAATCAAGTCAAGAAGGCAACAAGGGCAGTGTGCACGGGCTGGAGTAACTTGAATTCGGACTGAACCATCATCAGCCGCTTGCATTGCTTTTAGCGCACCACTTTCAGCAATTGTTCCTGTGCCGTGTGGTTCTTGCCAAGATGAGAGAACATCGAGTAATTGTCGCTGCGCCGCCTTCTGTGCTCGACTACTCATCAACCTACGCCTGAGGGTGGTTGGTTTTCCCTGTTGCGCCTTCAGACTTCAATACTGAGGATATGCTCAATAGTGATTGAGCGGGAGTTACTGGCTTTTGCTCGCTCTTCAGCTAACTTGAGAGTACGGTGCAAGAATCCCATTTTTGCTAATTCGTTCAGTTTTTCTAACTGGGGTGCAAATTCGGCTGGGTTTCCACCAGTGAGAGATTTTTTCATTTCATGCTGAATAGTTCCCGCTTCATCGTAGTACAGTTCAAGCAACTCTTCCAAGGCGTCATTTTCAACTTTCATACCTGAAAAACTCTTAGCCATTTGACGAAGCATTGCAGGAGTGATGACTCCAGTTCCCCCGCCAACTAGAGATTCTAAAGGATCTGAAGTCGTCATTATTGGTTTAGATTCCGATTCTTGAGATTCATCTGGTATACTAACTCCAAGATTGGAAAGCGCTTCTTCAAGGTGTCGCGGCTTGATAGTTCCCATCGAATTGTTAGTGCAGACTGTTTCACAGGCTCGTAAAACATCTCTGAGGTAGAATTCCAACTCTTCGCAAGCAGCGGTGACTGCAGCCGCACTGACTGAATCAACAGCATCAATGCGTTCAATCATCAATCCTCGTGTGCGGCTAAAGCCAAGTCTTGTTCGCTGCGGGTCATCTAGGGTCTTTCTTGTAGAATCTTGGGCTAGAGTTTCTTGTTCCATACGTGGAACAACATCATTGAGTTTGGCAACTAGCAAAGTAACCAATTCCTGTTTCACAGCGCCTGAAATCCGTAAGTCAGTATATGCTGAAGCAAGTGCCGCAACATGAGAAGGCGACCACGGTTTGGCGCACATGATACACGGCGTAACTTGGCCCTCAATGAACCCTACGGCGTGAAGGATAATTTCATGAATCCCATTCTTGGTGAAGAGGGATTGCATCGCCAGCAGTTAGACATTCCATCCCGTCTTCAGTTCTAACCCAACTATCTTCAACCCCAATCGCTCCATCTGTGTAGATTACTTTTGGCTCAATAGCCATGGTACCTCCAATTTGAAGAGGTTTTGAAAATCCTCGTGCAACTACAGGTGTTTCATCTAGGTGGAGGCCAATGGAGTGCCCTAGGAACCGTGCTTGGTCAGGAGGCATGCCCATTAAGTGGCCACTAAATCCCCTCTCTCTAGCAATTGTAACTCCTGATTCGTAGGCCATTTCGCAAGTCTCCCCTTTCGCTAACCTAGTCACTACCTCGTCACTTATTTCCTTCATGGCCTCAAGTCTTTCCGCCCATTCTTGGTCAAGAGGACCAACACTGAACATTCTAGTGCAGTCTGAAACATAACCTCGGTGGCAGTGTACGATGTCAACTAACACCGGTTCACCGGTTTTGATGCGGTGAAATCCAGCCCCTAGGCCAGCAAAAGAATGAGGGCCAGTACCACCGACTGCTGAATCAAAATAAGTTGGGACAGCACCAGAATGACCTGCTGCGATAACAACTCTATCACAGTTCATTGGCCATTTTCTCATCATGATTTGGCCGCCAAATCCGGCCGCTCTGCTAACCGAGTCCGCTGCGGCTGCGAGTTCTATTTCGGAAACACCTTCGCCACCTTCATCAAGAATAGCCTCAAACATCCAGCGATTGACTTCACCACTGGCTCGCATCTGTTCTATTTCCCATTGGCTTTTTATTTCTCTAAGATTCCAAAGTAAACTAGTACAATCCACAGATTCTCCAAGCATATCTTGGAAAAACATGGCCTGATTATGGGGTAATCTCCCATGTTGCATCGCTGGGGTGGTGGTGCATCCCCGTTGTTTCAATTCATCATTGAGATTTTTGACACGAGGTTGAGCAGACAATTCAAACGGTGCTGCAGATTCTCCAGCCTCCCAAACGGCTCTGTCAAGACTTTGGCGGACCCAAAAAACAGAATCAACAGAAGAGTTTTTTGCACCAACAAGAAGCATGCCATTCTGGCGCCCCCCTGTTAACCAATAGAGGTCAACAGGGTCGTGTACTAGCATTGATTCAATTCCAGCATCAAAAAGAGCCGTCCCAACCAGTTCAAGCCGATTTGCTAATTCATCAGGAGGTACTCTCCAATCAGCACCTTCCGGGCCTTTAAGCGCCGACACATCCCACTCCATAGTAAGGCCGAGGATGTCGGCACCCTAATGCATTGGCTTGTTGGTGTTACCAAAAATGAGGGTTTTAATCCTTAAATAAGTAATTGAATTGGCTAATCTCATGACGGAAGATTCAACAATCATTGAAGACAGAAATAGGTTATTGGAATGCCTTCGCCTAAAGCAGGTAGTAAGAGCAGGTTGGACTAGATTCCCTATTGATAACCCAGAAACAGTGGCCTCTCATAGTTGGGGTATGGCTCTCCTTGGGCTATTGACGTGCCCCAAAGATCTGAATTTAGAAAAGGTACTCACTCTAGCATTAATTCATGATTTGGCAGAAGTTATTGTAGGTGATTTGACTCCACACGACCCTGAACCAGAAGGGGGTAAACGGGCCGCTGAAGAAAAGGCGATTGCACAATTATTAGATGGGCATCCTAGGTCAGAGGAACTGCAGAGTTTATGGCAAGAATTTGAGGATAGGACATCACCTGAAGGCCTATTTGTTGCTGGCTTAGATAAATTGGATATGGGACTTCAGGCAGAGATTTATGAAAATGATTTTGGCGTCAATTTGGATGAGTTTACTAATGCTTCAAGGAGAATGGTAACAGATTCTTATCTCTCATCGTTGTTGAAACCGT
>DUDF01000194.1 GCA_012959435.1 Candidatus Poseidoniales archaeon
AAATCACGACTAATACCTTGCAGGAGATGAAGGATGCAGGTGAGAAAATCACCATGTTGACTGCTTATGATTATTCTTTAGCAAAACTTGTTGACAATGGCGGCGTTGATGTCATCTTAGTAGGCGACTCGGCATCCAATGTGATGGCAGGAAACGAAACTACAGTACCTATCACGCTTGATCACATGATTTACCACGCTCAATGTGTTGTTAGAGCAGTTGACCGTGCACTAATTGTGGTTGACATGCCATTTGGCTCCTACCAAGGTAATTCTAAGTTAGCTCTAGAAAGCGCAATTCGAATTATGAAAGAGAGTGGAGGTCATGCAGTAAAACTTGAGGGAGGTGCAGAAATAGTTGACTCAGTTAAACGTATTTTAACAGCGGGAATCCCAGTAATGGGGCATCTCGGGCTTACTCCTCAATCAATTTACAAGTTCGGAACATATACAGTTCGCGCCCGCGAGGAAGAAGAAGCGGAGAAACTCATTGCAGATGCAAAGATGCTTGAGCAAGCAGGTTGTTTCGCAATTGTTTTAGAAAAAATTCCAGCAGGGCTTGCAACCAAAGTATCCAAAGCAATTTCAATTCCTACGATTGGTATCGGCGCCGGAGCAGGAGTTGACGGTCAAGTCCTGGTTTTGCACGACATGTTAGGGATTACAATGGATTTCAGCCCGAGATTCCTACGACGTTACCTCAACCTTTCAGAGAAAATTGAGGGAGCAATCAACAATTATGTCGACGATGTAAGAACTGGTGAATTCCCCAATGAAAACGAACAATACTGATACACCAAATCAAGGGCTGATTATCATGGAAGAAGAGAGTAAGATGAGTGCCTTGAACTCAATTAAAGAAATTTGGAATAGATTTCCGTAATCGATGAAAATTGGGCTCGTAGTGGCAGACATTTTTGTTTTAGGTTTCCTCATTTATTAATTCAATAGTTAAGTTGGTTAATCCTTTTTCTCCCATCCTATGGGCTCAAAACTCCATAATGCTGGTTTGCCATCAATATCGAAGTACCAGCCAGATTCACCTTCCTTTGTACCTGGTAGGGGTTTGAGAATCTCCCCCTCCGATTGAGGTCCAAGGCCAGGAACGATATCTTCGGGTTCAAATTCTTCGTCAATATCATCACCCCATGCCCCCCATTCAATCTCCTCAGTTTGCTTACCCTCTTTGTCTACAGGTTCAGTTTCCTCAGTTGACTTCTCTTCTTCGTCGTCAGAATGTTCTTCATCTGTAGATTCAATCTCTGCTGTTTCTTGACCTTCTACTTTCTCAACTTCAGGTTCTTTCGTGTCAACGTCATCTGTGGTGGCATCAATTTCTTTAGAATCATCTTGTTCAGTTGTTTCTTCGCTTCCTTCGCCGTCTGGCGATGTAAACATAGACAGAGCGCTACTAAGGGATGAGGGTTCTTCTTCACCTTCGCTCTCGATGTTTTCGCTAGCAGTTGCTCCAAGAGCATTCAATGCATCAGTTGTAGATATTGGGGTGTTGACACTTGCCTCAGGATTAGGCTGTGGCGTAGGTGTGGGTTGCAATGCCGTGCCATCGTTAGCCGCTCCAGTTATGCCGGGTGTGCCCCAGTTTTGTACAGGTGGTGCTGCCTGAGTTGTGCCGGTTGACCCGACATT
>DUDF01000195.1 GCA_012959435.1 Candidatus Poseidoniales archaeon
CAGTGTAGTTGCGCCGGTGTACATCTTTGGTGTTCTGCTCCGAACCATGGCTTCCTCAACATCACGAACTTGAGGGAATACAATGATGTCTGAACGATGGTCCACGAACATCTCGTTTGAAAATAGATTGAAGGTGTTCCGGTGTCTGATTGAAACCGCACCAAGAGAAAAGTGGCCGCGCAGTGGGCAGCGGAGAACATATCGGATTCTGGTTGTTTGTCCTGCGCCTAAATTAACCATCATGTAATTGAGGCCGCTTTTCATTTTCATCTCGTGGGGTACATTGTCAAAAATCTCCAATTGTTGGGTGCGTCGGCGAGATTTGTTGGTAATTGCCAATTCGACATAGAGATCATCTCCCTTGTACAAATTATCGGCAGAAAGGGTGCGTACAATATGTAATTCAGCATGTCCAGTAACCCAGCCATTGATTGCTAGGAATGAGATAAAAGCGATTCCAATTACCATTAATTGGAAATTTGACATCATCATTCCGATGAGAACAAGCGCAATTCCAGATGTCATCATGAGAGCTGCCTTTCTAGTCCACATCAGAAATCACCTCGCTTACTTGCGCCCCCATAATTTAACTCGTTTTACTACTGCAACGAGTTGTTCAAGTGAGTAATTCCGGTCTTCGAAGACGAACTTCACTAAAACGGGGTCATTAATCATCTTCTGAAGTTCACGTGCAGGTAATGCATCAAACTCATCTCTGGTTAAGGTGTTCAGATTGCGTACTCTTGAAAGAAGAACTTGTTTTACTTTGTTTGCGCGGCTATAGTAACCATATCGTCTTGAGTCTCCAAATCCGTAGTAAATAATGCTGAAAACATGTCTCCAAGGTTCAGGGTCAGTCTTGCGAATGATGACTGCTTCAAAGGCGATGAAAAGGGAGAGGAAGAGAAGTAACATAGCCATCCAATCACTTGTGAAATAGACGAGGACATAGTAGATTAGATTGTAAGTATCGCCCATGAAAGATGTTTGTTGGTGGCGACTTTCATCAAAGATTACCTGAGCGTCTGGGCTGGCAGATAGGGTGCCATTCTCATTAATTAGAAGTGCTTCAGCTATTGCGTCAAGTGCCCATTTTCGATTATCATTTGCATCTATTTCCGTAACTTGACTGCCATACTTGTTTTCATAATCGTAAATAGTGTTGATTAACAAACTACCATCTGAAATAAAGTGTGCCTTGCCTGATGTTGAATCTACACAATTGCGTGAAAGGCAGTATTTGACATAAATTGTGAATGGCCCTTGCATATCTCCCTCGAATCCGCTTCCAGCAGGTCCAACGGTCAAGTCACCGTCATCGTTGATGTCAAGATAGGAATCGGTACTAGAATATCCTAGTCCGTAGCGATTCTTCTCAGAATCATCTGCATGGTCCGGGTCAAAGGCAGATGGTGAGTTGAGGAGTAGGTCGTAGCCTGGGTAAAAGTCCCATGGGGCACTACCGTCTCCAGTCAGGTGGTGAGCGCATAGTCCAGCCTCCTCTGCAGTGATGGTCATCATACCAGGCACCCCTGGGTGTCCGGGGTCAGGGTCGATCAAGTCGACATATCCATCTCCATCACTGTCAGCAAAGCACGGGTGTACCCAAGCTTGAGATACATTGGAGGTGTACTTGTAACC
>DUDF01000196.1 GCA_012959435.1 Candidatus Poseidoniales archaeon
TACTTTCACATATAGTTAATCAAAACCGCCCCAATAGAAGAAGAGTGGCCTTGACTTTAGGGGCGACCCGTAGTGCAATTGATTCTGTAAGATGGATTCAAAATACATCAAGCGGCAAGACCGGTTTTGACATTGCAGATTACCTCTATAGAATGGGGCATAAGATAATAATATTGAAAGGACTAGTAACTATCAAATCAACTTTAACTCATACAGACATAAGAGATTGCAAAGAACCAGAATCCATGCTTTCTCAACTTTTAGACATCAGTAAAAGTGATGACTCGCCAGACGCGTGGATATTTTCTGCTGCTGTACTTGACTACACAGTAGTAAATCCAAGTATGGATAAAATAAAATCCGGCCAAGAAAATTTCTCAATAGAATTGGCGAAAACAGAGAAACATATTGACATAATTAGTAAATTGTGTAAAGATGATTTGAAAATTGGATTCAAACTAGAATCAGGATTTACCCAACAGGAATTGATCCAATCAGCTCGAATCTCATTGAATAATAATGGTTTAGATGCGGTCATTGCTAACCACTTGGAAAGTGTGAAGGATAGTGTAGTTCGCGCGTTCTGGGTTGATGCAAAGGGTCCATTAATCGACTTGAAAGATAATTTATCTATGGCAAAACTAATTGAGAAGCAATTATCACAAGCAAGAGATGACTGAATCAACGATTGCCTTTGCTAGCCTAGAACCGATTACGAGTATGGCGTCATTTATTGGAATGCTGTGTATTCTTATGGCCTTTATTTTAGAAACTAGGGGTTACCTCAATAGTCGGGGTTTGAAATATCTAGTTTTAATGGCTGTTGGCTCCGCTATCTTGGGGGTTAGAGCACTGCACACTGGTGAATGGGCATTTGTAGTTCTAGAATTAGTTTGGATGCTTGCAGCGGTTCTAGCGATATTCAACCCAACTCGGCCTCCTAACACCGATTTAGTAGCGTAGTATTCAAGCCGGATGGGTAGACCGGCGACCACATGGGCAACCAGGGCAAAGCAAAGCGGGGAATCCCAGCCAAGGCTGATTTCAATGCTTGGTACCCTGCAATAGTTGAAATTGCTGACCTTGTGGATAAGAGATATCCGATCAAAGGAATGGATGTTTGGCGGCCGTATGGTTGGAAGGCAATGAAGTTCATTGATGCGTTGACACATGCTGAAATGGAAAGGACTGGGCATGATGAAGTCCACTTCCCACTATTGATCCCTGAGGACCTATTGGAAAAAGAAAATCAACTTGTGGCTAGGTTACAAGCAGCACGTGAGGCTGGCGTTGATGTCAGTGAACTCAGATTTGATGAGGAAGTTGAAGGGTTTAGCAAGGAAGTCTATTGGGTAAAGCACGCAGGTGAGACCGAACTAGATGTCCCGATGTTTCTCAGGCCTACCTCGGAGACTGCAATGTACACCTTGTTTCCTTTGTGGATTAGGAGTCATTCAGACCTACCGTTAAAGACCTACCAAATAGTCAACACCTTTCGTTATGAGACCAAACAAACGCGAACATTTATCCGAGTAAGAGAAATACACTTCTTTGAAGCACATACCGCACATAAAGATGAAGCTGATGCCTCGGCTCAAATCCAAGAGGATTTAGAAATTGTTGATAGTATCATGTCAGACCTTTGTTTACCGGTCATTGTTTCTAAACGCCCAGTATGGGATACTTTTCCTGGTGCTTGGTACACTATTGCAATTGATGTGATTATGCCTAACGGCAGAACTCTTCAGGTCGCTTCCTGTCATCATTATCGTGACCAGTGGGCAGAAGCCTTTGGAATGACATACGAAGACGTAGATGGCAAACACAAAAATTGTCATCAGACAACTTACGGCATGTCTGAAAGATTACTAGGCGCGGTTGTTGGTACCCACGGCGATGATAATGGGTTAATTTTCCCACCCAAATCTGCTCCAATTCATGTGGTGCTGATTCCTGTTGCTGCACATAAGAGTGATGCTGTGATGGAGACAGTAAATTCCATAGCTGATAAACTAAGATCTTCAGGACTAAGGGCTCATATTGATGACCGCGACAAAAGAGCAGGTCAGAAATTCTATGATTGGGAAATTAAAGGTGTCCCATTAAGATTGGAGATTGGCCCACGAGATATTGAAAATGGTACCGCATTTGCAGCCAGAAGAACTGGTGGGAAACAACCAATCAAAATAGAAAATATTGTTGATGAAGTTACTAATGAATTGAAAGCCATTGAAACTGAATTAGAGTCGAGAACATCCTCAATCATGAATGAAATGGTAACTCCTTTGACATCTCTAGATACCCAAATAGAAGAATGCATGATTTACGAAATAGCCTTTGATGGAAGTGATGCTGATGCAGAAGTTCTAGAGAAAACAACTGGATTAACAATACTTGGGGAATGTATCACTCCATTTGAAGATGAAAAACCCTGTATCATTAGTGGTAAAATGACTACAAAGAGAAACCACATTGCAAGAATGTATTGAACAACATTTTTGTCTGGTTTTATCTTTTCAAGTATGTCCAAACTAATGCAATGAGTCCTATTCCTAATACTGTGATGTCAGGCACCCCAATACTTCCCTCTAGAACAGGTGGAGACCAACCCCATCCAGTTTCAAGGTGACCAATACTTGCCCAGTTGATTCTCGTGTGCCCATCTGTAGGGCAACCACCGCCAGTACAATCATTGCCTAAGAATGATAACATCCCGAATAGGTTAGAAAGACCTGTTAGTAAGATTGTCAAACCAATAACTAATCCAGACTTACTCATCCCTGCTGTTTCTGATTTGATAGGTGAAGATGTGGGTGCCTCAAATGGCTCTATGTCTGATTCAAAAGGAGGTATGATTTCTATCAACAAATCATCACCGTCATCATCAGAAAGAGTTTCTGAAAGAGCACGTTTTGATTCCCCTCTAGATAGACCCATGTTCTCAAGGAATTCCTCGCCGTAAATTCTCTCGGCTAATTTAGCAAGAATTGGGTCTTCTTCTAAAGCCTCAGGGCCTAATTCGCCATCTAGCAACTTCTTTAATTTCTCAGAATTGTCGCTCATGGATACCACTCCCACCCCTGTGGGAATGCTATTTGTTCATCAAAGCATTGATTGAACGGTTTTTGAAATAACTACTTATTTACGTTGAATAACCCGTTGTGCAGCCGCAATAATATGGCTGATTCCCATTGAAAATTCTTCCAATAATTCATCTCCATCACCTGATTGTCCGAAATGGTCTGCAACTCCTATTCGTTCAAGTGGAGAGGGGCAATTTTCACCTAAATGTTCAGCCACTGCTCCGCCAAGCCCACCAATTATTGAGTGATCTTCTGCGGTAACAAAACACCCGCATTGTTCTGCTAGTGAAGAAATTAGTTTGCCATCTAGTGGTTTTATTGTATGCATATCAACTACTGTTGCATTTATTCCGTTACTAGAAAGTGATTCTGCAGCTTCAAGTGCTTTCGAAACCATGACTCCACAAGCAATAATGGCCACATCCCCACCTTCTGTCAACATTTCTCCTTTACCTATTTGCAATTTTGATGCTGCCTTCTCATCATAAATCACAGGTGTTTTATTGCGTGCTGTGCGTGTATAGGATGGGGAATTGGTGTTTGCTAATTGTATTGTTAGTTGTTCAGTACTGTTGAAATCACTTGGATGTAATACCACCATATTTGGTAAACTACGGTAGATAGCAAGATCTTCAATTGATTGTGCCGAAGAACCATCAGTTCCAGTGTGTATCCCACCATGGCTGCCGCAAATATGAACAGGAATATTTGGTCTAGCAATGCCATTACGAACTTGTTCAAATGCTCTTTCAGTAAATATTGCGAATGTTGACGCAAATGGTTTGTATCCACTTGTTGCTAAACCAGCCGATACTAGCATCATATTCTGTTCTGCTATTCCCAATGAGATGGTCCTTTCAGGGTACAATTTTCTGAAGTTCTGGCTCTTTGTTGATTTCCCTAAATCAGCCTCTACCACGATTACTTCAGGGTCTGAAGCAAGTTTAACCAATGCCGACCCATAACCATCTCTGGATGCAGCTAATGTCATTCTAATTCCTCCATCGCAAGTATGAGTTGCTCGTCATTGGGTGCCGCTCCATGGAATGAAGGGTTATCTTCCATGAAAGATACACCCTTGCCTTTGATTGTATGTGCTACAACTACCGCTGGCCCATCTGTAATGGTATCCATCCATTCAATTGCTTCCACTACTGCATTCATATCATGGCCATCACATTCATGCACAGCCCAACCAAATCCAGACCACTTTTCAGCGACATCAAACATTCTCATTTGCTTTTCACAAAAGTCATCATTTTGGATTCGGTTTCTGTCAACGAACACTTTGAGATTCCCAACTTCATGGTGTACAGCAGCCATAGCAGCTTCCCAAACTTGTCCCTCTTGTAATTCCCCATCACCTAACATCACATACGAAGTTCGAGATGAACCATCTAGAGTGGCTGCAAGAGCGGTTCCTAGGCCAAATGAAAGGCCCATGCCTAGGCTGCCTGCAGAAAAGTCAACACCTGGCGTCCATTTCATATCTACATGGCCTTGACAAACACCACCCATAACTCGGTATGTAGTCAAATCTTCACTGGAGAGAAAACCCATTTCATGTAAAATTGAGTAAACTGCTGGTGATGCATGCCCTTTACTCATAATGAATCGATCTCGGTCAGGATCATCAGGATTAGAAGGGTCAACATTCAATCTTGTTTTGTATAATGCTACAAGCATATCGATCGCTGAAAGTGAACCACCCGGATGTCCAGCATTAGCGCGGTGGACCATCTGCACTATGTTTCTACGACATTTTTTAGCAGTTTCCAGAAGTTCACCTATAGACGAATATTTTTCTTCCGCTCCATTTTCTGTACTCATCACGGTCTTTCCCCATCGGGGTTGCATTTCCGTAAGCCTTTGATGGTTTCTAATATAAACATAATTTAGAGAATCAAGGAACCATGACTTTGTTAATTATTCGTCGAGCCCCATCTACTACCACAGCACCCCAATTAAACAGTAATGAAAATGGCCTTTTAGCAGGAGGGAGGCTTCTAGTTACAAGCCAAGTAAATACACCGAAGAACCATAGGAAGAACACCGTTGATAGGACTGGCCCAAGAGTACCTAAGAACGGTAACCAATTATCTGGCCGAGGTAAAGATGAAAATGATGCTAATACGATGAAAGCAGCGACAACAACTCCCATTAGAGCTTCTCCGGCAATTAAACCAGCAGAGAGTAGAGTACCTCTGCTAACCAGTTCTTTTCCAGATTTAATTGCTATTTCAGATGGTTGGCCAGTAAGGGTGCCATCTACGCGCAAATGTGCTGTTCTAGTAACCAAGTGGTTGAGCACTCCACCCAAAAATATGGTGGACGAGAGATAGAATGGTAGGTACATTCCTATTGCAATTGACATTATAGGTAATGTTGGGCCACTTTTTCCTAGATACCATCGGGAACCGATAATTAGAACTGCAACAACAACACCCAAACCAAGCATTGGTGTGTTTACAGTCCCCCCAAATATCCCCTCAATCAATGTACCAATTATTTCAGCTTGAGGGGCTTCTAATACATTTGAGCAACCTGATACAGGATGTGGATTTGCTGCACAATAGGTTGGCGTGATCCTAAAAGCCTCATTCAGAACAGTTAGGGTAAGTGGGGCAACAACAGCGCCAACAATAACTCCAATTAATTCAGCAGTTTGTTGTTTCCAGGGTGTAGCACCAACTAAGTGACCAGTTTTCAAATCCTGCATTACATCTCCTGCAATCGCGGCATTAACAGCAACAACTGACGCAATAATCAAAGTTGCATACATCAATTCATCTTGTTCCATATTCAGGAATACACCACCAACAATCCAAACAACAAGAGATGTAGCCATCAATGTTGCAATAGTCATACCTGACACAGGAGAATTTGACGAACCGACAACTCCAGCAATATATCCAGCAACTGCTGAAAAGAAAAACGCGGTAATAGCCAAGAATATTGCACCAACAATTGCTAATGTTAGAGAACCTGTTTTCCACCAATAGAATAGAAAAGTCAAGACTGCAATTACTGCAAGGCCGATGAAAGCCCGATTCATAGGAATATCCTGTTCAGTTCTGATGGTAGAAATTTCTGAATCGGTTAGTCCTGAACTGAGTGCTTTTTTCAGACCACTAGAAATCGTTTTTCTCATATCAATAAGAGTCCAAAGGCCACCTACAACCATACAACCTACACCGACGAAACGAATATGTGTGGCCCAGAGTGTTTTGAATCCATGAGCTAAATCGGCGTCAACTGGCCAACCATAAGTCATACCGTAAATCGGTGTTAGAATGAACACACCTAGCACTGCGCCAAAAAAGATGTAGGAAGCAATATTCAAGCCAACAATCCATCCAACTGCAACTAATGAAAGGGAATAGTCTAGGGCTGAATATATTCTCACGCCAACAACTTCTACAGCGACTTCAACTTTGGCTTGTGTCAACTGGAATCCTTTCACCATCCACCCGTAAAGTGCTCCTAACCCTAAGGCGTAAAGGATCACGATGAGTTGCGACCCTCCTTTTTCACCCGCCACAAGAACTTCTTCGCATGCGATCCCCTCAGGATAAAGAAGTGCTTCTTCAACAATGAACACTCTCCGTAATGTAATTGTAAAGATTGTGCCGAGTATACCCCCTAGGATTGCTACAATGAATGTAGTTAATGTGTCCATTTCTCTACCCATTACAAGTAGTGCTGGCATAGTGAAAATTATTCCAGCAGCCAAACTTTCACCAGCAGAGGTCATGGTTTGAACGATATTGTTTTCTAGAATACTAACATCTTTGAAACGGAACATACGTAGAAGCAACATGGACATAACTGCGGCCGGAATAGATGCGGAAACTGTCATTCCAATGTAAAGACCAAGATATGTATTTGCGGCAGTCATTAATGCCCCTAAAACA
Organism: Candidatus Poseidoniales archaeon; assembly: GCA_012959435.1. Taxonomy (GTDB): domain Archaea; phylum Thermoplasmatota; class Poseidoniia; order Poseidoniales; family Thalassarchaeaceae; genus MGIIb-Q1. The sequence continues at coordinate 6,998 of DUDF01000196.1, forward strand.
AGTCCAAGAATAATTGCCCGTACTGTTAATTCGGGTAGAGATTCCGACGCTGGTACATATGGCTGGAACTCGCCCATGCACTTCGCAGGGGGAGTAGTTAGTCAATGCTACGGATGAAACTGTTATGTTTTACGATTCAAATTTGACCCGTGTCTACAAATAGGACTCCGAATGTGCTCTCGATGGGCGAGCGGATGCCATCTCTAGATTCAACAGGAAAACAAGATAGTGGCTTAGTAGAGCCACTTTGGCATTCTATCCCATTGGATGATGTATTCTCTAAATTGAATAGTACATCGGATGGACTTTCTACAGAGGAAGTAATAAGGAGACGGGAAACTTATGGTGAAAACAAACTAGAAGGGAAAAAACCGCGCCATCCTCTCCTCAAATTATTAGATCACTTTAGAGACCCCATGGTCTACCTTTTACTATTTGCAGCAATAATCGCTTTTCTTGCTGACAGGGAGGACCTTGGCACACCGATTTTTATCTGTATAGCCTTGACATTAAACGCTGTATTATCATATATCCAAGAGGCGAAGGCCGAGAAAGCAATGGATTCGCTAAAGAAAATGCTTGTATGCCATTGTATTGTATTACGTGATGGTGTAGAGCACCGTTTATCAATAGAAGAAGTGGTTCCAGGTGATATCGTTTGGTTAGAAGATGGTCTTAATGTACCAGCTGATATTAGATTGATTGAAGTACATCAACTTTCAATAAATGAATCATCATTAACTGGCGAATCAGATGTAGTATACAAAGCAATAGAAACTTGTGATGAAAAATCAATACTTCAAGAAATGATAAACATGGTATTTATGGGTACAGTAGTATCATCTGGACGAGGATTAGGGATTGTAGTAAAAACAGGAATGGGCACTAGAGTCGGAGATATCGCCACAGGTATAAGTGAAGTTGAAACACCTAAAACACCTTTAGAAATTAAACTTGGTTCATTAGGTAGATATCTTGGGATGATTGCAATAATTTCGGCTGTTGCTATAGTTGGATTTAATATTATTATAGCTATGGTCGATGGTGTTTCAGGTGCCGGTTTAAAGGAAGTCGTCGCCAAGCAATTTTTAATTGCAGTTGCAATATTTGTCGCAATAGTTCCCGAAGGATTACCAATTATTTTGGTAATAACATTAGCAATAGGTATGCAAAATATGTCGGCTAAGAATGCTATTGTATCTAGGATGAAGGTCGTAGAAACATTAGGTTCTGCAACTATAATATGTACTGATAAAACAGGCACATTAACTCGTAATGAAATGTCTGTACGTTCATTTTTCTGTGGTGATGAATTATATTCTGTTTCGGGTTCTGGATTTGATCCAACTTATGGTAAATTAAGAATCGGCAAGAAAGAAATCAATGAACAAGATTTTGCTGAATTAAAGGTTCAAAAAGGGTTCAAATTAGCCATGGCTTGTTCTCTACTTTGCCAAAACAGTAACATTCGTAAAGTTGACAATGAGTGGAAAGGTATTGGTAATCCAACAGACATAGCATCTGCAGTATTTGGTTGGAAAATGATGGAGTCTGTCGACACATTCCGTAGAAACCACCCTAGATTCAAAGAGTATACATTTGATAGAGATCGCAAAAGAATGACCACAATTCATGAATATGAAGGAGAAAGGTGGGTATTTTCCAAGGGTGCAATTGGGCCTTATCTATCAAGGATTAGCCATGTTGTTGAAAACGGACGTGTAAGCCCTATTGGGGATGTTCACAGAGATAGGATTGGAGAAGTCAATCTACAAATGGCAACTCGGGCGCTTAGGGTAATTGCATTAACTGCTCGCCCATTGAGTGGTGAAGAGGATATGGAAGATATTGATTCTGTTGAATCCGGTTTAATTTTCCTTGGGTTAATTGGAATCATGGATCCACCTAGACAAGAAGTTGCGGATGCGATTTCTATGTGCGATTCAGCTGGGGTCAGGGTAATGATGATTACAGGGGATCAACAAATGACTGCAATGGCTATTGGTGATGAAATAGGCATTATCAAAGATGACTCGGAATTTCTTACTGGTAAACAGCTTCGAGAATTATCTGATGATGAATTAGATTCAAAACTTGAAAAAGTGGTTATGTTTTCTCGAGTCACCCCAGATCAGAAGTTAAGGATTGTAACTAGGCTACAATCTATCGGCCATGTCGTCGCTATGACTGGAGATGGTGACAATGATGCTCCTGCCTTGTCACGCGCGAACATAGGTATAGCAATGGGTATTGCTGGAACCGATGTTGCTAGAGATGCCGCTGATATGGTATTGAAGGATGATAACTTTTCCTCAATTGTTGATTCTATTGAAGAAGGTAGGAAAATTTACCTCAACATTAGAAATTTCGTCCGATATCAAATATCAACAAATGTGGCTGCAGTTCTACTAATTATTATCGCTACTTTTGTTTTAGGTTGGAGATTGCCAATGACTGCAACTCAACTGCTGGTCATTAATATTCTAATGGATGGTCCACCTGCTCTGGCTTTAGGTATTGAGAAACGGCATGGGGACGTAATGAATGAACCTCCGCGGGCCTTATCAGAATCATTACCAAACTCCATGGATAAACGGGTAATTGGCTTCCTTGGCATAGTAATGGTATTGGGAACACTTTCAATTTTCTCTCTTGCAGGAGGTGGACTAGTTACAGGTGATGCATGCGATGGAGTGAACCCTGAATCGTCTCCTGAATTTTTCTTAGAGTCTGGTGAATGTAATTCAGAGAAGTGGGATAATCATGCGGAATCCAAGTTCGAATACGCCCGTACGATGGCCTTTGCAGCATTTATTATGTTCCAATTATTCAATGTAGTAAATAGCAGAAGTATAGACCATTCAGCATTCGAATTGGGTATATTCCAGAATATATTCATTAGTGCATCTTTTGCTATTAGTCTTGTTTTACTTGTTTCTATTGTTCAAAGTTCGTTTGCTTTTGTGCCAATGGTAGGCATTTCAGTTGGTAGTTTCTTATCCACGATTCCGCTGGAATTCACTGATTGGGCAGTAGTATTCTTAATTGCATCATCGGTGTTTTGGATAGAAGAATTTAGAAAATTTATGTTAAAATTTAAACGCACGAATAATTGAACATAGTGGCTGACAGCCATTAAAGCAGGTGACTTGTGCGGTTAACTGGGAGATATGCATTTGGAGTCACCTTTCCAATGGCGGGGTACCGCGAATATCTCCACTAACGAACTAGTAATTGATGGACATCCTAGTACTTCCCCAGCATTACCAAAATCACTGAGTGTCGAGGTCAAACACATTCTCAATAAAGTACTATCAGGGCAACGGATTTCTTGTCAAGAAGGTGTGATATTACATGATAAGTGCGATCTACCAACCCTCTCAAGTGTTGCTTACTTCTTAAAACAAAAAAGGTATGGGGACTTCGTTTTCTACAATAGAAACTTACATGTTAACCAAACAAATGTTTGTGTTTTGGCGTGTAAATTTTGTGCTTTCAGGAGAGGGATGAAAGCCACTGATGCGTATTCATTATCAGTTCAAGAATACCTAGGTAGAATTGAACCCTTTTCAGAAATTATTACCGAAGTACATACTGTAGGTGGATTACATCCAGAATGGGATATTGAATTTTATGAGGGACTGTTTACAGCATTCAAAAATCGTTATCCAAATATTACCCTTAAGGCTTTGACTGCTGTAGAAATTAAACATCTTGCTGAGATATCTAACCTATCAATATCAGACACAATCTCTAGACTAAATAAGGCTGGATTAGATTCCATACCTGGTGGGGGTGCAGAAATTCTTGTTGATGAAATTAGGGATATAATTTGCAAAGGAAAAGAATCTTCTGAAGAGTATTTAGAAATTCATAAAATAGCCCATCAACTTGAAATTCCTACTAATTGTACTATGTTATTTGGCACGGTTGAAACTACATTACAAAGGATGATCCACCTTGATAAATTACGGACATTACAAGATGAAACGATGGGTTTCCAATGTTTTGTTCCTTATCCATATTTACCAGATTCTTCAAGATTACCAGAAGCACAATTAGCAACCGCTAATGAAATTTTGAGAATGATATCACTGGCTCGAATAATGTTAGACAATATACCTCACATCAAGGCTTATCGAATGAACATTGGCGACCATATATCCGCACTTGCTTTACTTAGTGGGGCCGATGATATTGATGGAACTGTTAGTCATGAAGAAATCATGCATCTTGCCGGCTCAAACACACCACTGGATAATCTAGATATTGACTTAGCAACCCTAGTTGAGTCTGTTGGAGGTATTGCAGTGGAAAGAAATACTGATTATACACAATTCAGAAATTACCGTCGGCAAAACCCACCCGACAATAACGGATTGCCAATGGTACCCATTTAGAGAGGTGTTTGCAATGGTTAAGTGGTCAGAAATTATCGGGCGGGTATCCTTTGTAAATTGTGACCCATTATTTCATAACTTGTCTAAACGATGGTCTATCTTACCTGCTCCACCTGCTTGGTTAACTGGACACCTACTTCGAAAGGATTGCCTTGTCGCACCTATCCCTGCTGCAGATTATGCTGCGAATTCATCCAAATTAATTTTACTTCCAGGTATAGGAATAGCATCCGAAGGGGCTGTTGGAAGTGTGTTGTTATTCAGTAAAAGAGAACTAACACAAATCAGAGATATAGCATTACCAACTGATTCATCCACTTCTAAAATATTAGTGTTATACATCCTGTCCCAATTGGGTTTAGATCCTAAAACAATAGATATGGGGCCAGATTTAGATGAGATGCTATCTGAATGTGATGCCGCATTATTAATCGGAGATAGGGCGCTTGATGAAGCACAGAGGTATCCTGATTTAGTAAAAATGGACCTCGGTGAAGAATGGCAGAAACAAACTGGTTTACCAATGGTATTTGGGGTGTTTGCTGCACCTATTTCGGCACCAGTGGATAAATTAAAACAAGCCCATCATGATTTGTTGAATAATGCAATAAAATTCCGAGACAACCAACAAATAAAAGACGAGGTAATTAGAAACACTGTAATTAGAAGTGGTTTTTCAAAAGACCGAATCAGTGAATACTTCAATGAAGTAACAAATATCCTTACAGATGATTCGGTACAGGGTTTAGAGTTCTTCCTAACAGAGGTATGTGGATTAGAAACAGATATTCAATGGCTAGAAATCTAATTTGATTTACGCCGTTTTACTTTTCTTCTTTTCTTCTTTGGCTTCTCTGATTCACCTTCTGAACTTTTAGTGGATTTATGTGATTTAGATTTAGAAGGTTTTGTAATCATAGAAAGTGCAGCATCTATTTCTGATTCCATTTTTTCTTTGTTTGTTGCATCTTCTTTTTCATCCGTCTCGGAAGCGACCTCTTGAGCGATCTCTAGAATAGCTTTTTCTTCATTGTGGAAATCTTTTGCTTCCCCATATGGGTCCGCTGAATCAGGGTCATCCTTATCCCAGTATGCACCATGGTCGGAATAATCCCATTCTTCACCATCTGGTGCATCTCCAGTTTGATAAATAGAGCCGGGAGCCTTCTTGACCCGCCTAATTGCTGGTTCAATTGATGGAGGTTTCGCAGGTTGTTTCCGGTGGGTGGTTACTTCTTGTTGTGGGGGTTGTATTGGTTGTGGTCTACCAGTAGAAGAAATATTCTCTGGGATATGCCCCCTATTGGATGACCTTCTCCTAGATGTTACTTCAAGTAAATCATCTTCATCTATTTCGAATAACATTCTGTTCTTTCTTCGAATTCCGATAATTACCACGAATCCCAAAACAACAAATACACTTAATGGTATCAAAAAATTGATCTTTAACCATGATAATGATATATCGATAAAAGTTGGATCAGGGGGAGTTGGTACTTGTACAATTATTGACATTTCTGGGCTGGCAGAGTGAATGGGTGTTTGGTAGTATACTGTGTCACCATCGTGAATTAATCTTAATGTAAATGGTGATGTTGGTGTGATTTGAACAACTGTATGTAAAGGCGGGGAAACTGATGGGTTAAAGGACATATTGAATGGCCTAGCGACATTATTTGCCAATGTTATTTCAATAAATAAACGGAGATGAATGCGCGTGCGCGAATCATATTTTTCAGTGTCAATTAAACCTAATTTAGCGTCACATTGAACTGTTGTTTCAATTATTGCAGAATTGTCAATTTTTATTGCCTCATTCCAATCTGAACTAATTTGATTGACATTTATCCCACTACACAGCATTCTTTCCATTTTAGTCGCTTCACCTTGACTCACAAATCCATCAGACGATACAGAAGATGCGGCTAGTTCTCTTATTGGTGCACTAATACTAGAATTCAACTGATAACTATCTTGAATGGTGATTATGTTTCCATTAATGGTTATTGACACTTGCCTAATTAAATCAGGGTCTGGGTGAGTATGGCAATTACTACCTTCCTCGCATGAATATTCAAAATCATCACCTAAACCATCACCGTCATCGTCCCCATCATAACTATCAGGTATACCATCTCCATCTAAGTCACCACCTGGTAATCCATAGTAAGGATTCCAAGCATCCTCGCGAAAAACAGAGAGAATTCCTGTATTTGTTGTGACAATAAATTCTGAGATTGTTGGTGACTTTGCAAATTTTGTAACTTGATGGCCTAATTCAAATGTTTTGATTGTTGAATAGTCCGCAGTGTTGAAAATACTGATCAGTTTTGTTGATGATTCAATTAATACCCATAATTCTTCACTATTCTCAGCCCACTCTAATTGAAAGGCACTACCAACCAAGTTTAGAGATGTAACGTACTCACCCCCAGGGACTGAACGAACCTGAAGAAGGGAATTCGTAATCCAAGCTAACTGGGTCCCATCAGGGGATATCGAACAATCAGTAATACTGAAACCTACCTGCCAATCAACATCAACCGTTGTAGATGTTCTATTCCATAGGAAAATGTTTCCATCTTTACCTCCTGTAACTAGTTGTTGACCGTTAGGAGAATAATCCAAACATGTGACATCAGTAGTATGTTGCCCATCGTAATTTGCGATTGAATGGGTTGAATCATTGATGTAATACTCTGAAACTCCATTGTTTTCATTAGCAGAAGCAAATATTTGGTGACCTAGTAAGATACCAATGTCACTTACTTCTTTCCCATCCTCATTAACCCCTATTCTTTGCCAAGTTGTAGTATCATAGATAGCCATGGCCAAGGTACTCATGTATGGACTTTCTAGTCCAACAAGAAGTGAAGAATCATCTTCAGAAAATTCAAGAGATAATATCTTATTTCCTATACTAATTTCTTTGATGAAAGTACGGTACTGGGAGTTGATGATTACAACATTTGAATTAAAAGCAGCAGCAATCAAACTTCCATCAGTTGAATATGTTATTTCAGAAGAACCAGATAACGAATATGGGTTTTGAAGACTACCACTGAAGGGATAGTTTTCTTCAGTTCCCGCGCTCACCTCTGATATCATTGGAATAGAAGAGAGCAACAGTACGAGACTGATGAAAAGGCCAATGAAAGTTCCCGAGGCTGTCCTCATCACTACTGCGAATACGGATTCAGCCAAAGAATTATCCTATTAAATGTGTGATTTACACTCATAATGTTTATCTGTGGCTAATTGGCCATCATCACCTTGTATTGACATAGTTAAGCACCAATAAATTCTATTGAATTAGGGTTGAAGTCTTGGTTAATCATTCCAATGTCTTGGCCTTCTATTAGGAATTTCATGACACTCGCCCTTCCATCATCACCAAAATCAATAGTTCTTGAATTGACATACATTTGTACAAATTTTGAATTGGTTTCATCATCTATTCCTCTACCCCATTGCTTTGCAAATTCTAAAGCTTCATCAGGGTTTGATATTGCAACCTCAATACTTTGTTTAACCCAATCAGTAATTTGTTCACACAATTGTGGGCCAAGATCTTTTCTTACTACGTTCCCACCCAATGGGAGAGGGAGACCATTTGTTCTTTCATTCCACCACACCCCTAGGTCTAAAATAAGGTTCATCCCATGGGATTTCCAAGTCAACTGTCCTTCATGGATAATAACACCACTAGCAAATTCACCATTTTGAATTCGGGGCATAATTTCATCAAATGGAACAATCACTGTCTCAACATTGCCAAGCGCCATTTTCAAAGCTAAATGTGCCGAGGTCTTTTGTCCTGGTATTGCAATTGGTTTAGAACAAACTTCATCCAATGTCATTGAATTAGAACTGACAAGCATTGGCCCGTATCCTTCACCCATGCTAGCTCCACAATTCATCAATGAATATTTGTCGGCAATTTCTGGAAAGGCGTGAATACTTACCGCACTCACTTCATACTCTTCTGCAATTGCTTTCTCGTTGAGTGTTTCAATATCCAATAGAACATGCTCAAACCTAAAACCAGGGGTATCAATTAATCCAGTTGTTAATGCATGGAACATAAATGCATCATCAGGGTCAGGTGAATGCCCCACGCGTACAACCCGTTCATCATTGCTCATATGTTGGCGCGACAGTAATATGGTTGTGAACTTTATGCTTGAAATGATTGTTATTTGAAATCGCTTAATGAACAGGCTCAAAGACTTGACACTACCGCCAATGTTTGAGTGGTAACATGCCAGATATCTCAAGGTTAGGAATTCATCAAGGGGAAATTGGACCAATTTGTGACTTCTGTGGTGCTAGGCTAACATTTGGTCAATCGTTGCCTATTGATGATAAATTTTCATGTTTCGATTGCTATAAGTCCAAAACCGGTATTACGCCGTCATCAGATGGAAAGGCCGTGCCAGGATTACCAATGGAATAATCGCGTCGTTCAAATGCCGTGGTGCTTTAGGGCGTTCTGATATAGATGGTAGAGAGTAATTGGGCCCGCGCTGCTCACCGCTTTTCAAAGTGGTATTCTCAAATCGGAGAAGCGAACTACTGGTTCCCACCAAGGCTACGAACAAGAGAGTGTATGTTCCAGATGTGGTCATCTAATTTGTTTGACCGTCACATTAATTTTGACACACCAAAGCATGTATTGAATTACTTGCACCAAAGAGCCCCGAAAAGTTGCTTTTACTCAACTGCTTATTATGGCAAGCCTTTGGAGAGAAAAATGGCAGATAAAGAGTGGAAAGGGGCGGATTTAATCTTTGATTTAGATGGTGATCACCTAGACCATGTTGACCCATATAATTTCCCAGAAATGCTAGAAATTATTCAATTACAAGCTTACAATCTATGGGATGAATTTCTATCATCGGAATTTGGATTTAAAGAAGAGTTTCTTCATGTAACATTCTCAGGCCACAGGGGTTTCCACCTCCACTATAGAGATCCTAGCATTTTGGGTTTGGATAGTTCTGCTAGGAGAGAATTGGTAAATCATATTCGTGGAGAAGGTGTTGAGGTTAGCGCGCTGATGAATAATAGTGGCCAAGGAGGTTGGAAAGCAAGATTAGAAGATGGGACAATCAATATTCTTAACAAATTAGATATTGCAAATCAAGATGGTTCAGAAGGAAAAAAAATGACCAAAGACCTCTGTGGTATAATCGAATTAAGATCGAAATCACCCAGTAGCCAAGTAACAAAGTGTGGCCCTGCAAAAATGAAAAAACTTGCTGAAAAGGTTCAACATCCGCAGCGTCGAGATACTATCTTAAGTGGGAATTTTAGCGTATTAAATCAAAATGCCCATTTATTTCTTGAACTTGTGAAAGGAGACCGTTCACTTATCGTTGGTAAAGCAGGAGAAACTGACGAGGCTGTTACGGTTGATATCAAAAGGCAAATTCGTTGGCCAAACAGTCTAAATGGCAAATGTGGATTAAAAGTTGTAACCTTGCCACTCGACCGTTTACATCCAGAAGGAACTAATGCATTTGATGCTCTTAATGAGGCGTTACCTAAGTTTGATGATAAAACTAGAGAATTACAAATTACTGCTGAAAGGTGTGTATTGAGAATGGGTGGGGATGAGAAAGAATTCAGCCAAGGAGATACATTGGTTGCAGAATCGAATATTGATACTTTTTTGACACTAAAAGGCTGGGCGAAGCCAATTTGACATAGTAAATCTGTGTAGTCAGAGTTTTACACATTAAGCCAATGTTAAAGGCAGATTGTTTGTCACCAAGTATCAACAGGGTGACGGCATGGCGTTTCGCAAGCGAAAGAAGAACGATACTACATCACCAGTGTCTCTCCCATTACCCCCACCACCTGGTGGTTTACCACCCCCTCCATCACCTGAGATGGAATTACCACTTCCCCCTGCCCCTACTCCACCAACTGAACCACTATCTGTGAGTGCCCTAGAGCCTTCTGATGACGATACAGAAATAGATGTGGTTGAGGTCATTGTTGAAGATGAAGAAGACCCGAATTATGCTGATATGTGGCAAAACAGAACCGACAAATCATTACAGCAAATGTATGGTCACATAGATCGATTAGGATCTAGTGATGTAGGCAGTCTGCTTGAACGATATGCAGACCGATTTGGTCACGACCTCGACAGAGAAATAATCGTGATGAGAAAATCTGAAAAAGAAACAACAAGAGATTCTGCACCTGTTGTTGAATTATTATCTGTTCCAGAAGAATCTTCGGATGAGGATGACGGTGGAATGGAAGAAGTGCAAGAACGACTCTCTGATTTGGAATCAGAAATGCGTCCTTTAAAACAGAAATTCGATGCTGCTAAATCCAAGAAGAAGCAGGCAGCAATAGCCAAATTTGGTAATCTTTTGAAACCCATGGTTGATGAGCGAAAATTACTGAAAGGAATCCTTGCTGGTGAAATTGATTATTCTGAACTTGAAGAATATGATGCTCAAGAAGAGATTGAAGACGATGAAGAGGAAGATGACGCCGATCAGAATTTCAGTGACTTTTTCGATGTCGTGAATAACTTACTAGGTGATATGCCAGAAGATTTCATCAATAATTTCATTTCATCTAAAAACTTCAAACTGTTTGAGAAAGTGGGGGAAGGTGCTGGTTCAACGACAACTTCAACTCGTAAGAAATTCTTCAATATGGTGAATCAAGAATTAGGGACCATTCCTGATGACAAACTTCAGGAATTTATGGCAACCCCTGGATTTCAACTATTCATTGAGATGAGTGAGATATATGGAGAGTGATACTAATGGGATTACTTGAAAAAGCTGGGAAAATGCAAAATGATGAAGTGGCTAAGCCTGCTAAAAAGAGTAAACCGAAGACGGTAGTTGTTTCAAAGCCTGCAAAGAAAGCCAAACCAAGACGCGCTACAAAGAAGTCTTCTGATGATTTAGATAATATTGAAGTAACGCCGAAGGTTGCAAAGACACTACCTGATGAATACGTCATATCCAAGAGACCAGCAAGGTTTGCTCGAAGTTTAGTTGATTTTATTGTAACATTTGGATGGGCTGTTCCGGTCGTAGGATTACTTGGATTTGGTGGTTCTAATTCGGATCCAACTTTCTTCATATTTGGAGGGGCGTTTCTTTCAATCTTTAATTTAGTAGCAATGCCGTTTATGACCAATCGCACAGTTGGAAATTATGCTTCATTAACACAGTATGTGACATACAAAGGTAAACCCCCTGTTTTCATTCACCAGACATTGAAAGCCATGACAATGCTCTACATTGCACTGGGGTTATTCCTAGTTCTCTCTGCAGGATTAGGAACAAGTTCTGGGGCAAACACAACTAATCTAGGCATTGGCCTTGCAATTCTTGCAATTCCTCTGTCTGATTGGATTATTGCTAAGGTGAGGCACGAAACAAAACAAGGCCTGTGGGATTCTATTTTCTTTGCATATATGGTAAGCCACACACGTCCGGATGATGCTGAAACAACCGGTTTCTTTGGGAAGTTAGAATCTTCTGGAGATTGGTTGAAAGACAAAGGTTGGCTTGGAGACGAAAAATCAGAAGATTAAGGGTTAAGAAGGGCATGAAAGATAATCTTTCTGCTCTGACAACTTTGGTATCCGAATAATTTCAAAATTATTCATCAACTTTTTGTTTTGCAAATTCTCGCATGTCTTCAGCTGTAGTTCCTTCAGCAATACCTTCCTGGTCTGTTTCATCTACAATTTCCCTACCAAGTAGGGTTTCGATAATATCCTCCATTGTGATTATTCCAGTTGTACCACCGAATTCATCTTTGACGATTAGTATCTGTTCTTTGTGATCTAAAAGAATGTCCAATGCTTCATCTACTGACTGACTTGGTCCTACTGGCTGCATAGTGAGCATCAATTGTTCCATTGTTACATCATGCTCATCATTAGCAGCCTTCATCAAAATTTGGTTTCTCAACACATATCCCTTAACATCATCTATTGTTTCGCCTTGTACTGGAAGTCTGCCGTGAACCATAATGGGCATTTCATCCAATACTTGTTGTACAGTATGAGTGTCAATAACAGAGGAAAGTACTACTCTTGGAGTCATCACATCACTAACGGTAATATCCCTGAGTCTCAAGAGGTTATGAATTACCTTTTCTTCATCTGCTTCTATTGTCTTTTCTTCCTCGGCAACATCAACAAGAGCAACTAATTCATCTCTTGTGACTGTTTCTTGCTCCGGTGTAGGGAATAATTTCTTGGCCCATTGAATAGGGATAACAATCCATATCAATCCATAAATTAAGATTTGCAGGATGAACGCTGCAGGGGTTGTTAAACGCTTAGAATAGAGGGTTCCAAGAGTTTTAGGCAATATTTCTGAAAATAATAATACCCCTAGAGTAAGAATTGCAGAAGCCACCCCAACAAACAAATCTAATTTAGGACTGCCAGCATATAATTTTGCAACTTCAGTACCCACACCAATAGCACCCACTGTATGTGCAATTGTGTTGAGCGTGAGGATAGCAGTTAACGGGCGCTCAGGGTCAGTTTTGAACATCTTCCATAAATTAGCAAAACGTTGTTTTTTTGCTTCCATCATAGCAACATGAGAGACAGATGTGGAAAGAAGTACGGCTTCTAAAATACTGCATAAAAACGAGACACCAATTGCCAAAACAGCATAGGTGACGAGTAAGGTGGAACTCATTAGATTTCTATTCTCCACCGGCTTATGTTGTGCACGACAGTATTCCCATGTGCCAATAGCCTTTGAAACTACCTTTTCACACATTGAAAAATCTATCAAATTAAGTGTGTCCAACAATTAGGATAGGTAATTGCCATTAACGACCTGTTCCGCCCCGAATCTATGGAGGAGCCCGAGTATGTGCTTATCTGCGTCGCTTGGCCCTATGCTAATGGCCCCTTACACCTTGGCCATGTAGCAGGATGTTACCTACCTCCAGACATTCATCTCCGTTTTGAAAGAGCTCTAGGCAACAAGGTATTACTTGTCAGTGGTAGTGATGAACATGGTACCCCAATCACAGTTACTGCTGAGCAAGAAGGGGTCAAACCACAAGATATTGTTGATAAATATCATAAAATCAACAAACAAGCACTCCTCAATCTTGGATGTGCTTGGGAACCAAATATTGACCCGAGGGGGATTGAATATGGAGGGGCATTATTCAATCGTACTTCAGACCCAAGGCATAAAAAATACGTTCAAGAGAATTTTTTGGCACTACATGAGGCTGGAATGTTTGAGAAAAAGACCATGCAGCAATATTACGAAATCCGAAAAGATGGGGGTGGACGATTTTTACCTGATCGATATATTGAAGGAACGTGCCCAAATTGTGAATATGATTCTGCCCGCGGTGACCAATGTGATGAATGTGGGACAACCTACGAAGCATCAGAATTATCCTCACCCCATTCAAAGATGAATCCAAATGCTGAAATTGAAATCAGAGATACCGAACACTTCTTTTTCCGTTTAGATTTATTTCAAAAATCGTTAGAACTTCATTCTAAAGATAATTGGGATAGTTGGAAAACCAATGTTAAGGCAATGACAAAGAATTGGTTAGACATGGGATTACGCCCTCGTGCGGTAACTAGAGACCTAGAGTGGGGTATTGATTTACCACTTGATGGGGACGAGTGGAATGGTAAGTGTGTATATGTGTGGTTTGAGGCAGTTCAAGGATACTATACGTGCGCTCGTATCTGGTCAGAAGAATTTGCTGAACAGACCCACCCAGACGGAGATGCTGCTTGGGAGAAATGGTGGAAAAACCCCGAAACAGGACCTCAACCACGCCATCTATATTTCCTAGGGAAGGATAATATTCCTTTCCACACCGTAATATGGCCGGCATTAATTATGGGTTTGAATAATACTGATAAAGAGGTCTCGCCTGAATCAGATTTGCGCCCAGGCATAGGTGATCTGCATCTTGAAGATAATGTTCCAGCAATGGAATACTTGATGTTAGCTGGCGGCCAATTCTCTAAGAGCCGTAAACACGCTATCTGGTTACCTGCATTCCTTGAAAAATTCCAACCTGATACACTGCGCTACTATTTATCAATAAATATGCCCGAAAATCATGATACTGATTTTAATTGGCCTGATTTTGTTGAAAAAGTTAACAATGAACTAATTGGGACATATGGCAATTTCGTCCATAGAGTAATGACTTTAGCCGCTCGTTTAGATGATGGCACTGGCGATAATCCACTAACTAAATACAATGATTTATCATTTATGGAAAATGAAATTGATAAGATTACTGAACTACATTCAAAAGTTACTTCAAGCCTTCAAAAGCACCGCTATAAAGAGGCGTTGCGTAGTGCGATGAACATGGCTCAATTAGGAAACCAAATGTTGCAGGAAGCGACACCATGGAAATTCCTCAAAGAACCTGAAATTGCTGATGAGGAATGGTACTCCCAGAAAAGTCATTCATTGGCAAAACTTGCATTTGGTTGGAGAATTGCCCGAACCCTAGCAATAGTCACGCAACCTTTCATACCATTTAGTGCCCAACAATCATGGGATAATCTTGGCCTTTCAGGTCAAGTATCTCATATGTCATGGGACGATGCTTTGGACTGGGATATTGAAATGACTTGGAGCGGAGTAATCCCTGGCCCATTATTTACTAAACTAGATTTAGATGAAATATTAGGCGGCGAAAAATTACTTGCAGAGCAATCATCAACATCTGATTCACAAGACCCAACCCACGGGGTAAAAGGTGGGAAGAAAAAGGAGAATGAAAAAATGAATAAAGAACTAGAAGGAATAATTTATCTTGATTTTGATACCTTCATGAAGGTAGAATTGAGAACCGGACTGATTACTAAAGTTGAAGAACACCCGAATGCTGACAAATTATATGTTGTTTCAGTTGATGATGGTAGTTCCGAAGGAAGGATCGTTTGCGCTGGATTGAAACCATATTATTCGATAGAAGAGATGGAGGGCAAATCCGTTGTATTCGTGGCTAATCTTGAACCAAGAAAGTTACGTGGTGTAATGAGTGAAGGGATGTTATTGGCTGCTGATGATGGTGAGGGAAACGTAAAATTAATTTCAATTGATGGTGAAATTTCAGTCGGTTCTCTTGTTAGGTGATACAGTGAAGTTGTATCATAACCCTAGATGTTCAAAGAGCCGGCAAACTTTAGATTTAGTTCACAAAGAATCACCTGAGGTTGTTCTATATTTGAAAAACCCATTACCTAGAAAACAAATTGAGGATTTACTCACTCGTCTAAAAGACCCGATTTCGGAACTAATTAGATGGGGTGACAAAGAAGCCCCTAACAAACCCGAACATATTGATAGCCAGATAATTATTGACATACTTGTTGAAAATCCTAAATTAATGCAAAGACCAATACTTGATGATGGAAAAGTTGCTATTATCTGCAGGCCACCAGAAAAAGCCCTAGGTTTGATTTAGATACTCATGATTCGGGTTTATCAAAAAATTCCCATTGTATCTCTATTAATTCAGCATTGCTTTTTGCTTCTGAATACGCTTCTAGTGGCTCTTTGTTTAGTTTCAAGAATTCGCCTCCAAACTTGAATGGTTGAAGGATATCTTTTGCTTGTTCCCACTCATTAAGTAAAATAAGGCACACTGCCAAGGCTTCAACTGTTGATAATCTACCTGGTTTACCCCAAGAAACTTCATTTGCGGCTAATACTAAGGGTAATGTCCTAGGTTTTAATTTTGGAGATTTGTGTTTTACATCATCAAAAGAGACATCACACTTTTTCCATGAACAATCTAGGGCTACTATTGAAGCACCGCGCTTAATTTCGGGGATGTCATCAGGACCTAAGATTTCACCAGCCAATGGATCTAGCAAGAATCCTCGTCTTGGGGGTCGTTTTAATGAATTATGAACTATTGCTAAATCAAGGCGCTCTAATTTCCTTGCAGTACATTTCTTCGGATCGTCTTGAGAAAGATGGATGATGTGTAAAGGAACTAAGGGGATAGATTACTCCCCCTCTTTACGAGCCATTTTGATTAAATCACCAAGGTTTAGTGAGCGGGATTCTTTATTTCCAACTGTACGTTCAACATCTAGGTCTGATAAATCAATTAATAATGAAATTTTTAATATTTTTTCAAATTTTCTTATGACAGAATCCCCGGGTCGTTTTCCCCCCTCTGTTCGTTGGACTATGTTGATTTTCTCTTTCATTTTCAATGCTAGAGTTCGTTGGTCCCACCCTCTCTTTTCACGTGCATCTCGTATGATTGATGGGAAATCATCGGCTAATTCCTTACCATCTCGGACCATGATGTCCTTACCTGCAGTGCCAAGGCCTCCATAACCACCAGAAGTAGCCGCGGATGTCTTCTTGTTCACCCTAGCTACATTCTCGGCAGCTTGGTCCGTATCGGGATTATAACCCATTTTTTCTTGACAACTTTTGCATCCTTCAACAAAAGTGCCGTGCATAGACATACGCTTAGTTGAAACACTAACGGCTCCACATAACTCGCAACTACCCATAAGCCTCGGTTGGACGTAAGGCCAACTGTATTTTAGTCCATCTTCGCGCCTATAACATAACCAAGATTTTAAGAGGCAAGAATACCCCAATGAATTAGGAATTAGTATGGTATCTGACGCCGACGCAATTTCGCCTACAGATGATGACCAACCTTTGCATAAGGTCGGGACAATAGCAGAAAGGACTCTTACAAACTTAGAAGACAAGTTTGAAGAATTACGACAACAGACTCAACAATTATTATCAGATAGAATAGATTTAGAAAACCGTGTGGCAAAACAAAAATCAAAAATTGGTCGATTAAGTGAAGAAGTACGTCTAATGCGTATGCCACCACATGTAATTGGAAATATCCAAGATATTCTAGACAAAGAACGGGCAGTTGTACGGTCAAGTAACGGTACAGTATTCCTAGTCACATATAATCAAGGAATTGATGCGGACCTCTTGAAACCGGGTGCAAGAGTGGCTTTGAACCAAGACACACTATCAATAATTGATGTGTTGAATGATGCTTGGGACCCACTAGTAATGGGGGCTGAAATGATTGAAAAACCCGAAACATCTTTTTCCGACCTAGGTGGTTTAGAAGAACAAATCTCCCTCATCAAAGAATCAATTGAATTGCCACTGACAAACCCTGAAGCTTTCACTAGATTTGGCATTGATCCACCTGGCGGGGTTATCCTAGTTGGGCCACCTGGTTGTGGTAAAACAATGCTTGCAAAGGCAGTTGCAAATAGTACTGAATGCACCTTTATTCGATTAGTTGCTAGTGAATTGGCCCAAAAATATATTGGAGAGGGCGGAAGAATGGTTAGAGAATTATTTGACCTTGCAAGAGAACGCTCTCCATCAATCGTGTTCATAGATGAAATAGATGCGATTGGGGCAAAACGTCTGGATTCAGCCACTAGTGGAGATAGAGAAGTACAAAGAACACTCATGCAACTGCTCGCTGAATTGGATGGGTTTGACTCGTTAGCAGATGTAAAACTAATTGCTGCAACAAATAGACCCGATATACTTGATGAAGCACTTCTTCGTCCAGGTAGATTTGATAGAATAATAGAGATCCCATTACCAAAAGAAGAAGCTAGATTAGCAATTTTGAAAATCCACATGAAAGATATGCCGATTACCAAAGGTGTTAGCATCAACAATATGGTATCATCTACTGAAGGATTATCAGGTGCTGAATTAAAGGCCCTAGTTGTGGAAGCAGGTATGTGTGCTATTCGTCAAAATAAAAACAAAACCACCAAATCAGATTTCGCTTCAGCCTTAGAAACGATTCTAAAGAAACGATCAGAAAATAAGGGTGGAGCACCTGACTCTTTGTGGTCCTGATTGCGAAATTGTATTCACCCCTCTACTCTGGAGTAATTAACATGGAAGACCAATTAGTTGAGTGTGTACCAAATTTTTCAGAAGGAAAAGACAAAAAAATAATTGATGCTATTACATCAGCGATGCTAACAGTCAATGATGTACGATTATTGGACGTTGATATGGGTGCAGATTTCAATCGAACTGTAGTTACAATTGTTGGCCCACCAAAATCTGTAGTAGAATCGGCACTTAGAGGAACTGAAGTTGCACTAGAATCTATAGACATGAGGGTGCACGCTGGAGAACACGCACGTATGGGGGCAATTGATGTTGTGCCATTTATCCCTGTAAGTAACATTTCTATGGATGAATGTATTGGTCTTGCAGAGAAATACGGGGCAGAAGCAGCTAAACGATTTAATTTATCAGTTTACCTTTATGCAAAGGCTGCTAGGAGGGATGATCGGATTAATCTCCCGGATATTCGACGAGGAGAGTATGAATCATTTGAGGAAAAATTAGGTGATTCAAATTGGACACCCGATTATGGCCCTTCTAAATTCAATTCAAAAAGCGGAGTGACTGCTACTGGTGCGCGAACAATTCTTATAGCATACAATGTCAATTTAGATACCAATAATAAAAGTATAACAAACAAAATTGCTGGGAGATTACGTTCTAGTGGAATCCTAAAAAAAGACACACAGGGAGAGAAAATAATTGGTGAAGACGGGAAAGCAGAACGAATACCTGGGCGTTTTGAATCTTTACAAGGGGCTGGTTGGATGTACGATGATACTACAGCTCAAGTCTCAATGAACTTACTAGATTACACAATTACTGGTCTGCATGATGTAACAGATGCGATACGAGAATTAGCATCTGAAACTGATAATTGCACCACTGCTGGGGAATTAGTTGGACTAGTACCATTACAAGCAATCTTGGATTCAGGACGCCATTATTTGGGGCGCGATGATGAGGAAGCAATACTCATTCAAAATGCAGTAGAAGGATTACAACTTGATCAATTAGGAGATTTCATAATTGAACAACGTATCATTGAGTACGCGGCGGGTGTTTAGTCTGACTAATTTCGAAGAAATGAGTCTGCAGGATTTCTCTGATGCATTAGCATCAACTAACCCAACACCGGGAGGTGGTTCGGCTGCTGCAGTAGCACTTTCTCAAGCGGCCGCACTCACAGTGATGGTTTCAGATATCACAATTGGACGTGAAAAATGGGAATTAGGATGGAAAGCATCTGAGGCAGCCAAATTAGTTGCAACGCCTTTAGTAAGTGATGGTTTTTCATTGGCTAATGATGATACTGATTCTTTTGTTTCGGTAATGGATTCATTCAAACTTCCAAAAGAGACCACAGAACAGAAAGAGGCTCGGAGTTTAGCAATTCAAGATGCAACATACCAAGCAGCATTGGTACCACTTCAAACTGCTAAAGATGCACTTCAACTTTTACTTTGTCAAGAAGAATTAGCCGTAACTGGGAACGCAAATGCAGTTACTGATGTAGGAGTTGCAAGTCTATTGGCCAGTGCTGCATGCAAAGGAGCACTGTTTAATGTACACATTAATGCAATTTCACTCCCTAATGACTTATCTGAGCCATTATTGGAACAAGTTACTGAAATTAGGAATATATCAAAAGACGCGAGCAGAGCAGTAATGAAGGCAGTATATACAAGACTCGAACAATAATTTGGGATAGAAGTATTCTAATGAATACTTTGTAAAGCATTTTCTAAGCGAACCATGGCATCTGAAACTTCATCGACTGAAACAGCACCGATAGATATCCTGAACCAACCACTTTCATCTTCTAATCCAAAGGCTTGGAAAGGTATGACTGCTATGCCTGCTTCTTTTAGGAGCCACAGACGTATCTCTTCGTTTGTATTTACTCCTAATGCACTAAACAAGTTAAAGCGGGTAGAAAGGTAAATTCCACCTTGCGGTGGGATAAAATCAACAGGTAAACCAGAATCCCTCATCTGCGTTAAACTTGTAAATAAAATTTCCATTCTATCTGAAATGCGAGAGTCGAGGTCTTCAAAATACAACTCTAATTTCTTTGGATCTGAGTAGGTTTCAGCTGCTGCTTGTTGTATAGGTCTTGCAGGCCAAGAACCCATGTGACCAATTAGAGCAATTACTGGTGCAGCAAGTTTTGGTGGCAGCGCCATCCATCCTAATCTCAATCCAGTAGCTGTTAGTGATTTGGAAATAGCATCAAGAGTTATTGTGAATTCAAACATATCTGGCCTAACTTGTACGGGGTGGACATGTTCAATCCCTTTCACAGTCATTGTAGAATAAACTTGGTCATACACCAACATTACCGGTTTCTGCCCGGTTTTTCTTCGCTTGTGGTTTTCTTCTAATACCACATCACAAATAGCACCTAATTCGTCAGCCGTAAAACAAGTACCAGTTGGATTTAGTGGTGAATTTAAGATTAATACTCTAATCTCTGAAATGCGTTCTTTGACGCCATCAGCAGTAGGAAGAAACCTACTATCAGAATCCCCTTCTATTGCTATATCTTTAGCTGAATTAAGATGGACATAGTAGTGATTATTCCATGCGGGGACACCATGTGCAAGCCCTTCACCTGGTTCAAGAAAGAGTTTGAAGGACGCGAACAAAACTGGTCTAGCACCACTACCAACAATGATTCCTTCAGAACCAACATTGAGACCGTATTTGTAAATCATCCAATTTGACAAACTTTCTCTAAGTTCGGGAAGTCCTGCTGCTGGTGGGTAATTTGTTTGGTTTTGATGCACCACAGATGCTAATGCTTCAGTAAAAGAAAGGGGGACTTGAAACTGTTCTGGTGAGAAATCACCGACAGTGAAGGCAGTCACCTGTTTACCTTCATCCTTCATTTTTTTGACTTGGGTTGCTATTGAAAGAATTCTACTTCGCTCAATCCCATTCGCCAGTTCTGACAGGTACCACTCACCATCTGGCCCCGTCATAACACTCTTGAAACTGATACAGTCTTTAGACTAAACCATCGGGAATACTGAAATCAATCATTCGCTCCGACACTATCATGGGTCAGTGGGATGCGCTTCAGACTAGCATTCTAGAGGGAATTCCCGAAACCCTTCCTGAATACCCAGAATTTGATAAAAATGTTGACCATGCGCCTAATCGTAGAGATATTCTAACACCAAAAGAAAAGCAATTAGCGTTGAAAAATGCATTACGTTACTTCCCTTCATCACAACATGAAGTACTCGCACCCGAATTTGCTAGCGAGTTAGAGACTTATGGCCGTATCTATATGTACAGATTTCGACCAAGTCATATCAAAATTAGAGCATATCCGATTTCAGCATATCCAGCAAAGTCTCAACATGCCGCCGCCATTATGTTAATGATACAAAATAATCTCGATGAACAGGTTGCACAATTTCCTCATGAATTGATTACCTACGGTGGTAATGGCTCTGTTTTTCAAAATTGGGCGCAGTATCGATTGGCAATGAAATATTTGTCTCAAATGACAAATTCTCAAACATTAGTTATGTATTCTGGCCACCCTTTGGGATTATTTCCTTCAAGTGAAGAATCTCCAAGAGTTGTCGTAACAAATGGAATGGTAATTCCAAATTATTCTTCCCAAGAAAATTATGAGAAATATAACGCTCTTGGAGTTAGTCAATATGGGCAGATGACTGCTGGCTCCTACATGTACATTGGTCCTCAAGGTATTGTCCATGGCACAACGATAACTTTACTCAATGCTGGGAGAAAGTATCTCAACCTCACTGGAAATGATGGTATTTCAGGCAGAACCTATGTCACAAGTGGATTAGGTGGTATGAGTGGCGCTCAGGCCAAAGCAGCGGTTATCGCTGGGGCTTCATGCATCATTGCTGAAATCAATCCCGCAGCAGCCAATAAACGGCATGAACAAGGGTGGCTTGATGTAGTTGTACAAGATATTGATGTTGCAATTGATAAAATGGTGGAAGCCGCTGCGAATAAACTAGCAATTAGTATTGGTTATGTGGGCAATATTGTAACCCTATGGGAACGACTTTGTGAAAGAGGAATTAAAGTGGACTTAGGTAGTGACCAAACTTCACTTCATAATCCATGGCAAGGTGGTTATTATCCAATACAAATCGGTTTTGATGAGGCTAATGTTATGATGGTAGAAGAACCAACAAAATTCAAGCAACTTGTCAAAGAATCGCTATGTAGGCATACACTAGCAATCAATGAAATGTGTTCTAATGGAATGCGATTCTGGGATTATGGAAATGCATTTTTACTTGAGGCCAGTAAAGCAGGAGCAGATATTCTAGAGTCAGATGGTTCGTTCAGATACCCATCTTATGTTGAAGATATCATGGGCCCAATGTGTTTTGACTATGGCTTTGGCCCATTCAGATGGGTTTGTACCTCTGGAGACTCAAAAGACCTAAATGAAAGTGATTTAATTGCTAAGAATATTCTTTCGGATATGGCTAAAAATAGCCCTGATGACATACAGCAACAAATGTTGGATAATGTAAAATGGATTAAAGAAGCAGATGCGAATAAAATGGTTGTAGGTTCTCAAGCTAGAATCCTATATGCCGATGAACAAGGAAGAAGGAGGATAGCAGAAGCATTCAACGATGCTATTTCAACCGGACTGATATCAGCACCTATTGTCCTAGGGCGTGATCATCATGATGTCTCTGGAACTGATTCACCTTACCGCGAAACCGCGAACATCAAAGATGGGTCTATGTTTAGTGCGGACATGGCCGTACAGAATTTTGTTGGAGACTCATTCAGAGGAGCGACTTGGGTAAGTTTACACAATGGCGGAGGAGTTGGTTGGGGAGAAGTCATTAACGGTGGATTCGGTCTTGTTCTAGACGGTACAGAACAGGCTTCAATAAGGTTGAATTCCATGCTTAATTGGGATGTAAATAACGGAATTGCTAGAAGGGCTTGGGCAAGGAACTCTGGTGCATTGACTGCAGCACAAAGGGCTATGGCAAGAGACACAACGCTAGATATAACTATCCCAAATATAGCGGATGATGATTTAATTTCTAGATTCTTTATAGATTAATTGTACAGTAATCCTTTGAGTAGAATTATTACCACAAGCGAGGTCGGGTAAAACATGGATTTAGTGCTAGATGGTGACCATCTGTCTATTGCAGATGTTGAATCTGTTGCGAGAGGAAATGTCAAAGTTTCTGTTAGTGATGATGCCTGGCAAAGAATACATAATTGTAGAAAGATGATTCAGAAGAAAATTGATGCCCATGAAGTAATGTATGGGGTCACCACAGGTATTGGAGAATTTAGTGAGGTCGTATTATCACCTGACAAAATAAAATCATTTCAAAAATTCTTAGTTTACTCTCATGCAGCTGGTATTGGAGAACCAATGCCAATCGAGGTAGTTCGTGGGGCTATGCTAGGGCGCATTAACGTACACTGCCATGGTAATTCAGGCGGCAGGGCTGAAGTAACTCAATTACTAATTGATATGCTCAATCAAGGGGTCACACCTGTTGTTGCTAGCAAAGGGTCGGTTGGTGCGTGTGGTGATCTATCTCCAATGTCACAAATTGCAATGACTATGATGGGTGATGGAGATGCCTTCTATGAAGGGGAAAGAATGGCAGCTACTGAGGCTTTGAAATCTGCAGGTCTAGAGCCCATTACCCTAGAAGCACGAGATGGGTTAGCAATAATCAACGGCAGTAACATGCTAACGGCGATGGCGGCATTGACATTATGTGATGCCATTAGGTGGTTGAAATACCACGATATCTCAGCCGCAATGACTCTTGAAGCCTTGAATGCAAATATGACTCCCTATGACAATCGACTTCACGAATTACGTGGTTTTACAGGTTCAATTGACACTGCTGATAATTTACTTCGATTGACTGCTGATTCCGATATTCTTGCATCTGCAGGTAAGAAAGTTCAGGATGCATATTCATTAAGGTCTACACCACAAGTAATTGGTTCACTTAAGGATGCGATAAAATATGCCACATCCCAAGTGGAAATTGAATTAAATGGTGTAGGAGATAATCCGGTTTTTCTTGTAGATGAAGAGAGAGTTATCACAGGGGCAAATTTCCAAGGCTCTCCTGTTGCCCTCCCTATGGAAATGGTAGGAATAGGACTCTCAATGGGCGCAGTTCTGTCAGAGAGAAGAATGAACCGATTAACAAACCCAGCCCTGTCTGGAGGATTACCACCGTTCCTAACTGAACAACCAGGATTACATTCTGGATTAATGGTAGCACAATATACTGCTTGCGCACTTGTAGCAGAAACAAGGATTCTCTCCCACCCTGCAGCAAATCAGAGTATTCCTGCTGCTGCTGACCAAGAAGACTTCGTCAGCATGGGCATGACGACCACCCAAAAAACAAGACAAATTATGGAAAATTGTTTTGGTGTTTTGGCAATTGAAATGATTGCTTCATCGCAAGCTATCGACATCCGAGGTGGCGAGCCAGGCAAAGGAACAGGCATTGCCCACAAAATTATTCGTCAAAGTATTGACCATCTAGATGACGATAGGCCCCTCTTCCCTGACCATGATACAATGGTTACAATTCTTCAATCTGGTTCAATGATAAATGCTGTAGAAGATGAAATTGGAACCATTAATTGAGAATTATCTGGCCTCGGCCAATAATTTCTGGATTTCAGTTTCAACTTCATCCAACCCTGTTAATTGCATAATACGAAAATGAAGTTTAGTTGCTGAAGTAGTAAATCCTAACTGTTCTAATTCCTTAATTCTTCTTTCACACTCAGTTGCTCGGCGTACTTTTTCTTCGAAGGCAAAATACCTTTGATGCCTAACTACTCTATCGTCAACGAGAACCACGGGTTCTAACTCGCTAACATCAAAGCCCATCCCTTTCCATTGTTCAAGGCGCCGTTGAAGGATTGCCCTTGACAGACTTTTTTCAGGAATACGACTCAATACAACAAATCCCGGCTCTACTTCTACAGCCAGGCTATCATCAATTTGACCGCTGATGGTACTCTCATCATCAATTTCTTCCAGTCCTATTGTTGAATTGTCTTCAGGCTCAGCATCTACTATAGGAACTGCATTTTCTTCAGATGTGTTCTGTTCAATTAAAGTGAAATTAGGTGCTTCACGTCTAATCTTTGCTACTTGTGTAGATTCAAATGCTAAAGGCGAATATGGTAGAACCAAAGTCCAATTTGTATCCACCAATGCATCAGCAAGAGATTGGACAAAATGGATTAATGAATCAAAACCATGTAAATCTGATAAGTATTCCACGGCATCTAGCCAAATAATACCAGAACCTGATGAAATGGTGGAATTTAAGAAGTGATTAATTTTCTCTAAAGCCGGATCTATTGCATATTTATCTTGACGGCTAGTTATCCAATGAAATCTGATGGATTGCAAATTAATCCAGCGTGATAACCGAGTTGGTGCGAGACGAGATAAAACCAGTAACGTGCGGTCAGCGGTGGCCATCTGTTGTAACCACACATAACCCTCTCTTGGGTCATCTAACTGGATACCATATACTCGCGATGAACCAGGTGGCCATGTGTCTGTCATCTTCCCCAATACGACACTCCGCACTACCTGTTATTGACGCCTTCGGCGTATCCACCAAATTATCTACTGATAGGGAATAAATCAATATTATCTCATGAACCATTATATCATCAATTAGTTTGGAAAGTTTGAAGGCGAGAGCAATGTCCAGTGAAGAAGGTGAATCAACAGAGCATATTGATACCGCCCAATGCGGTGCGTGTCAAGAAGAAATTCCAGCAGATTCGGAAAGTTGCCCCAAGTGCGGAGTATCTTTTTCCGGTGTAAAAGAAGTTAATATGGGAGAATGTGGTTCTTGTAAAACAATTGTACCTCTTGATTCCAAATCTTGCCCAAATTGCTCCATTGCATTTGTACTGGATGATTTGCTACAATCGGTAAATTCTTGGATGAAATCTGAGGGTTTATCTGTTGATGATGTATTCGGAAAATGGGATCACAACGACGATGGTGTACTATCTGGTTATGAGATTAAAAAGGGATTAATTGAGGCGGAAATCGCTGTTCTGCCAAAAAATGAGATTGAGCGATTCATTCACCAATTAGATTTGGATAATGATTCAATGATTTCCCTTACCGAATTAAACATAGCATTAATGCTTGATGATGATGATTCTAGTGGGAAAACGGATCCCTCAGATGATTCAAGTGGCGTAGAATCTGATGATGATGATGATTCAGAAGATGAAAATGAGAAAAACGTAGGATATTCTGAAAACGTGTTGGCTCGTATCATGAAAAAACATGGTATTGAAGATGAAGAAGCCTTCCTTAAGTTTGCTATTTCTATAGATGAAGATGAAAATTCCTACCTAAAGGAGTCTGAATTGAAAATGGCTGCTGATGCTTGGGATTTGGAGCATTCAACGGAAGGCGGCGATTCGAGCGACCTGAGTGAATCTGACAGTGATGACGAAGAAGAATCTAGCCAAGATGATGATTCAGAAGATGATTCTGATAAACAAGAAGATGAAACAGAAGAACCTGATGATGAAGCAGACGAGGAAGAATCTGGCCAAGATGATGATTCTGATACACTAGAAGATGAAACAGAAGAACCTGATGATGAAGTAGACGAGGAAGAATCTGGCCAAGATGATGATT
This sequence comes from Candidatus Poseidoniales archaeon, assembly GCA_012959435.1. Taxonomy (GTDB): domain Archaea; phylum Thermoplasmatota; class Poseidoniia; order Poseidoniales; family Thalassarchaeaceae; genus MGIIb-Q1. The sequence goes on from DUDF01000196.1 coordinate 34,000, forward strand.
CAGAAGATGGCGAATCCGATGGTGAACCTACACTAATTGACCAACTTTCAAAACTTGTAAGAGAATCTGATGATAATATCAGATCTAGTTTTAATGAATTTGATTCTAATAAAGATAAGCGTATTTCTGGGAAAGAATTCAGAGAGACCGTTGAAAAATATTTTAGTGATTCCTTTAATGAAGAAAACATCGACGAATTGATGCAAGCACTAGACGAAGATGAAGATGGAATGATTGACCTAATTGAATTCGTTGATGGCATTGAATCCCCTGATACAGTGAATGAAACTATTGAAGAAAATAAAAAATCTGATGGCCCTACAGAGGCACAAATCTGGTTAATGAGGAACGAAGAAAACATTTTCCCAATTGGTTGGAGTTTAGTGGGGTTAACACTAGGTATGGCTATTATCAACATTTATGGGTTCTTTTCGACCTTATTTGGCTGTAATGAAGGAGATAATGCATACCTCTTGAATAATGAATGGTGTGCTAATCATACGAAACTGAATATACTCAATATATTCTCTCCAAGTGATCCAGCTTCTTGGAGTGAAAAGGGAACTTGGGGTATTCCAGACATATTGCTGGTGTTAATTTTAGTAGCATTAATAGGGGGCTCTATTTGGTTCCGTTCAATTGTAAAGGGTTGGAAACTTGAGCATCGAAAGAAGAAGACTACTGATGGTTCAGATGAAGAAGTCGATGATGAACCCGAAGAGGATGAGGACACAGGGGATGAAGAATCTGATGACCAAGATGACGACTCAGATGATGAAGAATCAGATGACGATGATTCTGATGATGATGAAGATTCAGAAACAGATGACGAGTTAGACGATGAAGATGACGACGATGCTGAAATTGAAGTGGGTTCTAAGGTTGGAGTTGACCACGAAGGAGAGGAATGGCATGGTGAAATTATCGAATTTGATGAAGATGATGATGAAGTCCTAGTCAAGGATGACGATTCAGAGGAAGAGTACTGGGTACCATTTGATGCATTATTCATGGATTGATGTTATGGCAGACGCACTATCGAAATTTGACAATTTAGTGCAGTGCCCTGACTGCGGATGCCTCACTGAGAACACTGTATTAAGGTGCCCAGAATGTGGTCTATTCCATTATAATTTAGAAGAATTAGGGGAAAGAGAAACACCGACAATTGAACAGATAGTAGTAGAAAAACCGGACCTCAATCCGGCACTATATAGCCTAAATCCAAATTCCCCACTTCCAATTTCTGACTTAGAAGAGGAAGAACACCCTGACCCAACAATAATTTGGTCCGATTCAAATAATGACTTTGTGTTCGAATCTGATGATAGGCCTTTGAACATTGAAAATACCGATTGCCCAATTGATCGGAGCGATAAAGATGAATGAATTACTGCATTTAAAGCAGCATCCAGGGACTAATCCTAAATCATTTACATCAACAATTTGTTCAGCAGAAGTGGTAGATGGCGACACTTGGGTCGAACTATCAGATTCTTACTTTTATCCATCTGGTGGAGGGCAACCAGCAGATCATGGGTATCTAGAAAATGAAAGTTTTTCAATTCCTATTCAAGATGTGAAAAAACGTGCTAAACTACTACATAACATAGGTATTATTGACAGTGATTTATTACTATTTGAAGGAACTGTTTCGGCCTCTATAGATATTAAAAGACGTAATATTTTGAGCAGAATGCATACAGCCCAGCACCTTATATCGGCAGCAGCAGATGAACTATTTTCAGGCAGAACAATAGGCAACCAGATAGGATTAGATAAAACTAGAATTGATATTGGAATCGAAGACCGATCAAAATTCGATAAAGAACTCTTAGAACAATTAGTTAATGATGGGATAGAACAGCAAATTTCTGTCACTATGGGTCTAGAACATCGTTCAAGCCTCACCTCTAATCCATTGGTCAGAGTCAATCTAGACTTACTACCTAAGAATGTAGAAGAATTACGAGTAATAACTATTGAAGGGAGAGATATTTGCCCATGTGCTGGAACTCATGTATCTAATACGAAGGAAATCGGTGAAATTCAAATCAATAAAGTAAAGTCAAAGGGTGCAGGAAAGTTGAGAGTTGAATACTCATTATTGTAATTCATTATTTCCCAACCAACGAGAAAGTTCGGTATTGTTGAATTAAATGGGCCCGGGCGGATTTGAACCGCCGATCTTCGCCATGTCAAGGCGACGTCATAGCCCCTAGACCACGAGCCCGATTATTTTGATTGCAGAGAGTTCATCCGATGATTTTGGATATTTTACCAGTACAACCTTCCGCTGAACAGTGACCAGCTACCCTAGTTCGTCCATTACTCATTTTGATGAGTTTCCCGTCACGAACAGGACCATATGTCTTACACTTCAAACAGAAGCCTTCGTATTCCGCCATTGCAACTGACCTTTCCAATAGAGACACAAATATGAATCCTCCGCGCGATAACTATTCTGGGATGAATGGATTCTTGACGAAAACAAAATCTAAAATTGATACCTCCACCCCCTAGGCTCTAAAGGTCAAATGTTGATTTCTTTCAAAATCACAGCATCGATTTTGCTACTAAACGTGACACTGCTCTAATATAAGTGCCACCCACTCATCTAAGGTGGATATTTGAATGACTGATAATGTATATTATCAGCCCTTACGGGGTGCGGGTTTTCCCCTATCTTTGTTGATTGGTTTTTGAAAGTCACTTCATTGAAAAATTTTGAAATCTAAAAAGCATTGAAGTTTTACAACAAGGATACACAGTAATACTTATGGGGGATAATCAATATTTGTGGTTGACCCACCCGCCATTTGACAAAGTCCCGAAAAATGGTTGATCGGAATTAGACCCATACCATCCTTCGATATTATCATCTTGAAGTATGTTTAGAGATGCAGGGCCTCCCTCACTAATTGTACCTAACTTACTGTTTCTTCCTTCAAGTAATGAGCATGCGCTGTTTCTTGATGCTGCTACCAGGGCAGCCAATGGTGGAATACCTGATTGTTCAATAGCAATTTTTGAGATGAATGGTAGTGAAAGACTTGGGCAATTAGGATTAAAGTCAGTAGCTAAGGACCAAGCCCACCCATTATCCAAGCATTGTTGGAAAGGAGGCCAATGGTCAAGCCCCAACACATGGGGGGTTGCGGGAAGGAAACCTTGGATTACCCCCGCCTTATGGCACGCATCTCTTGCATCGTCTGTACTCCATCCAGCGTGGTCCGCGGTTAATGCACCTAATTCTGCAGCAAGTTGTGCCCCTCCGCAATCTGAAAATTCATCAACGTGTAATCTTATTTCCAATCCTTGGGATTTTGCTTCTTTACAGATATCTTCTGTTTCTTCAATTGTAAACCAGCCATTTTCACAAAATACATCAGCATAGGTTGCAATACCCTGTTCAATGACTGCTGGTAACTGTTCAGACAATATTTCTTCAACATATTGAGATTGTGTCAATTCCTTAGGAACTGAATGCGCACCTAACCAAGTTGATGTTGTTTCTATCTGAAAATCATGCCCTGCTTGATTAGACGCAATAAGTAATTTCAATTCATCTTGTGTAGTTAATCCATAACCACTCTTAGTTTCTAAGAAAGTGGTACCAAAGTTCTCTGCATTTGTTACTCTCTCTCTTGCTGATAACAATAATTCTTGGAGTGGGGCGATTCTAGTCTCTCCAACTGTTTTGTTTATTCCCCCACCCATTTCCGATATTTGTTGGTAAGTATAACCCTGCTCACGCAAAGCAACTTCACCTGAACGGTCACCTGTCCAAACAAGATGTGAATGGCCATCTACTAAACCAGGTATTACGGCTTTACCGGCTAAATCCCATACCTCAACATCACCTGTTTGAACTAGAGATGGAACACTTGAATCTAACTTCATTTGATGGAAGTATTCAAGTTGTAATTCTTCAGAAAAACCAATTTTTTCTATTTCCTTATCGTTGGATAAGATAGCCAACCCAGCAGGATGAATGAGTAGCTCCTCATCGTACATAGTATTGCCAACAAGAGGGCCTTGGACCCCATTAGGAGAGAGGTGGGCAATAGGCCCGACGTTGAGCAACAGGCGCCGCATGGTTCCCCCGGACACACTACAGGCTTGAAATGATGTGGCCTACCCGCAATGCTTGTTGAGAACTATGGATGGGGGCGTAGTTGTAGGAATTGAGTCTACAGCCCACACCCTGTCAATTGGTAGTGTAGATGACAAAGGCTCCCCTGCGGCATCGTTTTCAGCATTTTACAGACCTGATGAAGGAGGAATTCATCCACGCGAAGCAGCAGACCATCATGCCGAACAAGCATCTTCACTAGTAAAACAACTATTACAATCGGGAATTACTCCCGATTTGGTATCTGCAATAGCCTTTAGCCAGGGCCCTGGGCTTGGTCCCTGTCTCAGAGTTGGAGCTAGTGTTGCAAGGGCACTAGCCAGTAAATGGGGCGTCCCTTTAGTGGGGGTAAATCATTGCGTTGCTCACATTGAAATTGGTCGTCAGCAATGCCAAATGGACGACCCAGTTTTACTATACGTTTCTGGAGGAAATACCCAAGTTATTGCTCGGATGGGAGATCGATATCGAGTACTTGGGGAAACCCTAGACATTGGTATTGGAAATATGCTAGATAAGTTTGCTAGAGGTCAAGACCTGCCCTTCCCTGGAGGGCCGAAAATTGAAAAATTAGCAACTTCTTGGAGGGAAGAAAATATGGATGCGAGTCTTGATGACTATTCATTACCTTATGCTGTACATGGGATGGATTTGGCGTTTTCAGGATTACTTACGGCCGCCTCTAGATTAGTGAAAAGAGGGGCGCAATTAGGTGCCGTTTGTTGGAGTTTACAAGAACATGCATTTGCGGCTTGCATTGAAGTTGCAGAGAGAGCCATGGCTCATACTGGAAAAACCGAATTACTGTTTGGCGGTGGTGTGGCTTGCAACCAGAGAATTAAGCAAATGGGCGAAATAATGGCTATAGAGAGAGGGGCTAAATCTAATGCACCGGCACCTCAATTCTGTGTTGACAATGGCTCAATGATTGCCACATTAGGCCGATTACAGGTACTAAATGATGGCGGTATTTCATATGAATCTTCAGCAGTTAATCAGGCACTTAGGACTGATGAGACACCAATTTCTTGGTCTTAGTTGATATTGAATACTAGCCACTCAACACTGTAAGAGTTATGAGGGGTCGGCAGTAGGCCGCACCACAGAAGGGGTGTAACTGGTTGGCAAGAAAGAAACAGAAACCATTTAATCCATTTGATAAAGGCGCAGCCTCAAAGAGAAAAAAACCAACTTACCAAAAATCTAGAGAGCCTCAAAAAGAGGTCCCTACGCGTCATTCCCCTGCAACTTTAGGACCTGCTCCTTCGGCAATAAAAGACCAGGCCTCAAAGCCCGCGATACCGCAATCTCACCTACAACCCAAATCTACTTCTGAACCTGTCCTTAAAAAAGAAGAGAAAGCACTCGTAACTAAGGATGAAATTATTAATGATGACACTATTGAAGAATCTACACCGATTGAATCAGTAGAAGAAGAATCTGACGATATTGAAATCAAAGATGCAACTACCCCTGATGGTCCTGCTGCAGCAGTAGGGAAAGTCAGAAGTCGTGGGTTGCAACAAAAACAACAACAAAAAGAAACTGACGATAATAATGATTCTGATAAAGATAGAGTCAGCGAATTAATTGCTGAAAGTAGAGCATTAGCAGTTGATTCTGGAATAGTCATTGAAGGGGAGTCAAAGGATAAAGAAAATCCGATCACAAAAGCGGCAGAAGCCGCCAGAACTGCCATGGTTAAATCAAAATCAACAAGTGAGAAAGCCTACGAAAAGCGTAGTAAAATGATTGCAAAAAAACGTAAGACTAGGGCCTCATCTGCCCCTTCAAAAAGGATTGTTAAATTGAATCGCCGTAAATACATGGAATTCAAAGTTGATGTTAGAGAAATCATGGAAGAAGAAAATGTCGATGAAGAGCACAGAGCAAATCTCCTTGGCTCTACTTGGGCAAAGGGAGAGCGCCAAGGTATTGATGCAGCAATAGAATTCGTAGAAGAAAAATTAGAAGATCAAATAATCTCTGATAAAACTGCGGAAAGAATTATCAAAGTCCTGAAAGGATATAGGAAAGTGAGATGAATGACAACAATAGATAACGATAAAGTAGCAATGGTACACTATAGAGGGACTTTCCCTGAAGATGGTGAAGAATTTGATTCAAGTCATGAGGGGGAGCCTTTAGGATACCTAGTGGGTGCAACTCCTCCAAACATGATCCCTGGCTTTGAAAGAGAAATGATGGGAGCAAAAGTTGGTGAAAAAAGGGAATTCACCTTGATGGCAGAAGATGCTTATGGGGAAGAAACAGAGGAAGCAGTAATGGAAATCCCAGCAGCAGAATTCCCTGAAGACATGGAAATGGACCTAGGGATGACTTTGATGTCTGCTATGGGGCCATTCCGCGTTGTAGGAATTACTGATACTACAATAAAATGTGACTTTAACCACCCATTATCAGGACGTGCATTAAAGTTTGAAGTAGAGGTTGTTGATGTCAGAGATGCCTCTGAAGAAGAATTGGAACATGGGCATGTTCATGGTGAAGGCGGGCATCAGCACGATTGACCAAAAATAATGACCCTTGTCAACCCCTCCGGGATAACGAGGGCGGCCTATGGTGGATGAAAACAAAGTGTTCAAAACGCGCGCAGGCATCCCTATCCCTGAAGTACCTGACCGTGATTTCGGCGGAGAACTGCAAACCAGTGAGCCAGGTAGCCCACCATATACAAGGGGTATTCACAAATCAATGTATAGAGAAAAAACTTGGACTATGCGACAATATGCTGGTTTTAGTTCTGCAAAAGAAACGAATGAAAGATTCATCACTCTACTTGAGAAAGGACAATCCGGTCTTTCTGTTGCATTTGATCTGCCAACCCAATTAGGATTAGATTCTGATGATGAAATGTCTTTGGGAGAGGTAGGTAAGGTCGGAGTCGCTATTGATAGCATACATGACATGAGATTATTATTTGATAAAATTGACATGGCATCCGTTTCTACCTCAATGACAATAAATGCCCCGGCATCTATTTTATTCGCAATGTATGTCGCAGTCGCTCAAGAAAGAGGTACTGATATATCATCATTAAAGGGAACAATTCAGAATGATATACTGAAGGAATATATCGCTAGAGGAACATATGTTTTCCCACCAAATGAGTCTCTGAGATTAATTACAGATGTAATGCACTGGTGTAAAGAGAATACCCCACGTTGGAATACAATCAGTATTTCAGGATACCATATCCGTGAGGCTGGAGCTACAGCCGTAGAAGAATTAGCGTTTACTCTATCCAACGCATTGGCTTATGTCCAAGCGGCAGTAGATTCAGGATTGGATGTTGATGAGTTTGCGCCAAGATTATCATTTTTCTTTGGTTGTCATAATGACTTTTTTGAAGAAGTTTCAAAATTTAGGGCTGCAAGAAAACTATGGTATCACCTGATGAACGATAGATTCTCCCCAAGCAACCCCAAATCGTCAATACTTCGGTTCCATACCCAGACCGCTGGAGTCACCCTAACTGCACAACAACCACTCAATAATATCGTTCGTGTATCTTATCAGGCACTTTCTTCTGTGTTAGGTGGGACCCAATCCCTTCACACAAATTCATTTGATGAGGCAATCGGACTGCCTACAGATGAGTCGTCAACCATCGCCTTAAGGACTCAACAAATTTTGGCAAATGAGACTGGGATTGCTGATGTTGTAGACCCATTAGGCGGCTCATGGTACATCGAGGGACTCACAACTAAACTTTACGAACAATCTAAAAAACTAATTGAAGAAATTGATGCATGTGGTGGTGCCCTAACTGCTATTGAAAATGGATTCCAACAACGCCACATCCATGAGTCTGCTTGGGCTGAGCAGGTAGCACAAGACAAGGGTGAATTACTGGTTATTGGAGTTAATCATGCTCTTGAATCCCAAGTAGAATCTGATTTGAAAGGTCAATCACTAGACCCTTCATTAGGTGAAGCACAGTGTAATTTACTCACTAGTATCCGCGCCAATAGAAATTCGGAAGCAGTATCAGAAGCATTAGCAAATGTACACGATATCGCCCAGAATGGAGGGAATACGATGCAGGCAATTTTAGATGCTGTAAAAGTAGAGTGCACCATAGGTGAAATAATGAATGCACTCAAGGAATCATTTGGTACATGGATGGCACCAAGTGGAGTATGAGGTGATTAAATGGGTATCAGATTGGATCACATCGGGATTGCTGTCAATGATTTACAACAGGGAGCAAAGTTCTGGGAATTATTAGGATTAATTCCTTCAAAAGAAACGGAAACTAATGAAGAACAGGGCGTCAAAATCCTTTTTCTTTCAACAGAACAAGGACCAACACCCAATATAGAATTGTTAGAACCAACTGGACCAAATACACCAATTGGACAATTCATCAACAAACGCGGAACTGGTATCCAACAATTGGCTTTTGAAGTTGATGACATCGCTCAAATGATATCACATCTACAATCCAACGGAATAGAAATGATTGATGAAATACCCAAAACTGGTGCCGGTGGAAATAAAATTGCTTTTGTCCATCCAAAATCAACGGGTGGCGTCTTAGTAGAACTTGTTGAGAAGTAGCAACGCCACGTTGGGTAACGGTCAAAACAGGATGGCTAGTCGGCCAACTATGCAATCCTGTATCAACAACCTAATGAATGCTAACAACCTTACTTTAGAGATGGTACAACAAGAGGTAGAATTCCTTCAAAAAACCCTTGAGAACCTACGATTTAATGGGACGATTTCTAATGATTCTTACTTACATGCAGGCGCTGTAGAAGGAGGGCTTTCAATGCTAGCAAATCTAATTGAGTTAGGGATTTCTTCTGATGAGGTCGGTGACCATCTTCGCCAACTTCATGAACGTGCAGGAAGAATTGATGAAGCACACCCGGCCCTTGGCCCAAGTGTGGCGGCAAGCCGCTAGAGAATGGTCGCATGACTCGAACCCTCCTTTCTGTTCGTGAAGTATCAAAGAACTTCGGCGATGTTGAAGCACTGAAAACAATTTCACTAGACCTAAACAAAGGGGACATTGTCGGTTTAGTTGGTGGTAATGGAGCAGGTAAAACAACCCTACTAAGACTTCTATGTGGTTTATACAAACCAAGTACTGGAAAGGTTGTTTTCGTTGATGATGGTGGAGTAGAGCACCCAATTCACAAAGTAAGAAGTAACCTTGGTGTCGTGCCAGAAGCCACCGGACTTTACGCACGACTTACAGCATGGGAGAACATACGTTATCATTCAAGATTGAACAATATTGATGATAAACAAGCATGGAATAGAACGTTAAGATTAGCCCAAGCATTAGAAATGGAAGATGATTTACAACGTCAGACCCGTGGTTTCTCTAGGGGTATGCGGCAGAAAACGGCCTTACTACGTGCATTATCTCATGACCCTGATATTCTTCTTTTAGACGAACCAACAGGTGGATTAGATGTTACTTCAGCACGTAGAGTTAGAGACTTGGTCAGAAAATTAGGAGATGAAGGACGGACTGTAATTTATAGTACACATCAACTTAATGAGGCGCAACAAGTATGCGATCGAATCGTAATTATTCACAATGGGACATTGAGAGCTGATGGAAGCCCATCCAATTTAATGAAACTAACAAATACAGATTCTCTTGAAGATGCTTTCGTTGAACTTACTCAAGATGAAAGTAGAGAAGTGGAAACACCTGAACCTGAATCTAAATTCCAACGATTTTGGTCACGCTTGACTACAGGAAGGAAACAACCACCATCTGGTGAATCACCACCCAGTGGGGGTGAAGTAGATGCGTAATGGATTATCCAGAGTTTGGACCGTTGCAAGTAAAGAATTGCTTGATTTTATCAGAGATTGGCGTACACTAGTGGCATTAGTATTGATTCCCTTACTCATCTTCCCATTATTCTTTATTGCCTTACCTATTTTTCTCCAGGGAGAAATGTCGGAATTGGATTATTATAGCCTAAATCTAGAAGTACAAATTGCTGAAGGGGATGAATTCCCAGAACAATTAATTCAACCCTTCATTGACAACAATCTAAATTATACAATAGAAAATCTGGACGATGGACTTACTAACCTTTCAGTCAGCGGCCCAGATGCAATTAGATTAAGAGAAGGAACTCCTCATGTGATTCTACGATTACAACAGACTAATACAAATTCTTCAGAATCTTGGAACTATGCTATTCTTTATGATGCAACATCTGAACTTTCATCAGAAGGGAACAGTAGAATGAAAGGTATCATATTTGACTGGGAACAGAAAATTATCGGACTTACCCTCGCTGAGGTAAATCTTACCAAACAAGAGGCTTTAGATCCAATCCATTGGGATGGCGATGTTTCCAATGCTAATGTAGCAACATCAGCACAATCTGCTGGTTTTGCATTGTCTATGTTCATTCCAATGATAGTCGCTATTTGGACTGCTACATCAGCAATTCAACCATCAATTGACCTCACTGCAGGTGAACGTGAGAGAGGGACCATGGAAGCCCTATTGTGTACACCGGCAAATCGTGTAGAGTTACTATACGGCAAATGGGTGGCTGTAGGTGTTGTAGCTGGGACTAGTGTGTTATTCCAACTAGCAGGATTGCTGTTTGCAGTCGCTTTCCTAATCCCATCAGACATTTTTGGAATGCCAACACTTTCAATTTGGTCAATGGCGAGTTTGTTGTTATCAGTACTGCTATTTGCAGTATTTGTCGTTGCTGTTGAACTTGCATTAGCTGTGCGGGCCCACTCAGTAAAAGAGGCAGGTACAGTACTCGGGCCAATCGTCATCGCATTCATTGTGCCTGCAATGTTTGCACAATTTGTAAATCTAGAGGGAATTGAATGGTGGTGGTTTGTTGCTCCAATTTTTAATGTCTGTTTAGCAATGAGAGAAGCTCTTCTCAATATTACGGATTTGAGTCATATCGCATTATGGCTCGGCTCTTCTTTGTTCTACGCATTCATCGCAGTAACTTGGGCTGCAAGGCAATTTCAAAGAGAAGATTTGGTGGAAAGTATTAGTTAGTACACAATCACCCAGTATTCACAGAGTATTACTATACGAATACTTAAGAACTGGTGTTGCCCCCTAAAACTAATGCCAAAGATTAGCCTTGACATGCCGAATGAATTACTTGAGGACCTGAGAGTCCACGTTGGTGACGACAAAAAGTTCGTCAGTGTAGCGGATGCTGTGAGAACTGCATGCAGAAAAATGTTAGACCAACTGGACTCAATTGATGCAAGGCATGGAAGAATAAAGGGTGAATAGAATGGTAGAAAAGGAACAAGCAAAAGCAGCAGTTGAAACAATTATTCGTTACATTGAGGGGGCTGATGGCACCCTTAGAGAAGGATTATCTAGAACTCCAGAACGAGTAATTGAATCTTTTTCAGAAATATTTAATGGATATTCAGAAAAGCCATCCGAGGTGTTAGATGCGACTTTTAATGCCGAAGGATACGATGGTATCGTTTTACTTCGAGACATCGAATTCCACTCCACGTGTGAACACCATTTACAACCATTTCATGGGAGAGGGCATGTTGCATACATCCCCACTGATAGAATAGTAGGCATCAGTAAATTAGCCCGTATACTTGAGACACACGCTAGGCGCTTGCAGAACCAAGAACGGATTACTAAAGGGGTAGCAGATGATTTAGAAGCACACCTAAAACCACTTGGTTGCGCCGTCATACTCGAAGCATCGCATGGATGTATGCAATGCCGCGGAGTTAAGAAACAGAACTCTATCATGACTACATCTCAAATGCGCGGTGTTTTCTTTGATAAATCAGAAGCACGTACTGAATTGATGCAACTCATTCGCAGTGCGCCATTATAAAATTAAGAAAAAATCCATCTTTTACAGTGAGGGGAAAAAATGGAAGATGAAACACCACAACTAATTGCACTCCCTTTAGTTCCAATTATTGATGAATCAATAATTCCAGAAAAATCTCCATCCCCCAGTGACCCATTAGATCAACAATTTCCAATTGTAGAAATATTTTACTCGGTACAAGGTGAGGGGTTCCATACAGGTGTACCATCAATTTTCATCCGGTTTGGAGGATGTAACCTAGCTTGCGAATGGTGTGATACCTCTTTTGATGAATGGGAAAATTTGACCATGAGACAAATCATTAGAGAAATGGGACCATGGGATTGTAACCGTATTGTGCTAACAGGTGGAGAACCTGCTCTTCAAGATTTATCTACTCTTTCTAAAATTCTTAGGCCTATGGGTTATGAGTTGGCTATTGAGACAAACGGTACCATTGAGATACCAGAAGATGTGGTTGACTGGATTTGTGTTTCTCCAAAAGACCAATTGTACAGTTCTGTTAAGATTCGTCAACAGAAAGGAAATGAACTCAAAGTAGTTTGGGTTGGTCAAACATTAGACATGTACGATGAATTACTTGGTGGATTCGAACATCATTTTTTACAGCCATGTTATGATGAAAACAAAGATGCTGGGTGGAATGGGAAAAATTTCCATTCAACTTTTGAAATGGTTCGGAATAATCCGGGATGGAATCTTAGTTTACAAACTCACAAATGGATGGGTGTTGACTGATGTCAAGTAAAGTAGCCGTTATGGCATTGAGTGGGGGAATGGATTCCACTGCACTTTTGGTGCGACTACTTGCTGATGGATACGATGTACATGCAATTTCGTATAACTATGGTCAAAAACATTTGATTGAAGTTCAGAGAGCACAAACAAATCTCAACTATCTTTCAGAAAATGGCTATCAGATAAATCATCAAGTTATTGACTTGACTTCAGCGATGTCTTCCTTCCATTCCGCACTTACGGATGACTCAATTGATATCCCAGAGGGACATTATGAGGAGGAACAAATGAAGCAAACAGTTGTCCCAAATCGCAACGCTATTTTTGCATCAATATTGTATGGATACGCACTTTCTATAGCAATTAAAGACGATGTGAATGTTGAGATTACACTAGGGGTTCATTCGGGAGACCACGCTATTTATCCCGATTGCCGACCAGAATTCTACAGTGCTCTTGAACATGCTTTTGAAGTAGGGAACTGGGAATCAGAAAATGTGACTTTCAAACTACCATATATTGATGGCGATAAAGAGACAATTCTTAGAGATGCTGAAACAGCAATTTCACAACTAGGGCTTGATTTTGACACTATTTTTGCCAATACTATTACTTCATACAATCCCGATAAACAAGGGCGTTCCTCGGGTACCTCTGGTTCAGATGTAGAACGGATACTAGCTTTTCATGCAATTGGCAGAAGTGACCCTGTTCAATATGTCAAACCATGGGACGATGTTCTTCGCAATGCCCTGGCTGTTGAGATGGAATATAAGGAGATGAGCGCATGAACGAAACTGATGAAATCAATAATTTAGATCTGAAATCAAAATTGAGTGAACTTCAGTATCATGTCACACAAGAATTTGGTACTGAGCCTGCTTTCACTGGCATCTATTGGAATGAAAAAAGAGATGGGGATTATTATTGTGTGTGCTGCGGCCACCTATTGTTTACTTCAAAGATGAAATACGATTCAGGATGTGGGTGGCCATCCTTCCACCACGAAGACCCTAAGGCAGGCATCAAGCGATTACCAGACCTAACTATGGGTGGAGTAAGAGTTGAGGTGAGATGTGGCTCCTGTGATGCACATTTAGGACATGTGTTTGAAGACGGGCCTAAAGATGAAGGGGGAGAGCGTTATTGCATAAATTCCGCAAGTATTCAATTTGAAGGTGACGTTTGATGACTACAAGTATACGAAGATGGGTTGAGACTGATACTGGGCATCGAGTTCCTAATCACAAAAGTAAGTGTAAACACTTCCATGGACATCGGTATCGCTGGGAAGCAGAGGTTGAAGGGGATGTCGTGACTGAATCAGGCACCTCGGAAGAGGGTATGTTAATTGATTTCTCAGATATTTCAAAAATTCTTAATGAACATATTCATGATATTGTTGACCACGCCTTTGTTGTCTATGAGCTTGATGACGTTGCTAAAAATGCCTTATCTGAAATGGGTGATGAACATCGAACAGTATTAGTACCGTTTATCCCTACAGCAGAGAATTTAGCCAAATGGGCTTACGAACAAGTATCACCTCACATAAAAACAGCATATGGGAATTCCTTGCGATTAGCAGCATTTCATGTTCGAGAGACGCCCAAATCTTGGGCCACATGGAGACCATAATTACTCTTCTTCAGAGTGTTTTTCTTTTAGTGCATCTCGTGATTGTTTCATGACCCCTAGAATTCTATGCGCCTCATCATCCAAAGGCATACTACGCATCAGTACTCGCTTTAGAGTCTCAGCAATCCCTGGCCTCTTGTGTTCTTGAACATCTACAACCTGTGCTAATTCTCCACTAAGGGTATGAATCATCCTTCTTAACTCAGGGTTGAGCACACGTGTATCTCTGGTGGTCCTTGGTAATCCTTCTTGGGAGCCCAATTCTTCAGAAATTAATGCCATGTGCATCTCATAAAGAAGAATGGTCACTGCATGACTGAGGTTCAATATTGGATAACCTTCCCACGTTGGAATGGTCACAAGAATATCGCACATCTGTAATTCTTCAGTCAATATCCCCACACCCTCACGCCCGAACACAAGTGCTACTTTCCCCTCCACATTGTGTATACGTTGAGCAACTTCGTTAGGCATAACAAAATGTCTGAAAGCAATTCTCTCACCCATTTCTCTTTTACCCGAAGAACCTACAACAATTGAGATATCTTTCATACAAGAATCCCAATCGGGGAATATCTCGGCATTTTCTAGAACGATTTTTGCATGTTTAGAGCGTGCTAATGCTTCATCTTCAAATTCGTAACCTGATTTCGAAATTAGCCTTAGATTATCAAATCCAAAATTTCTCATTGACCTAGCTACTGCGCCAACATTCCCTTGAATTTCTGGTTCAATCAATACCACAAAAACTTCTGCCTTCCTTTCGGGAAGTGGAATTGGTAAATTCATACCCAAAATTAACCCTCCTGTTTACTTGGCACCCATGCTTCTAATGCGTCCCGATCTGCGTGTTGATAAATGAATAATATCCACTGACCAGTTTCACGGTCTGGAATAGGAATGCTTCTTTTGGCTACTCCTTGTTCACGAAGCCAATCAAAGAATTCATCCAATACATCTGGTGATGGGTGCCGTACAAATGGAGGCTCATGACTCCAGAAAAACTCGAGTGGCTGGACGACCAAGCGCCCACCTCTGATTAATCAACGCGGCGCTGTTTGTAGGTTGTAATGTAACCTGCAATCCAATTACGCATCCGCTTGTTGACAAGTCTTCCATCCTCACCAACAAGGTCGGTGTATTCTTCAACCAACTTCTTGTTAGTATCAAAATCTGCCCCAAACTTGTCAGGATATTCTTCACAAAGTGCAATTGCTCTAATTTTAATAAATGATGGCCTAATATTTCCCATTTAATCACCTCAGTACTTCGCCTCATCAAGTAGAATCTGAATTCTATCGTCACCATCAACTCGGTCAACAACTATGTGGACCCGGCGAGGAGGCTTCTGAATTCCACGTGACCAGATTTCTTGATTTACACCCTCATCAATCCAAATGTTCTCATCGTCCTGAACCTTCATGTGACGGCGAACGAATCTCTTGAGAACCTCAATTGCTCTTTTTGCCCTCTTTGTTCGAGGACAAGCCCATGCCGCTCGTAGAGGCACAGTATAGTGGCGGCTACCATGGAATAATTTTGCATCTGCCATAATCATCACCTCTGCAACTTGCTCCTGCGCCAATGATGGCGTTTGTTGTGAGATGTGAAATTACGTCCTGTCCTCTGCATAACCCAAACAGGTACCCTGCGGTTTGTTTTGGTAACTTTATTCAGGCGCTTCTTTTTTGGAGCTGGTTTATTTCGTGCCATATTTTCACCTCAGATTCTTCGGATTGACGATTCTCGACGGTTTGAATTTAGTTGTGTAAGAACAGATTTCAAAGTGTTGTCATCAACAGGGATCTGTAAACTCCCTTCATTATGAAGATTTACAAGATGGCGCTTAACTCCAAGGGCAATGTCAGGACGTGTTAATTCAACTCTCCCTAATCTCTCTCTAGATTCGGGTGTTAGAATAGTTCGCATTGCTTCATTGAGTGCAGTTACTTCTTGGTTTGCCACAGCCTGTTGTTCTTCTGCTTGCATCTGTTGTTCTGCCTGACTCTCAATCTGATTCTGAACTTCGGCTAACCGAGCAGCGCGCATCCTCTCAAGTTCACTGTCATCAATTGACATTACCTGTGACACCTACCCCACCTACATCCAATCAGTACTTTGTCAATCCAGGCGCTGCTGCTTCTGCTGTTGGCCTAACTTCATGGGCAACTTCATTGATTAATTTGTGACCTGCTGGTGTTAATACTCTTCCAAGAGTGATTGTACCTGCAAGATTTTTCTTTGTTTCTACAAGACCTGCTTCTTCTAATTGCTGTAAAACAGTACGGATAATATGCCGTGAACCAGACTTTGCCCTACTAGGAGCGCTACCTCTGTCACGTGCACCACCGTACATTTGCGAAAGATGATTAACTCCAATTGGAGAATGTATTGCGACCTTTCGAAGGACCGCTGCAGATCTGATTTCCCACCAGTTATCCTGGGTTGGTGGTCTTTCTCGATGAACACCTGTCTTCACATGAAGTGCCCATTCTGGCCTAGAAATCGCATCGTAAGACACCATTCTTTCCGCCAATACTGGCAAAACCAAATTTGTTGGAACATCGTGGAATGTCGTCATGTCAACACCTAAGCATCCCGCCGACCGACCGTCCGTATATAACGCAATCGTCCCCCCTATGGGGGGGACTGCTTCGCATGCCCACTATTAGCAACCACTACATCAAGTTCAAACAGGGTGGGTAGGTCGGCAGGTCAATGGAGAAAGCACTGGCTCGGAACCCAAACCTATTGCGCACACTGCTCGGTTTGTCAACGACTCTTATTCTTGTTTTGGGCTATTCGGTTTATTCTGCATCTCTAGACTCTGAATATTATATTCACGAATCAAGTTTGGAGCAAAGTGCCCTTACCCTAACCCCTATTGAACAAGATAACAATTCACTATCATGGAGTGCTACCTCTGAAGGTCCCATATCTTGGGTAAATTTCACCTTAACAGGAGCCCCCCAAGATTCTATCCTCACCATTACCAGTGGAGGTGAAATGTGGTGGAGTCACCCCATGCTTGGTAGTGACGATGCTGACAACTTCAATTGTCTTCAAGGAAATACTGATTTTCAACTTGAAAATCACTGTGAGTTGTCTTTTACCCACTCGATTACAGTAGACAGTAATGGGAATGCTAGTTTACGAGGTTTGCTTTCTGATCAACTACCCCTATCTGGAAAAGGGACGATAAGAGCAACAAATTTATCGACAGCCACAATCGAAGCAGAGGGAATTATTGATTCAGCAAATAACACTGTTTCTTGGCTAATTGAAATATCCTCAAGTTCATCTATAGATGATGAAACTGTCGACCTACAGCAAACGGTAGTCACCCATCAATTAAACGATATTTACCAATTTCATCTAAACCCATTTATTGAATCAGTTTGGTCACTAACAGCCCTTCTGAGTTGCTTCGTTATGGTTCTAGCATTACCATTGGGAATTTACTATGCAAGTATCAAGCGGGAACAACGAATAAATTTGACTCGCGGTGACGATAGCGAATCGGAATAAGCCCCTATGTGGGAATCTATGATTCCCTTCCTAAAGACCGACGACTTCAAATAAGCAAGAGAGGGTTTGCAAGAGAGGACATGTCATCTAACTCCGTCAGGTCGGCTCTTCTTGCTGTTGCCCTTTTATTGGCAATGAGTGCAACTAACCTTGCTCCTTTACTGTTGGTTCAAGAAGCAGAAGCGGCGAGCGGTATAGATGTGAGACCTACAAATTTTGATATCACATACACAAATTCAGCTGACCAAAGCAGGTATCGATTGCTCTCTAGTGCCGACCCATCTGGAGGTAATTTCAACCGCCCAATTAGTCT
>DUDF01000197.1:0-493 GCA_012959435.1 Candidatus Poseidoniales archaeon
GCATCACCGAAAGATGTCTTTGGTGCACCACCGGTCTCACCTAGGTGGTTGACTGCTGAAATCGGGTTGACATTTCCGGACTCCGCATCGTCAGTGTCCCCATAATTAGCCGAATGCAAAGAGACATAGGTGTACTTGTCACCCCAATCTGTCTTCAACTTCTTATGTGCTGGAGAACCATAATCCATACAGAATCCACAGTTATCCGAGGTGATATATTGTGAAAACACAACATGCCCCGGGTCACTTGCTGAGAACACGACATCTGCTGTCGGTAATGCCTCATTTTCATCTTCATCATTCATTTCTACTGCATCAATAAGAGCGCCCCAGCTCATCATCAACATCAGTGCTGCCAAAACCATTGGGGTCAAACTACGTAGTCCCATATCTTCGGCTGAAGAATGCCCCTATAATAAGCAAAGTGGGAGGGGATATTGGTAGACATATTAGTTTCAATTGCAAATTTGGCGAAATTTAGCGCATTTACTTA
>DUDF01000197.1:503-1608 GCA_012959435.1 Candidatus Poseidoniales archaeon
GGTTGCTTCGCTTGGCTTTCCGCCTTTTTTCTTAACACCGCTCACATCATACGCGAAACGATGCGTTCGGTCTGCTCACTATTGAGACTGAGTTCACGATAGGCAAGTGGCCCACCCTCATCAAGCACTGGTTCCTGTTCCTCTAGGGTCAATCGCGTATTGGTCTTGAAGAAAACACCTGTGTGAATAACATCACCCCAAACCATTGCCTTCTCCATGCCTTGCTTCCAATCACTCGAGTCATGCTCAATATCTTCAAGCGGCTGAACTCGCGGTCTGAAAAATTGATAGGTGTTGACTTTGTTAAATGTGACACAAGGACTGAACACGTCAAGAAGGGCGAATCCTTTGTGTTCAATGCCCTCTTTGATCAACCTAACCAACTGTTTGATGTTACCGGTATAACCTCTTGCTACCCAAGTAGCGCCGGAGGTGATTGCATTTGCAATCGGGTTAATTGGCAACTCAATACTCCCATGTGGTGTGCTCTTGGTCTTCATGCCAACCTCACTGGTTGGAGAAATTTGACCAGTTGTAAGGCCGTAAATCTGGTTGTCCATCACTAGATACAGAATGTTGAGGTTGCGTCTACTTGTATGGGTGAAGTGATTACCGCCAATACCGTAGCCATCTCCATCACCTCCGGTAGCAATGACTGTCATCTCGTGATTAGCTAGTTTAGCGCCTGAAGCGTGGGGTAAAGACCGACCGTGTAGGGTGTGCATCCCGTAAGATTTGAAGAATCCTGGTAGGTTTGACGAGCAGCCTATGCCGCTAATCGTTAGAATCTGATGTGGTTGTAGGCCTAGTTCTGAAACCGCTCGTTGTAGTCCACTGAGTACGCCGAAGTCACCGCATCCAGGACACCAATCAGGGTCTACCTTACACTTGAAGTCCTTCGCTGTCAAAGTTAGTTGTGTATTTGTCTCACTCATCAATTCACCACCTTAAACGATAATCTCCTCATATGGGACAGAAATCGTCTCGTCTCCTTCGAGTTGCCTCTGAACTGCCGCCACGATGTGATGTGGCTTGAATGGCTCGCCGTCATACTTACGGATGTGACCATCCACCGTAAATCCGGTCTCGCCTCGCATATAGCGGT
>DUDF01000198.1 GCA_012959435.1 Candidatus Poseidoniales archaeon
TGATGAATTCTTCGTAAATGGTCATCGTTTTCCTGAGCAGTCTCTAGAAGCCTCAATCAGATTTGAAGATTTGATGGCACTGCCGTCTCTAGTTGAGGAAGGTGTGATAACTTTACCACCTAAAAAACCCGAAAGGAAGCCTGTGAAAATTGAGGTTAGTGAAGAATTACCTAATGAAGAAACCACTGAAGAAGAGTGATTTCTTTTAATATCAGCCAAAACTACTGCCACAACTACATTCCTTTGCGGCATTTGGATTCTCAATCTTGAATCCACCGCCCATCAAAGAATCTTGGAAATCAATTACAATACCAGCAAGTAAACTGCTGTCAAAATCTGAAATCGCAATTGGAATCCCACTTATGTCATCAAATTGATGGCCCACGGGTTCAGGTTTATCACCAATCTGCATATCATATAGATAGCCTGAACATCCACCTCGATGCACTGCAAGGGCGAGTACGACCTCTCCCGGTTCAGTGTTGAATATTTCACGTAATTTGTTCGCCGCAATATCTGTTAATATTACTTCAATGGGGACGATTTCATACTCTTCAGTATCGCTAATCTCTGAAAGGACTCCACCATCTACCGGACAATCCATATTAATCCCTACCGCTGATGGTTGATTAATTCATGTATTCAATTGGTCAAAAATAATGTCAATGTGACAGTGTTTGTCATCTTCATCGGTACATTGTCTTTCCACTGCCGCAGCCTTGACACCGAATTTAGTCTCAACAATACCTTCAAGGATTCCCTCATCTAAATGGCAGAAAGGCCCACCGAATTGTGGTGCATTTCCACAAGAACCAGCATCATGGATTCTAATTGATTGAGGTGGGATACCTATTATTTCCATTTCACCCATACCCATATCTGACCATTCTTTACGGAGATATTCCCAGAACTCTTGGTCGGTTTGAGTCGAATCTTCTGTATTGCCAACTATTTCTTCACCGATTCTACGGCCAACAATTCGCATCAATTCTGAAACATCAATACCAAGTAATTCTAATTCTGGCAAATTTGGTTGTGAGGTGAGGAATTTATCGCCTTGGCGAAGTACCGCATTAGTCCAATTTTCATTATCAGGATGTTGGTCCTCAATGTCCCGTGCAACAATTTCTTTGAACCTTCTATAGAATGATCCAGCACCAAGATTGATTTGTAAAGGCTCAGTATTTTCACCTAGTTCTACAAACGTCCGCGCAGTTGACAAAGGCGTTGCGTTTTTCCAAGTAGTGTTGATCAAGTCAGTTTGTGCAGTCAGGAATTCAGGTGCCTCTATGACGAGGGCTGCGTCTTCTTTGCCACGTCCAACTGGGTTGGATTCCATTGATACATTTTGAACAGCAACATCGCCGTCGACAATACAGCCGTGCATAGATACCGATTCACTGTGTCTGATTTCAACCGCAGAATCTAGTTGTTCGTAGAATTTCAGTGTAGTTTTATCGAGACAGGCTAGCACTTTCACGCTAACGCCCCTAGCAGCAGCTTCGTTTGCAGCCTTTAGAGCACCTGTTTTGACAAGGTGTAGAATCCCGTATTTACCGAGAATAAGAAAAACGATTGTCTCAGCATCAT
>DUDF01000199.1:0-860 GCA_012959435.1 Candidatus Poseidoniales archaeon
TGTGCCAATATCAATACCTAATTCCAATGAAGATGATGATACACAACATCTTAATTCACCCATTCTCAATCGTTGCTCAACATCTTTACGAATTTGCTTATTCATTGAACCGTGATGGGCTTCTATTCCATCTTCATCCCATCCAGCCAGACGTCTGAGTTTCTGAACTATTTCTTCTGTCATTTTTCTAGTATTTACAAACACAATTGTAGTTGTATGTGCTTCAACTAAGTCTAGAATACGCTCCACATTGGCATCTAGGATTTGTTTGTGGTCAAAAGTTGGATCCCCGAATCTTGGATGAGGGAGAATGATGTCCAAATCTAATTCTCTTGCACCACTTATTTTAGCAATTTTGACTACATCTTTATCATTTCCAACTGGAACTAGAAATCTAGCAACCTGATCTAATGGTTCCATTGTTGCAGATATCCCAATTCTTTGGACTGGAGTGGTAATTACAGAATCAAGCAGTGCCATTGTAAGGGATAGCAGAGTCCCCCTCTTTGATGCCACTAGACTGTGTAACTCATCTAATATAATCCAACTCAAATCAGTCATTAATGGGCGGAATTTAGATGATGCCAAAGCTAATCCAAGGCTTTCAGGAGTTGTGATTAGAATGTGAGGCGGATTACGTAACATTTTTTGTCGGTCGGATTGACTTGTATCACCTGTTCTTAATCCAACTTTGATATCTTTCGACCGACCTGGTAAAAATCTCGATTTAATTTCAGTTAGTGGTTCAATCAAATTCTTCTGAATATCATTAGCCAATGCTTTAATTGGTGAAATATATACACAGTACACTTTCTTTTCAAGTTCACCATCTAGTGATTTACGAATTAATTTGTCAATAA
>DUDF01000199.1:941-1590 GCA_012959435.1 Candidatus Poseidoniales archaeon
TTCTGAGGATCTGTGAAATCAGGGAACTTATCTCTAAACCAATCCCTTACAGGCTGGCATAATTCACTGTATATTACTTCAGAATCTTCATATGAATCTAAGTATACTATCTCAGCCATTTATTCCGCTTCCTATTCTTATAGTGACAGCGCAACGAACCAATATATCAACAATTCGTTTTTTAAAGGTAAAACACCGAAGGATTCGGTGGTGATAACAGGCTTCAAGCCCATCTTGTACCATTTTTACCCCAGCGGTTGAAAACCTCAACCGGCGGGGATGGTCTTTCCTGGGAAATTAAAGGAGATGCTTCCGCTAGAACTGGAATAATTACTTCACGTAGTGCACTTGTTGGACAAGAACCTATGCAACTTAGACATCCAACACAATTCTCATTTAGAACTATTACTGGCCTCTTTCGACGTTCAGGTGGGCAATCTGCGAGCGGTAATAATGCTTCAAAAGGGCAGTGGGTAATACAGAGGTCACAACCGGTGCAATCATCGCTTACGATTTCAACCATCGCCTGCCCCATGTAATAACCCAAAGAGTTAGCATTTTTCATACTATTTATGCCGAAGCATTGAGAACCCTTCTCTATCCGACCAACCCTTAGGTGAAGGCGTGACAAGTGACAGCGACCGAGTTA
>DUDF01000200.1:0-312 GCA_012959435.1 Candidatus Poseidoniales archaeon
CATACTACCAAGTAATCATATAAACCACGCTTAGCAATAAGGTCGTTCATAATCTTTTCAATAGAACCTTTAAGTTCGTCGCGTGTTAATTTGTCATTTGGCTCAAACAAGAACATTTTGGCAACTGAATCAACTTGACTTCTAATGTATGCAACTAAACGCGCTACATTAATTCTGTCCATTGCTGAACCAGACTTAGTTGTTTTGTTTCCGTAGTTAACAAGGCCTGTTCCAGGAATAAAAGTTAATGGATTTACATTATTTTCATATAACGTATCTCGAGAACCTTGTCGAACTGCTGTTTGTGCAAAT
>DUDF01000200.1:376-1040 GCA_012959435.1 Candidatus Poseidoniales archaeon
CAAGGATATGATTGGTCGTCACTTCTAATAATAGTTCTAAGCATTGCATGACTCGGCGGGACAACAATTGCTGTGCCTGATAAGTCTGTTGTTTTACCACTTGGATAAAACACACCTAAATAGTTGTCATTAACATTTAAACCATCGTTAGTTGCTAAGCCTGTGCCACTATTATTAGTTGCCCAATTAAGCATATCCGTTCCGTTCTCTTGTAATCTTAGTGGAGAATCACCAACAATAAATGCAGTATTATTACGTTCATTATTTAATGCAACCATGTTAACCATTAACTCAGGGTAACCAGGCGTTGCCATTAAATTAAACACACGTTGCTCTTCACGAATATCAGTATTAGTGTCGATCGCTGCCTTCATTGCTTTAACAACAATAGAACGCTGTGCTAATCTTCCCATATTTGCCTCGCCGTTATCTTTAAGCCCTGATGCATTCACCCACGCATTCTTTTCAGTAGGTAATGCATCACTAAAATCACTTGCATTAAAATAATTCAACTTAAACTCTTTAACAGTATATCCACTGCGCCTAGTGTTCCATAAAATTGTTCCTGTTGGGTATAAACTACTTGCTGGTGCATCTAAATCTAAATAATTACTCGTAAGTAATGTGCTAATAGTAGTAATTTCATCACTAATTGGATCTGTTG
>DUDF01000200.1:1188-1584 GCA_012959435.1 Candidatus Poseidoniales archaeon
AAATCACTAGTATCAATCCAAATATCTCCGTGCACCAGTGCGCTCTCATCACTTTGTTGTATAGGGGCAGTTACTGAAACAATTGGGCCATTTGGACTAGTTGCTGATAAATTAAAGCCGCGGACATCATTTGTTACATTTTGATATCCTTTCCATCCTGCACCATCATGAATCATTAAGTCGTACTCATCGATTGCACTGAAGTACCATTTAGTACCTTCCGTTGGATCCAATCCAGGGGCAACACTATTTGCGCTGAATCCTGTCTTAGTAGCAAGTACTTCCCAATTACTAAGAACTAAATTAGTATCATTGCCCGCACGGACATTATCTAATACTGCAGTAATTCCTGCGTCAGTAATTGGTGTACCGCTTGTATCCTTGAGTTCAATTGTA
>DUDF01000201.1:0-426 GCA_012959435.1 Candidatus Poseidoniales archaeon
GAGCAAGGAAATTTCATCCACCCTGACCGTTTACTTGCCTTGTTCGCCGCCGACATCCTCTCTCGCGTAAGTGAGGATGCTTCAGAGGCGGCGCGAACAATTTTTTATGATGTCAAATGTTCAATCGCCTTAGAAGAAACGATTGCAGATAACGGCGGAATCCCACATATGATGAGAACCGGACATTCGTTTCAAAAACTTGCACTTAAAAATTCTCCAGAGACCCCACTCGCTGGAGAAATGAGTGGCCATTTCTTCTTCAATGACAAGTGGCCAGGATTTGATGATACGCTGTACTGCACGGCAAGAATGCTTGAATTGGTAGGGCGCGACCCTTCACCCGAAAACGGTGGTATCACCTTCTCAGAAAGGCTCTCAGTTATCCCAACTTACCCTAGTACGGGAGAAGCAAAAGTACCCTTAACT
>DUDF01000201.1:437-1582 GCA_012959435.1 Candidatus Poseidoniales archaeon
CGAGAAGAAACCATGGAGTTCGTTGAAAATGCTTTTTCAGAATATGAAATGGTAACTGTTGACGGGGTACGAATCCGGCTTTCTGGAGATGACTGGCAAGGGTGGTTCTTGTGCCGTCCATCTAACACTGAACCAATTTTAGTGATGCGTGCTGAGGCAACTACCGAGGCTGGATTGGCTGAAATTCGAGCATTAGCCCACGACAAAATTGGTGGGATGATTGACCTGAAAAAATTTGATGAATCCTAATCCCAAGGGTCATCATCATCAACCGAATCTTCGACTTCCTCATCTTCTGATGGCTTATCCATTGAGTCACTTTGTTCATTCACTTCAGGTTCATCACTACTATCAAGAAGCGACATCGCCAAATTTGTGTCCATTGAATCCATTACTTCTTCATCCCCTGTTTGCAATGGTTCACTTGGTGGTTCAGGGGCCGCAGGAATCTGAACTGAGGCACTGTCTAACGATGACAAAGTATTGTCAGCTGTCGGCGGTGGTGGGGCAACATAACTCGTTGTCAAAGGTGCTGGGTCATCAGTAGCCGTAATCATTTCAGCACCTTCTGGTGGTGGTGGTGGAGCGGTTCCATGCTCTTGCCACGAGCGCGATATTTCGGCCGCTCTGCTGGTTCTATCCTCATCATCTTCAGTTTCTTCTCCATCTTCATACTCTTCATATTCGTCTTTCTGGCGAAATTTGAGAATAACGATTACAAATACCATTACAAACATCATCGCAATCAAAGCGCCGAGACCAATTCCTGCTGCTAAACCACCATCTGATGCTGCAGAATTAGATGCATCCACCACATGTGATTGATTCCACCTTGCCGGGTCAGCAGGGAATAAGTCTGCACCTTGTGATGTATTCCACGGATTTGGTCCCAGTGTGTCCATTGGGTCTGACCAGCCATCGTTATCAGTGTCAGGGCATCCAAGTCTATCATGTTCAGAATCACCACGTATAGTCGGGCAGTCATCACCATTCATACCACTTGGTTCATCACCAAATCCATCGCGATCAGTATCACGCCATTGGGTTGAATCATCCTTGAAAATATCGTAATCGTCTGACCACCCATCTCCATCGCTATCTAGGCAACCAAATCGGTCTTGCCATGAATCTCCAGCCTCTTCAGG
>DUDF01000202.1:0-44989 GCA_012959435.1 Candidatus Poseidoniales archaeon
GAGAACTTCCAGCCCAAGGACAACTTGAATTATCTCTCCTAATTAATACAGGATTTGAAGAAGGAACTTGGAGTCAATCTTGGGTTCTTTCTATTACCAATCGTATTGGAGAAGTTTCAATTTTGAATCAATCTTCAACATCATTTACAATAATTTCACAACAACAACAACAACAAGAGGAAAAAAATACTCAAACAACAACTGAAGGCACCTCACCTTCTACAATTGGGATGACTGGAATCATTATTGCAATACTCGTTGTGTTCTCAATTATTGGTACAATTGGATACTTGAAACTAAGGAAACCTGATGAGGTTAAAGATGATACAAAATCATTTGATTCAGCCTATGACTATGTGCAACAACCGATTGAGCGAGAGATAGTTGATCAACCAATAGAGCAAGAGATTGTCCATGAACAACCAATAGAGGTACAACAAAGTCAACCATTTACTCCGGCGATAGATGATACAAAATCATTTGATTCAGCCTTTGACCATGTGCAACAACCGATTGAGCGAGAGATAGTTGATCAACCAATAGAGCAAGAGATTGTCCATGAACAACCAATAGCGGTACAACAAAGTCAACCATTTACTCCGGCGATATATGCGACTCCAACATCAACTGATGAACATGGATATGAATGGTTTACTGAAGAAAACGGAACCAATTGGTATCGCCTCCAAGGAAGCGGTAGCCAGTGGTATCTTCATCAACCCTGAGTTTATTCAAACCACTAAATCATTCAACTGAATGCTTTAGATTGAACTTGTTTCCGGCTTCTAAATAATAAGTTGGCAGGTAGTGGCGCTGTTTACAAAGACTTCTTGAAAGCGATAAGGAAAATGGAGGTGGTATTTTTGAATGCAGAATATGATATTATTATCGATGGTTCAAATTTGATTAATCATTCTGAAAAGGATTTCAGTGGGCCCTTTCATTGGGTACCCACTGTATCATAAAATCCACTTGACTGAACAGCCAATGGAATCAGTCTGTGAGTTCTGCACACTTTCTCCAGCCAAGTATTGGTCTAGCGCATCCATCATATCAGATGTTGTAGCCATCTGAGGATTCGTCGGAGAATCATCATATCTCCCGCGATATACTAACGAGCCATTTCCATCAAGTAGGTAGAACTCTGGTGTGCGCTCTGCTCCCCAAGCCTTGGAAACCGACTGAACAGTATCAATGAGGAAAGGGTATGGGACTCCTTTCTCGCAAGCCTCAGTTGTTCGTTGTGCTGAATCAGAGGCGTAGTCTGGATTAGCGGCATTCGAGTTGATAGCCACAAACCCTAGACCATTTTCCCCAGCCCGTTGTGCAAGACCCTCTATTCTTCCGATATTGCCCACTACATACGGACAATGCAAACAAGAAAACACAACTATTGCCCCCTTCTCACCCATCACATCCCCTAGATTCATCTCTGAGGCACCCATACTCGGGTGTGCGTTTGGAAGTGTGAAATCTGGTGCCTGGTTGCCTACAGTGAATGCCATGTATTCGCTAAGCAGTGATTCTGCATCAACTCTTCGCTTAGTGCTCAAGCGGTTTTAGCTAATGATACTCTGACTTCATCTAGCCTTGCTCTACCTAATTTATTGTCTGGGTCAGCATCCAATACTTTGCGCCAAGCGACTTCAGCATCTTGGAAATCTTCCCGCTCATGATAAATTGCTGCAACCCGAAGTAATGCATCTATATGCCGTGGAGCAAGTTTTGCAGTAGTCTTAAAATCTGCTAAAGCACTGTCAGCCTCACCCATCTCAAGATACAACATTGCTCTTTGGTAGTAACCTTCTGGATAATCGGAATTGAGGTTTAGTGCATTGTTTAGAGGTTGGAAAGCCTCGTCTGCTCTTCCCTGTGCAAGTAAGCAAGCACCCAGTCTCGTGAGGGCCACTTCATTCTCTGGTTGTTCTTGAAGAACTGCGCGAATCTCCCTCTCTGCCTCATCAAAGATACCGTGTTGGATTAGTGCCTCTCCGCGCCTTAGTTTAGCAAGCAGTAGGTTGGGGTAGGTCATGAGTAGCCAATCACAATCGTCCAGTGCAGTCTGCACATCTTCGGCTAACAAATGGAGTGTGATTCGATTGAGACGCGCCCTAACATGGTGCGGGTTTACCATCAATACCTCGTTAAACCTTTCAAGTGCTTCAGATAGATTGCCTCTCTTAGCAGCCACTAATCCCTTCACATACGGGATTACTAGGGATTTTGATTCAGTGATGTATGCTTCATCAATTAATCGAGCAGCATCATCAATTCTACCTTCATCCACAGCAATTAGGCTCTCTTCAGCAGCAATCATCGGGTCATCCATCAAACGGCGAGATCTGTTTAGTGAAATTGTTGCTTCATCAATATCACCGGCCAAACGCTGACAACGCCCAAGACAAAGCCATGCTAGACCACTTTCTCTATCCGATTCTAATGCCTCTCTAAATGTCGCTTCTGCGGCTGACAAGATATCTGTGTCAGAATGACCAGCATCCCTGTTAGCATCATAGTCTGCAAGTAGAAGTTTGCCTTTCTGAATATGCAGTTCGGGGCCACCCCAATTTGGCGCATCTTCTATCGCCGCCCATGCTTCTGACCGACGACCAGCGAAGGTGTGCATTTGGGATATTTCCGAGCGGATTATTGAATTAGATGGATCTTTTTCAAGAACTGATTGCAACCACTCAAATGAATCTGCAGAACGGTCACTTCGTTCCAATAGTTCTGCTTTAAGGAGAATCATTTCTGTTCCACCAGCATCTAGGGCGCAAGCGTGAGCTGCAGCCTTGAGTGATTCTGCTAAGCGCTTGGGCTCACTACTCAATAGATGGGCCATTAGAGCCCATGCTTCACCACTTTGTCTACCGCCAGGAAGTCCTAATCCTAATTCAACTGCATCAATTGCCAACAATGGTTCTTCGCGGCGACGATGAAGTCGCGCCTTCAACAGATACTGGTCAATGGTTGGATTCTGCTCTATTGCTGCCTCAACAGCAACTAGAGAATGGTCTGAGGAATCGCCTTGTAATCGCTCTTTCAATCCAGAAACAAAACTATGGTCAGCAGGGGTTGCTTTGCCTAGCGCCTCTAAGCGCTGTACATTACGCTCTGCTGTTTCAGGGCGTAATACTGACAGACGACGAAGTAGGTCAACATCATCAGGGAGTTGCGATAGTTGTTCACCCACCCAATGGGCCTCTTCTTCAATATCTGCAGAATCTTTCGCCAATGTAGCAAGACACCGCATTGAGGCTAAGTTTCCTGGGGCGAGGTTACTAGCGACTTCCTTGTAACACGCTCTTGCCCATGCATCTTCTCCCAACTCGTGGGCTATCTCCCCTAGACGACGGGCTTCCAATGCGGTAAGACCAAGATTCTTCGGGCCGTGAATATCTAGTTCAGTGAACAAAGCAAACAAACGGTTTGCTAATGCCATAACTCCTGAATCTGGCTTCTCCTCTGCTTGTGTGAAATTACCATCCGTAGGGTGAGTTGATAACATTCCTCTAATTGCTACCAACAGTTGTTCTGCTGCATCTCTAATACTTGGTGAACCAATTTGTGAATCTAATGATGCCTCCAATCCGCTGATTGAATTATGTGCCGAAATCAAACCTTTCAACTTTGGTTGAGTGTGGATTAATGCGGTGCAATCATCTGATAATCTACCAACTTCATCAATTAGCAACATCATCTGTGTTGATTGCCCCGCTCGTTCTGCAGCGGCATCTCGGCTATACCTTCGGAAGTGCCCATCAACTTGAATCATCCAGAAAATAATTCCTCCGCCAAGTAGTGTTCCGAACAAGGTCAACCCAATTTCGAGCGGTGTCATAGACACCACAGCCTACTGATTGCCTACTTGATGTTGACCCTCACTCTCCCGTAGGGAGAACGATTTTACCACCCTCTACATTTTTCCGACTGTGCCCCCATAATGATGTTAATTGCAAGAAAAATTGGTATATTTGGGTTGGAAATTGTGTGTATTCATGAATTGAATTATTTTAGCATGGAATTATCTTAAATTAGGAATGCATTCTAATTTTTCCTATTTGACCCTGGGTCAAGGGAACTATTGACAACCAACGGCGGACTCGCTGAATTGGGGATAACTCTTGGAGGGGGGTAACTTACTAGCCGAGCGCCGACAACGCTGGAGTAATCAGGGCTTTGATGCTGATGCGATTACATCCCATCTTGAAAATCTCAGCGGGAACATTTCGGAATCGGTTATCCGGATTGAAAAAGCAATGGCCACAGCTCTTTCACTGCGCCAAAAAGTTGCGAACTGGCCTACTCAATGGCCAGAAAGGGATGAATTACTCGAAATTCTACGAGACCCGACAAACTTGCAAGCAGGTGAAAGAAAATGGCGTGAAGTGATTGGCAAGAGAAGGCCGTGGGTTTTCACGGCTGAAGATTCTCGCCATAGTTGGTCAAGAGAAGGTCGGAGTAAGGAATTGAACGAGTGGCTTGAACGCTTAGAAGCAATAGATGAATCAATGACGCCTTACTCAAACGATGTGATTTCAGCGATTGAACATGTTGCTACTACCAACCACATTGAAGAGGTTGTTTCAAATCTAGAGCAACGCCAAATTAGGCGTACCGCAATTCTAGAAGAAATGGTTGAACATTTGCGTCAAGAAAGGGGTTGGGCCCTGACTGCATTAAATGGCAACCTACAGGAAAGATACAGTGAAGTCGATCGTATCCAAGAAATGGATACTACTCTCGGAAATATCGAAGAAATTGCCGATAAAGTAATTTCAATATATGATGCTGATGAGGCAACGAATTTACTTCATAAAGCCGCTCTAGCCCAAAAAATGGAAGATTTTTCAAGGCTAAAAACAATTCAAGAAAATGCTGAACAAGTAGCTTCTGACTTCACCTCAAGGCTTGCAGATATTTCTGCATGGCTTGAAAAACTTGAAGAAAATGGATTGCACATTAATGCACCTGAACACCCACAACCATCCGACCTTCTAATCCTTGAAGGGAGAGTAGAAGATGTTGAAAAGAAGGTTACCAGACTCAATGATTCATGGATAAAACTTGATTCATTACTGAGCCTTTTTCCCGAAAGTGCAGGGGATGCGATTGCTTTGCAGGGCCAAGTAGAGAGGGTTGAAAGTGTTGAAAACCTACTCGCGATTCTTGAAACTAAGAGAGATGAGAGAGAACAACAATCACGGGCTAGATTGAATTCTTGGCGTGATTCTGGATTTGAAGTAGAACCTCTTGAAACAATACTCAATAATCAACCTAGGACTGGTTGGTTAGCAATTGATGAACATGCTAAAAAAATCCAGGTATGTAAACAGATATTAGCAACTGTTGAAAGTGTTGATGTTTCTTTTGATGGTGGGAATGAAGTTGATGAATGGCGTACTATAATTACTTCAATTGATGTTGATTCTGAAGATTATGAATTGATCCAGGAAGGTGTGACTAAGAGGCTACAGCGTAATCGCTGGCATCGTGAAAAATTAGATTCTGCACGAATTACAATGGCAACCTTGTGGCCAGCGGAAATAAATCCTCATGACCTTGTATTATCTGAATATGAAAAAATTATCATCAGTTTGGAATCCGGTGAAAGTATTGTCAAAACCGCAACAAAATCAACTGAAAACTCTGCAACTATTGCAGAACTCGATATGTGGAGACTGGAGGGATGGGATGTTTCTGCACTAGATGAATTGATAGAAAGAGACCATATTGAATTATGGATTCAACTACCAAATTTGAGAGAGGCTATTTCTAATCATGATCATTTAATTAAAAGATTGTTGAGACTACCATTTGAACGTGATGAAAACTTGTTACAAGATGTGATTGAAAACTCAGCCAGACCTGACCAATTAACTAGGCTCAATGACTCAATACCTGAACTAGCGAAGCACCTCTCTGCTTTACCAAAAAAAGACTCTAGGAAAATTACTCTCTTCACCCCTTCGCCACCACAAGTATTCGCTAAATTACATCCATTGAAACCCGTTCTCCAACCAGTTATTGAATCTGTAAAACCCCCGAAAATCAAAATTTCTAGGCCTGTAGAAATAGTACAAACTGATTCCACTGAAGTGATTTCTACCCCTGCTGATATTCAATCAAGTTCAACTTTGAAAATTGAGGATGAAATCCCCATTATTCCTACCCCTGTTGATGATTTTATCAAGTCAACTTTGAAAATAGAGGATGAAATCCCCATTATTTCTACCCCTGTTAATGATTTTATCAAGTCAACTTTGAAATGGGATAGAGAGGTGAATGATATGGGACCTCAGCCTGATTCAGATGATTCTACTTGGGGTAAGTTGCGGCAAAAAATTGGCGTACCAATGAACGCTTCACTAAGAGATGTACGTGTCCAACGATTAGTAAGATTGTGTGAATTATTACAGCCCTTGAATGGTGAACAAAGTGAAAGTGAATTGCAGTTAATATCTCGGTTAGACAAGGTCGCAGAGCAACTACAACAATGGACTATTCAGCGTCTTGAAAGAAGACACTGCTCTCTAGAAGGAAAATTGGCAGATACATCTCAACGATTGGCTGAGAAATTAGACGAAATACCTGGATCGGGATTCAATTTACCCCGTGGTATCGATAATGCAGCGTTACCTAGTGTTGATGATATTGAGGCTATCTCAAAACAAGTGAGAAGATTGGAAGCAACTGTAAAACTACCACTTGCTAGAATAAAAGATGTTGCTAATGCAAATGTCTGAATGATTTTATTCACTCAAATCATTGAGTAAATCAATGGCTTCATTGGTACTGATTGAATCTTCTCGTGGTGCCGCCTCAACTTCAAAACTACTGGGCTCTTTAGTTATTTGAGGAGCAAATGGATCTGGTGCTGTTTGAGCCACTCCTACCGGCGGGGGTGGGGGTGGCATCTCATCCAGTACTGGCTGGGATTGTACAACCTGAGGTGGAGCCGGGGGTGGGGGAGCGGGTGGTGCCAGTGGAGCTGGAGGCGTAGGTAATGGCTGTGCTTGAGGTGCAGGAGCTGGGGGAGTGGGTGGTGCCAGTGGAGCTGGAGGCGTAGGTAATGGCTGTGCTTGAGGGGCAGGGGCTGGGGGAGTGGGTGGAGCCGGAGGAGCAGGGGGTGCTGGTGGCATGGGGGGTGGGGGGTTTTGTTGACTTGGAGGTTGGTCATCTGCAGGCACCTTCATTGGCGTGGGAGGTGGAGTTGGGGCTGGTGGAATAACTACCTCGGGTTCTTCCACTGTTTCCTTTGGTTCTGATTCAACAGCCTGTTCTTCTGGTGATTCTACTTCAGGTATTACAACTGGGGTTGGAAGTGGTGTGGATTGGTTTTCAGTCACTTCAGCCGACTGTGCATCATGATTAGTTGGGGGTTGGGGGGCGGGTAAAACCACGGGCTGTGGTGTTGCCTTAGCAAGTTCAGCCGCTGCTGCTGCTTCTTGAGATGCTTTGATTTCTGCTGCTCTGTTTTCTTCTATTTCTGCTGATTTGGCTTCAACACTGCTACCATCTAATTGCTCGCCACTAAGCATTCGTTGCATCGTTGCATCGATTTCATCCATACTGAAATTCATTAATTCTCGATTAGAACCGTACCTGTATAGAAGCAAGCGGTGGCGACCTGCATTAGTCTCGAAACACAATAGTTCAGGGTCAAATAACTGGGCTAATGAAAGTAAGACGCCAGCCAAAAACAGAGACGAACCGCCGCTTGGTGAAAGTATCAATGAAACAACGCCAACAGCAGTCATTACCCACCAAGCGTATTTCCCAGTATCAAGCCAGTCATAGCGATAGTGAGTAAAACCTGTAAAGGCTGTTTTCTTTGTCATGAAGCGGTCTTCAACAATCACTTGTTCGTTGTCTATTTGGGCGTGTGTCAAACGTAGAAGTTTGCCATCATCAAGGAGAGATAGAGTCTTGTTTCCCTTTACTGATTCACGTAGAACAAACTCATTAGCCTTAGATTTGGCTGTTAGTGTACGTACACCTATACCTGGTAATCTACTGTTGATACTAGATAATTGTGTACTTCCTCCATTGGCTGTTAATGATTTTGCATTATACACCGCGCACCCACCAGCCGCTGCTGCAAAAATAATACTGACAATAGTCATCAATGCACTTATCCCTAAACTTGGGTCTGACTCCGCGGGTGGTTCTGGCATCATCATCCTCCAAGCAACAACGCCGATGAAAGTAAGACCAGCCCCACCAAATGGGTAGTATTGCGAGAATGGTAGTGTTGTGCCGCGCGTTTCCATGAATGTCACAACGAGTGAGGCGAGCAGGACAATAATTCCAGTTGTGATAAAGAGCATTCCTGTGAATCCAGCGCTTGCCATATCACCCACAGTCCCACATGCTTCTTCCATTTCAGATGAATTAAATTCAAGATCTGATCCGAGTGATGTGCAATTGTCGTACATGTCCGCTAAATCATCTTCCACTGTTGTACAATTTCCATCAATACAACTTGTTACAGACACGTCATCAAGCCCGACCTCGGATTCCACAGAAAAAGTCGTATCGACTATTGTTGTAGATTGCTCTTCAACACTCCACGCATCTGATAACACCCCAAATGACGCTAGAAGTATAGCAGTCAAAACGAGGCCTGTGCTCACCCAAACCATACGGTTGGGAACATCTTGACTAGGCGCTGTATGGTAGTGATTATGCACTACATCACCTGTATGTACATCTCCCCCAACCACACTATCCTGCATTGTGGGCGCTTGAGGCGGTGAAGCGGGTGCGCCGTCTTGGGGTTGCATTGCTACGCCAAATGCTATCGCTCTTATGAAAGAAGCGCGCCGAGTTGAGGTGCTGTTCTACTCAGAAATCTGAAGTTGCGTATACTGTAACATCTTCTGGTGCCTCAACATCCATTTTTGGTACAATCACAATATTGATTCCACTCTCAGCCACCATTTCCATCAATGATGCTGTTGCCTTTGTCTTGATGACAAGCGCTTGTGCGCCTTCTGTTTCGCCTGCTTGAGCAATTGTGTCTTTGACGCTAGCCGCATCAGAAACTGAATCATCTTCTAGAATGAATACTGCTTGATTTGCCTTCTTAGGCATGTTTCCAGCCCATTCTTTTACTTCATCAGGAATTTCTATTTTCTTTGAAGAGTCGTTGATTTCTCCTTCAGTTTTTTCAATTTTAGTGATAACGCGCTTTGCTGGTTCTGCTTGACCTAGGTGCTTCCCAATTACTTTCTTTTCTAAATGTTCAACTTCTCGGCTTTCTGGTGCAAATGCAATGTGGGTTAGTTTGTCACCAAGTACTCCAGCTAACTCTAATGCAATCATTCGGCCACCACGGTCGCCGTCTAAAAATGCCTTAACCATTGATTTGTTCTCTGCTAATTCAACCAATGAACTATCAATACCTGCACCCATTACTGCAATTACATTTTTTATTCCGCAAGATGCCAAATTTAGAACATCATTCCGTCCTTCAACAATAATCAAAGCATCTGATGCCTCTACATTCGGACCACATGTCATGCCTGTATCTTTGTAAGTAGTAACTTCACTAGTTGTTAACACACTGCGAACTTCATCAATCAAATTATCTGCTTCTGTGTCACGTTGCCTAACAATATCAAGAAGAATATCTTTTGCACGGTCAACCATTGAAGTCCGCTTAGAAGAGCGGATATTAGATATTTCAAGCACCTTCAATTGTGAAGCTGCCGGCCCAATCCGTTCTATTGTTTCAAGAGCCGCGCCAATAATTGCGCTCTCTACATTCTCAAGAGATGATGGGATTTGAATTACTCCACTAACTTTCCCCTTATTGCTATCTAGTTCAACATCAATATGTCCAATGCGCCCAGAACGCTGTAATTTTCTCAAATCGAGTGCCTCTGGCATTAATCCCTCTGTTTGCCCAAAAATAGCACCGATGATGTCTTTTCTACGAGCTTGGCCATCAAGTTTGACGCTGACTCTAATCATGTATTTTGCATTGCCTGATTCTTTCATTTTTCTCATTCCTTAGGTATACCCTGAACCGCCACTGGGGCCGTGTTTCTCGGATTCGAGCGTCTATGCGCCCGGTGATTAGGACAGGTGAACCTGTAAATTGGCCGAACTACCCTTCCTTCAAGAACCCACCGGACCCTTAGTCAAAGTGAAAAGGTGAAGCCAACGTGGCTACATTATGCCCGCAGGCGATGGACCGGTGCGAACCCGGGAGGTTTACGCTACGGTGATTGAAGTCCTTCTACGAGATGGGGTACTTACACAGGAAGAACAGCGATTAGCTACTAGATTAGCAATTCTTCTTTTTCAGAAGGGAAATGACTTGAAAAATGTACCAGGGGAGATTTACAATTCTGTGATTGCAGGTGATCTTGTAGATGGTGGTGAAATTATCAATAAAAACCAAAGAATGGACATCTATGAAGAAATGTTTGAAACTGCTTTTGTGAATGCATCATTGAGTCATGATGAAATGGCGGTGATTGCAATTTTACGGTCTAGTTTACGAATTACAGATAAAGAACATGAACTCGCTATTGAGGTGGTGAAAGGCACCCTAGAAGAAAGTGATGACCCTAAACTTCTTCAAAAAGTCAAAGATGAGTTGGCGGGTGCAATTGACCTCGTTGGTGGCATATTTGAATCGCTTCGCACAAAACGTTGAGGGAAGAAATAGACTGAAAATTGACTTAACAGCCAAAATGAACATGAAGACTAGCGCCTACGGCAGTACATGCGTTTTCTTGAGCCAGAGGATCCCATTGCATTAGCGGCTCTTGAATATCTGTTAGATAGAAACGCTACTGACATTACAAAACTACTAGAATGGTTGCCTTCGGCCCAAACTAGGCGAGACCGATTAGCAATTCTACAACGAGCCAATAGTTTGATGGAAGAATTAGAGTATGCTGTCAACAGAATCGCCGAGGTTGAATGAATGGGGACGCGGACTGTCGCTGAAGGGGCAATCATCCTCGCTGGTGGCCCCTCAAGTAGAATGGGTGAGCCAAAGGCTCTGGTTGAAGTAGGGGGGGAAGCAATGCTTCTGCGGATTGTGAAGGCACTCCAATCTGCTGGCATCACTCAAACAATTCTATCATTCAAAAATCAAGAACAAGCAACTTCAATCGTTAACGCTCTTCAACAAAATTCTCAGAAATGGCCACCAGATATTGAGGATGATGAATTAGCAATGAGAATGGTGTTTGACGACCATTTGAATCAGAATCAAAACTCAGCGATAAGAGGAATAAGCGAAGCAGCCATCGTTGCACACCAACTTGGATGGGATACCGTACAGATTGTACCTTGTGATGTGCCATTCATTGAACCACAACTGTTTCCCCTCTTGTATGGCAATTTATCAAAACACAGTAATTGTGCAGTCATTCGGTCTGATTCAGGTATTGAGCCATTACTATTCTGCGCTAAGACAGAAGCACTCAATGCCGCTCTCAACGACATGAGCATGGCAGCACACCAAATGATTTCAAAGATGAATTCAGTGGAGGTGGGCCCTGCTGAGTGGGGAGCAGCAGGAATTACAAATCGCTGCTTTACCAATGTTAACTCAAAAGAGGATCTTGATTCCATCAATTGATTCGGAATCGGCTACCGTCTGCAACCACCCTGCCTTCAGCAATGGCATCAATTACCGCCGGGTAGAGATTGTGTTCAATCTCCGTTCTCACCCGCTCACCTAAGGAATCTTCATCTTCCCCGAGTTGAATTACAGTGGTTTCGCTAGCGATTAGAGGGCCATCATCAACACCCGCACTCACGAAATGCACCGACGCACCAGAAGTGGTCGCACCAGCAGCCAAAGTATCCCTAACCCCGTGGGCACCAGGATAGAGAGCCCCTTCATCACCCCAAGGACTAGGATGGATGTTTACCACCCCACCTAATCTCGGAGATAAGAAATCTGTAGTCAAAATTCGCATGTATCCGCTACAAACTACCATTTCAACTCGGTATTCATCTAGAACTTCTGCAACTGCTTGTTCATGTGCTAATCTTCGAGCCCGAGCACCATCGGAACCAACTTCAAAATCACTTCTAGGTTGCAACGGAATGCAAATTCCAATTACTCCGTGTTTGGCTGCTCTATCCAAACCTTTTACTGCTGGTTTATCAGAAATCACAACAACCGTTTCATGAGAGCAATCATTTGATTCTTGGTGTTGTAAAAGCGCTTCTAAGCCTGAACCTGAGCCTGAAATAAGCACGCCTATTTTTAGCGGCTCGTCAATAGATGCAATCCTCGGAAGATTGTATTGGCCGGACATGTTCGGGAAACCTCACTCGGCATAGGCTAGATGCCTCACCCTCAAGTTAAGGGGCTGGGTCAACGCTTTTGAGCAAATCGGCTATTTTTTAGACACCACACTATGCCGCAATAAATAGGAGGAGATATTCTGAATGAGCGTCTAGAGAATATTGATACCATTGTTGAGAAGTATTCTCGTAAATCAACACCCATGAAAAGACGCTTCTATGTGTCTCTTGGATTAATTTTCATTGTTTGCGCAATTATTGGTATTTGGATTCCGGGTTGGCCAACTGTTTCTTGGGCTGTTCCAGCAGCTTATCTTTTCAGTCTTTCAAATGAAAAATTGTTCCGATGGACTTTGACAAATCGTTGGTTTGGCTCAGCATTGTTTGACTACTACTCTACAGGAAAAACACTACCCAAGCACGTTAAAACTTGGATAATTGTGTTCATTACCATAATGTCTACTATTTCTATTTGGATCACTGACCTTACGGGCGACCCAGGATATGGCCAAGCATTTATTGCTATTGTTTGGTTAATTGGTGTATGGTTCATCAATTCTAAAGTTAAGACCCGTACTTAAGTTTCAACAAATTACTTTTTGGTTGGTAATCATACTAAAATCCCCATGGGTATTATATTGAAGTAGTTCCGGTAACATACTATGAAAGTAAGAAGTTTGGCCCTTATTGGGATGATTTTGTTGATTATGATGCCTGGTTGTACCACTCCTTGGGGGTATGCCATGGCAA
This sequence comes from Candidatus Poseidoniales archaeon, assembly GCA_012959435.1. Taxonomy (GTDB): domain Archaea; phylum Thermoplasmatota; class Poseidoniia; order Poseidoniales; family Thalassarchaeaceae; genus MGIIb-Q1. The sequence continues at coordinate 13,033 of DUDF01000202.1, forward strand.
ATGATGCAACAAGAGGAGGGGTGATTTTGGGTGTTTACGATGCAGACGATGCCGCCGATACTGCTACTGACGATACTGACGATACATTGATGAGAATTGATTGGATTGAAGGTGGGGATGATTTAGATTGGAATAAGGTGCAACCACTTCGTTTGAGTATTGGGGATAATGTATATGATTGTGGAATCCAGGGAAATTTCCCTTGCTTGATTCAACAAAATGGTGGTGATGATGATAATTTGTGGGAAATGAATGATATTCTCATGATTATAGAGAACGGGGAAAATATTGTTGGTGCAAGCGGAGGCCAGGTAGATATTCATATTTCATATGAAGGTAGTAAGATAAGTGGAACATATTCAATATATATTGTTTGAAATAAATTATTTATTGATTATCAATGTCTGAACAAACGAACTCCTGTGAAGAGCATGGTCATCCCATGCTCATCTGCAGCGTCAATTACTTCTTGGTCACGGATTGAACCGCCCGGTTGAACTACGCTAGTAATTCCTATCTCATGTGAAGTGTCAATACCATCTCTGAAAGGGAAGAATGCATCTGATACCATCATCGCACCTGTTGCTCGCTCGCCCGCACGACGTGCTGCAATTCTAACTGCTTCAACTCTGCTAGTTTGGCCGGGGCCAATTCCAACTGTTGCGAATCCTGTGGAAGTAGGTTGAACAAAGACTACACAATTTGATTTCACTTGGGCACAAACAGTAACACCAAATCGAGCCAAATCAATTTGACCTTCATCAGCCGATTTTTTAGTCACTGATTTGACATCTCCCCAGTTAATTTGAGGCGCTCCTTCTTCTTGTGCTAACCAGCCGCCATCAATTTGTCTCCAACGTAATACCGGATCTAGCGGAGTGAAATTATCAAAAGTTAGCATTCGGCGATTCTTTTTCTCTGACAATAATTCTAAGGCTGAATCGTCAAATCCTGGGGCAATAATACATTCAACGAAATGTCCCCCAATCGCTTCTGCTACCTCAAGTGACACAACTTGATTGAACGCAATTACACAGCCGAAAGCAGATTCTGGGTCGCTAGCAAGTGCATCATTCCAGGCATCCACTTGGTTAGTGGAAATCGCAACACCACAGGCGTTTGTGTGTTTTATGATTACACAACAATGAGGGTTTTGACTCCATTCATCCCCACTCACAGAGCGAGCAAAACGTAGTGCTGCATCCAAATCAAGATAATTGTTGAAAGATAATTCCTTGCCGCCATGCTGGTTTGCAGATGCCAACCCTTCTGGCATTTCCCCAACTCGTGAAGCGTCAAAAAAGCCTGCCATTTGGTGTGGGTTTTCCCCATATCTCAACCGGTTCAATTGACCACCTGAAATCAACAACCTTGGAGGTAAATCACCTTCTAATTCAACCCCTTCAAAGCGTTCTGCCAACGTTGTTGCTAATGCCACATCGTAAGCCGCTGTTCTCTCAAATGCAGTCAATGCAAGCCTTTGTCTTACATCTAATGGAACTGACTTCGGGTCACCATCTGTCTGCTGTAAATGTACTAGAACTTCATCATATTGACTTGGGTCTGCCATCACTAAAATATCAGGATGATTCTTTGCTGCAGCCCTGATTAATGTCGGCCCACCAATATCAACCATCTCAATCAATTCATCAATCCCAACAGGTGGTTGACGCGCTGCAACCTCCTCAAATGGATAGAGATTTACAACCACCATATCAATGCGCGGATATCCAAGATTGGCTAAGGTTTGTACATCATCTGGATTGTTTCCTCGAGCAAGAATTGGTGCATGAATTGCTGGGTGAAGAGTTTTGACTCTACCATCAAAGACTTCGGGGTGCTCAGTGATTGAACTAACATCATCAACCACTACCCCAGACTCTCGTAACAGCCGAGCAGTGCCACCTGTACTAACTATTTTCCAGCCCATCGCTTCCAAGGCTACTGCTAGAGCAGTGACCCCTGTTTTATCGTAAACACTGAGAAGTGCGCGTGGTGAATTATCACCTATTTTACCGGGCACATTGGTGCTCGTTCCGGGTTGTTCATCGGCACTCATCAAAGGAACCCGTTGTCATTGGATGGGGGGGCCACTCTTGACCGTTCTGCTAACCTAATTTTCAGAATATTGGAGTTAAGGTGACTAAATGTTTGAATTTAGTCACCTCTTGCACTGATAACTTGGTCGCAACGAAGAAGTGTATTTGCTGTTTCAGTTGCCGCCATAATACCATGAAATATGCTTTCAGCGGGCTCAAGAACATCTGACATTGATGTGATTGAACCATCTGAACTAACACCAGCAGCGACCATGTTTTCTCTTACCGCCGAACGGAGTTCAAGAAGCGCATCAAGTGGGTTGACACCAGAATTTGATGCTAACATCCATGGAATCATCTCAAGGGCTCTACTGAAAGCATCCATGCCAAGGCGACTTCGGTCAGCAATTTTTTCTGCTGCCTCTTTTACTGCTTTTGAAGCAATCATATGTGATGCTCCACCACCAGGAAGTAGTGTACCTTCACTAAGTGCAAGGCTAGTTGCCCTAAGAGCATCATACATCCCACGGATTGTCTCTTCTGCGCCCATTGCCCCACCAACGAGAATTGTAACTAGTGGGCCTGCACATTCATCGAAGATAATTCTGTCTTGGACTTCATCAGTTGCTAATCGTCGTTGTGCTTCAAAACGACCGACTAATCCTAGATTATCACTACTAAGGTCATCTAGATGTTCAACTAATTTTGCGCCACTGGCTTGAGCTAAATGGGCTAATTGCTTCTGGTCTACGTCATGAATGACTACTTTCCCAGCTGCTGCAAGTCGATGGAGTACGATTCGGTCAATGTCCCCGCTAGAACAAATTATTTCTGCATCGGTAGCAATTATTTTGTCAGCAATTTCTGCCAACGTTTCTTCATGTATTGCTATGAATTTCTGAAGATCTTCTGCTGATTGTAATTCTATCTCAGTATCCCTCTTTGTTTCTCTCTGCTTGATGTCACAATTGAGAAGTGCCACTTTGGCGTTTTCTTTGATACCAGCCATTCTCTCCATTGGAATTCGCTGTCGCCAAAATACACCCATAACCATACGAGTGTCATTTATTGTGCTATCTTCTAATTTTTCAAACAGTACGTCTTCGGCTTCGCAACGAATACCTGATTCAGTTTCATGGGTCACCAGCGCAAGTGCTTCCACCAGCATTGCCGCAAAACGCTTATCGGAGCCTGCTGCGCGCCCTGTCAAGGATGTTGAAGCAACCTTCTGTAACAACTCGATATCATCTTCTAAACATTCAATTACATTGTCTTCAAGTGCTGAAACCGCTATTTCAGCAGCCATCAAATAACCATCAACTACTGTAAGTGGGTGGACACCTTTTCGAATTAATCTCCCAGCTTCATCTAGAAGAGCACCGGCAAGAAGGACTGTTGAAGTCACCCCATCGCCAATCGCAGATTCTTGGGCTTTGCCCAATGATACGAGAAGTTTGGCACCTGGATTTTTTATCAATAAATCATTCAGTACCCTTGCACCATCAGATGTTACTGCAAATTCACCATTGGTTTTGTACAATCCTTTGTCCAATCCACGTGGCCCGAGTGTTCCTCGAAGTATTGAAGAGAGAGTTCTTGCGGCGTATATCAACTTCTGAGTTACTTCCACTCCAGAGGTGACCCTAGTCTCTTGACGAACTATCGAAACTGGACCCCGTGCACCTTCAACCATACACTCACCCAATATATCTGACCTACAACCCCTTGATGAACCTTTGAGATATTTGAGAGCGGAAAATTTGTTGATTAACGACGTCTTCCCTTACGTTTTGCCCTTCTGTCTTTCTTACCACTATGGGACTGCTCCCAAGCCCTTCCACCCATGCTTCGTTCAACATCCATATCATATGAACTTCGGAACTTATTTTCTGGTGCTCGGAAACCACGGGGTAAATCACCTGCTGATTTGATTGAAACTTTAACTTCGTATTGCTCTTCTAAACCCTTCACAGTTGAGCCGCCTTGACCAACAAGGACACCTATCGCTGAATCATCAACATAGACTTCTACACTTCCACCAGAGAATTTTACATGATGGATTCTGATTCCAAAATCTTCTGAAAGGCGGTCTTTGAGTTGGGCTGAAGCAAGGAGTTGCATTGGTGACATTTCGTCTCCAGACGCTTGTCCATCTGCATCAACAATACATATTTGTTCACCAAATGAGAAAATTTCGTTCAAAACTTTGCCATCGGGGTATCGTTTCACTAGGATTACAGGCCTAGCCAAATCAGATTGCATTCCTGATGGTGCTTTGACTGCCATTTCTAATTGTAAAACTTCACCGATTTTACCCTTTTCAACATGGATTACTGTTGTTAATATCTGCGCGAGAATTCCTAATTCAACCCGCCCAATCATTCGCTGAATCGCTTCTAACGCAGAAGCTGAATGAGTAACACCAAGCAAACCAAGACCTGCCAAACGGCAATCGCCAAATACTTCGAAATCTTTGGTCTTACGAACTTCATCATACACGATAAAATCGGGTCTTGCTAAGAATAAGATGTCAGCAGTCAATTCCATTGAACCGCGCGAACGGTCATCCTCGGCTAGAGGTGCATATTGGGTTACTCTTTGGGGTAACTGCAAATCTCTTGGGCTTTCCATTGTTTTGACAACTGCTCCTTCGCTGTCTAACCAGCGAGCAATTGCACTTGCTAATGTTGATTTTCCTGAGCCTGGCATCCCACTAACGAGTGTTCCTTGATTTTGCAAATCTGCAATTAATTTCAAGAGATTTTCGTCTAAATCGTAATCATCAAGGTCTGGTTGTGCTACAGGCCGAACGACAATCATTTCCCACCCATCAGAGAATGGTGGCCAAGAAATTGTTACTCGTAAATCACCAACTTGCATGACTTTGCAACCATGGCGATCAATTTCTACAAAACAATCACTGCGTGTATCAGTGTGTTGTTCAAGAGTGATTTCCAAACCTTGGTACATCTCTTCAATTAGTGAACTGCTAAACGCCTCCACCTCAAGTTCAACGACTTCCAATTCAGTAATGTGGCCACGTTTAACGCGGGGAGGGCAATCTGCCTTCAAAAAAACCGTACTTACTGTAAGGTCTGAAAGCAAATTTTCCAGAGCATCTGGAATCGGTGGGTGGTCGCCAAATTTTGCCATAATTATCCACTCAAATGGGTTCCCCTTCAAAATTAGTCATACACCAGTGCATGAATAAAACCGAAGATATGGCCATTGATATTGCGCCAATAAATGGAAATTCGAAAGTACCAGACATTACCACATACAAAACAACGCCAATAAGTGTGAGAAAAATCATATTTCCAATAGTTGCTACTCGTAAATCCAACCCCGAAATTACCTCATTACGGTTTGCCATAATCCACCACACTAGGGCAACAATACCAACCAGCGTGACATAGCCCACAAGCATTCCAACCGTTTGACCAAGGGCCGAAACATAGAGGTTGTAAAGAGGGCCGAGGAAGGATTGTGCTAGGTTCATGTGTTGTCCCACCTATATCTGATTCTTGAATGCTCTCTCAAAGATTTTGGTAAAATTACTCTCTACCAGCCGCCCTTAGTGCAGAGGAAACCATACCCACGCCCTCCAAACCCACTTTTCCTGATGCAAACGGGATGTCATTATTTTCTCCGTTTGCATGTGAGATGAAGGCCCTCAATTCTGCTGTTAAACTTGGCTCACCGAGTGGTAATTCAATGCGCTCACGAGGGGCTGCATCAAAACCCCCCCATTGTTGCCCATGGGCATTATTTGGGTGGTGGTGAATCCATAATCCTGAATGGTCGAGGTAATCAATAGCCAATGATGCATCTTGACCAATTATTCGTAGCACCCTGACTTTACCTTGGATTCTACTTCGCCATGATACAGTTACTACTGTTGATACCCCGTTTGGGTTACCGCCTGAATTTTCAGGGAAAACCATCTCAATAATTGCATGGTCCTCAATTTTTGGATTATCAGAGGGTAACGCCATGCAATTGATTTTACTTGGTTCAATGTCACCCATCAAATCTTTCATGATATCCATATCGTGGATTGCTAAGGCTGCAATAACCCCAATATCTGGTCTTGGTTCTCTTACAGAAAGACGGTCCGATTCAATGTGAAGAATTGGACCAAGTGTACCGTCTGCGATGAGTTCTGCTGCTTTACGTACAGCAGCATGATATCGGAATAAATGGCCAACCATCAATACTTGACCTGTTTTTTTAGCGCTGGCTAGAACTTCCTTGGCCTGATCCTCACTCATTGCTAGTGGTTTTTCAACCAGGACATCAATTCCTTGTTCCATCAATGAAATCGCTAGTGGTGCATGCTGAGGGGTTGGTGTAGCAATTGTTGCGGCACCGACGCCTAGGGATTTGAGGTCGTTAGCATCAGTACACCATTCACAATCAAACTCTGATGCCATGCTTTCAGCACGTTCTGCATCAACATCACAAACGACTAGTTCAGAGATTAAGCCGTTAGATTTCAATGCAGCTAGAGTCCGGACATGATTACGCCCCCAATAGCCGGTTCCGACCACTGCCATTTTCAAACTCATTGACCGGCCGAACCTACACCCCTCTTTCACGCTACCGGAATTCCCATCTAGTGACTCATGTCGGCGGTTTGTCTGATATAGGGTAAGCAGAAGCGAGAATCATGGTGGGGCTGTTAATCGCTGCTGTTCGGGACCTAGACCCCCCTGCTGGTGGCGCTGAGATGAGTCTTGCAACTCTTCTCAAAGGTGTGTGTGAGCCGGGTCCACTTCCTGAAGCTGATATTCTCTATTTACCAAGTCGCGATTCACCTCATATTGACCCTGCAATACTCCAACAAGCATGGAGGGCGAAAATTTTCCAATCTGATGCCCGTGGTGGAGCGACCCTACTTACTTCTGATTCAAAATTAGAAAGGATGACTGTTAAACTCCAAATTGAAGATTGGTGGTCTGGTCTTGCTTGGCGACTAAGAGGCAAAAGTGGGCAACCTAGCCCTAAATTTCAGCGCCGGCATCTGAAAAAAAGTAACAAGAAATTCGCTAAAATGCTGAAAGCAAAAATTGCTGAAGCAAAGGAACAAACCGAAAAAAGTGGGTTGCCAGTCCTTGGTATCACTCAATTACATTGGTCCGCTGGCGCAGCAGAAGTTTTCAAAGAATTACATATTCCATATGTGGTATTCGTAAGAGATGAATTACAGTTCATCCAACCAGATATTTATCGCGATAGTTTAGAAGGAGCTGCAGCAATATGCTGTGCTGGAGAAGGTTTGGGCCAACAGGTTGCCGAGACATTCAATGTAAAAGCAATCAGAAATGTTCGGCTTCCAGTTGATTTTGCAGAGCAGTTTGGAGCAATTGAAGAGATTGAGACATCCCGCGCTAGCGGCTTGGCAAATCGTGCTAAAAATGATGATTTAAACACCCCTAGGATTGCAATTGTTGGTGTTACTCCCGAGAAAGGATATGAATTCTACCAGCATCTTTTACCCCATCTCTCAAGCCTCTGGCCAGAAGCACGCGTTGATGTTTATGGGGGGGGTGCATACGCTGAGGAATTAGGTAAATTTGACAATGCCACATGGCATGGACACACACCCGTTAGTGAGGTCTTTAGCCGCTGTGACGTACATCTCCTAACTGTAGTCTCAACTGGTTCATGGGGTCGGGTGATTAATGAGGCGGGATTATTTGGAGTCCCATCCGTTTCAATATCAATAGGGAGTCAACCAGAGGCTGTTGGTGATGGTGGAATGGTTGTTGACAAAGCAGCCGATCTAGATGTTTGGGTTAACGCCCTGCGTACCACATACACCCAACGAGATGAATTAGGAGAATTAGCAAGGAAGCATGCTAGAATTGTTGACCACCGCCGTTCTATTGCTGCTTTTCGCTCAGTCATCAAGGAGTTCTCTGAGGGATTGTGATGGCTTACACTGAAGTCTCATTCGACGAGGCTTCTGCCTTCATTAACCTAGCAAACATTGCTAAATTAAGAGAAATAACACCACTTAAGGGTGGTTGGGCGAATTCAAATTATTTAGTCACCTTAGAAGATGATACCGAGTTGGTTTTGAAAGTCTGGGATGAGCGGCCCCCTGCTGAAGTTGAAAATATAATTGAACAAAGTTGTTGGTTGGAAAAACATGGAATACCAACACCAAACGCATTAATTCTGGAAAACGGTAAGAGAATGCTTGTCAAAAATGGACAAGCGTGGATGTTAATGCCGTTCGTGAGAGGTGGGTGGCTTCCTTCTGACCCTAAATCACTCTATGATTTGGGAAGAGTGCAGGCGAAGTTACACGAAGTACCAATTTGTGATGGTCTTTCATCAACTTTTTCAATTGGATATGTTCTTTGGCAGCAAATGATTGATGATGCAAAGAAAAATAATACTACCACCCCCTTTATCGAATTATTGCAAACAGAAATGGCGGCATTAAAGGAAAGTATCCCAGAGGATTTGCCTCGTGGAATTATTCACGGGGACCTCTATCCCGACAACGTAATTGGGGTAGAAGGAGAAGTGCGGGCACTACTAGATTTTGAAGAAATTTGCATTGAATCCTTAGCCATGGATTTGGTTACAACATACGTTGGATTTGGCTGGAAGGATGGTTTGCCGGTTCCTGAATTGTGGTATGCGTTGTTGGCTGGATATCAGTCGGTTCGGCCATTGACAGATGCAGAACATGCATCCCTTTCCGACCTACACCGATATTCGGTTCTAGCAGTCGCTGCTTGGCGTTATTGGCAATTCGTGATTAATATACCTGGAACAGAACACACCAATAGATATGTGGAAATGATTGAACGGTTGGATAAGCCGTTGCCTTTCTAATATCTAAAAAAACATCAAGGTACGCGAGACAGCGCTGTAAACTCTCAATATTGTTTAATGAAATGGATTAATAATAAAACACCCCCACCGTTATACGGTGGGCTTTAGTCCGATAAATAGGTGAGTGAACATGCAACGAAGTAAAATGTTGTCTCGCGTTATTTCGATTATATTGATTACCACGATGTTAGGTTCAATGTTACCTCTATCCCCAATTGCTTCAGCAGAGTCAGAAATCATTTATGTTGATGCTCTGAGTTGTTCACCTACATCACCAGTTGGTGATGGTTCCTCAGCATTTCCATTTTGTTCCATATCTGAATCCATTTTAGCCTCGTCTTCTGGAGATACAATTGAAGTTGCGAGTGGTACATACAACTTGACTCAATCAATTTCCATTCCTCATTCTATTACAATCAATGGAGCAAAAAGCACTATCAGCGCGCTCACACGGACTGCAGGTGATAGCAGTGAAAGTACCATTGATGCACGGGCATCGAGCGGCGCTTTCACGATTACCAGTAGTAATGTCTCAATTTCTGGATTTGACATACTTGGTGATGAAAATACAAGATTTGGATTTTCGATATCAGGCAATAACATCAACCTTTCAAACATAGAAATTCAAAACAACATCATCCATGGCATGGCAAAAAAGTTAGATCAAATGCGTACTACTTCGTGGGGAATTCTTACTGAAGCAAAGGGCCCTGGTTTCACTACAAATACACTTGACGGACTTCATATTCATGGAAATCACATTTATGAAATCGGGGGATTCAATGATTCAATTGGACTTGGTATATCTCTTCATGAAGTTGTTTCAGAGCAGATTGATGGTGGTGCGCTGATAGAAAATAACCGTTTTTCCAATATACACGATGGATTATGGCTAGGAGTAAATACCCCGGGTATGGGCGTGGTTGCCCAAGAGGAAATAGCGATTTATCCAACAGACTACCAAAGTGGTATCACGTTAAAAAATAATGAATACAACGATATTAGTGTTGGAGCGGCATTGCAAGTATCAGAAAGAGGCGTGTTTAATGAGCAGGGTACTGATTTCCAATCAGTTGATGTGTACCTCATTAATATCAATTTCACCACTACAGTCAATGAAAATAATCTTGGCCCTTTCGCAAAAATAACTGAAAAAAATATAACATATAACATTGATGAATCCTCAGCATATTTCGCTAGCCCGACTCTAGCAATCTCAGAGACATTGGCTCGTTCATTATCTGTTGCCCACACCATCACGTTATCAAGTGGGGTTTTTGATGAGGACTTACTCATATCCCCTACAAGACAACTTAGCAACTTATTGATTACAACAACAGAAAATGGTAATCCCACATTTACGGGTGGTATCCATTTACTAGGAACGTATGGCCTGAATAATATCACAATTGAAGGTTTGACGATACAAGGAGAAGCGACCCCTGGTATTGCATTCAATATTGATAGTAGTGCAGGTATCTCAGATCTTACAATCAAAAATATGACAATTAATGGGGGGGGGAACACCCGTTCTGGAATTATTGCATCAGGCTTGGCTGGTTCAATAATAGTTGAAGATAACAATTTCAATGATTTAGATGGGCCATATGTTTACACAACCACGCCAGATGGAATTGATTCTTCGGCTGGGCAAATATCCTCACTTAGTTTCTCGAATAATGTGATTGCCGACTCCCTTGGTAGTGTCCAAATAATTCCCGCTTTCAACCTAATTTCATCGGGCAGCGTCATCAACAATTCTTTTACTAACAGTGGTTCAAATTCAGTTCCAATGATTTCAATTTCAAATGCTGCAGTATTAACAATAGATTACAACGAGTTACATAATCTTGGCACATCTGTAGGGATTTCTGTTCAAGACGCGCGTTATTTGAGTGTTTCAAGCAACAATTTCTCAGACTTAGATTATGCCATCACAGTCAGCGAATCAAATGCAGGTATAATACAAAGTACCACTTTCAATGATAACTCCTTCACAGATATTGGCATCTATGCAATAGAAGTGCCAATAGTATTGACGGCCCCGGTGGTTGTGAATCAAAATTGGTTTGGAACCACAAATATTACTGAAATATATGGTATGGTGCAAGGTAATACACAAATTGGGGAACAATGGAATTCATGGCCCGGTGAAGATACTGATGATGATGGCTGGGCAAATGAATTTGATTTATGCCCCGGATACAATGACGCTATCGACATTGATGTAGATGGCATACCCGATGGTTGTGATTCATTGATTGACCGGGATAATGACTTAATCTCGGATGGAGAAGATAATTGCCTTACTATAATGAATTATGACCAAGCTAACTATGATAACGATACTTACGGCGATTTATGTGATAACGATGATGATAATGATGGCATGCCCGATGAAGAAGATGGCAGCCCCTTGGACGCGTGCCCACGCGGAGGAGAAAAGTATTGGACCCGTACAATGGTAACAGACCCGGATGGGGATGGATGTCATAATCAAAGAGAAGATGATGATGATGATAACGACGGTCTTGTTGATGCTAACGATGCATGTGATGGCCCCGGACAAACTCTAAACTGGATTTCTAATGGCACTACTGATTATGATGCAGATGGTTGTAAGGATTCTAATGAAGATTTAGATGATGATAATGATGGCATTGATGATTCCACTGATTCATGCCCTGTTGGTGAATTGAATTGGAATTCAAGTAGAGAAAACGACTTTGATACAGATGGTTGTAACGATTCTAATGAAGATTTAGATGATGATAACGATGGAATACTAGATTCTGAGGATATTTGTCCTAAACAATATGTAAATAATGTAACAGATAAAGATGGTGATGGTTGCTTTGACGATACTACAACAGAATTATCTTTTACAGAACGTTTTATGAATGGTGACCTATTAATTTTAGGTGTCGTAATGATTTCAATAATAATGATATTCGTTGTTGGAATTATAATATATATGCGAAATATAAATGATGAATTGAGGAATAAAATGATTGTTAGTGTGAATGGCGCTGATACACTAAGAAGATTAACAACCATCTCAAATCGTGTTAAAACAATATATATGGAAAAAACACTGACACAAGTTGATTACGATAAAATTCAAAAATTAATCGAAGAACGGAGAGCATTATTTGGAGAAGATGCAATTATAGAATTTGAAAAAGGTAATGAAGATTTAGCGCTTGTTTTTGCAAAAGCGGTGGATCTAGACCTAACAAATGACGAAGCGGTTGCACGAATGAATGAAAATATTGAATGTGGCAGATTTGAACCAGAATACTACCTAAAAATGTGGAAGAAGAGGATTAAAGCAAGTACAGACACTTCTAAACCATCAAGTAAAGAAAAAGTGAAAACCACTGATTCCAAAAATCCACAAGCGGAAACCATGGATTCGCCCCCGGCTCTTACAAAAAATCAATTAACAAAAATGAAGAAAGCTGAATTGATTGCATTCGCCAAAGAGAGAGGTTTGTTGACTAGCGGGACCAAACCGATTCTAATCGAACGCATATTATCTGACGCAGCCCCTCCTGTTGATGAAAAAGAATGAAACGTTTTGATTGATCAACAATCAATTTTGATTGTTCAGAATATTCTCATTTACAAGTGTTGATGGACATTTTGAAGTGCAGTAAAAGGAAGGGTGGTGAATAATACCACATCATTCATTTTTACGCATGTAATGTACTACAGTAGACTCATCACGATTCAGGCCAGGGATTGGTTTCAAATCGGAAGCTTGTTGCCAACGCTTCTCAAACCTACCAGACAACCAATCCTCCATAAGCATTGGACGGATATAGGATGTGCGGCAAACTGCACGAGTGTTTCCAAGGTCGCCTGCAACTGTGTCAATTACAGCTAACATCGTTGCCAAACGTTCTGGCTCTGTTTTGCCCAATAATTTACCATTAGCAGCAAGTTTTGCCAATCCTTCTGGACGCCTTAGCACCCTTCCACGCCATCTGATGATTACCTCACCATCTTCCTTAGAATTAGTAGAAAGTGCATCATCAGTAAGTTTAGGAATATTTGAGATTAGATTTTCACTGGCAGTTGTAATTAAAGCAAGTCTTGCACCTGTTTTCCATGAAGCGCTCCAAGTGCGGAATTCCTTGGCAGTATATCTGGTCCCATCTAGAGCGTCTTCGATATAATTGTTAATGTGTTCTGCTTTTACATCAAAATCTGCGCCATCAGCATTTTCATATCTGAATAAATCTTGAGTTTTATCTTTACCACCAACCTTCCCTGATTCTTCAATTAATATTGCTAAATCATCATCTTCAATCAGTATTTTCCAATGTTTACCCGATTTACCTATGAAGTCAAAAATAGCATCAATTTTTCCTTCTGCTTTTTTGCCTTTGATAATTTTTATATGCCCCTCTTGCAAGGTTGTCAAGCCATACGATTCGTTTTGCTTAGCGTATTCATCTGAACCGATACGTATGTGATATAAATCCATGAGTTTGATGACCAAAGCCACTGATTTCTCAAGTGGCATCCCACTCAAATTAAGATCTGCTTTGACTCGGTCTCTTAGCCTTGGTAACATCATTGCGAAATCATCTACATTAGCAAATTTAATATCAGCTTTAATTGCATTCCAATCGGGATGATATCGATACTGTAAGCGACCCTTTGCATCTTTCCCTGTGGCTTGAATATGCCCTTTTTCATCAATACATAACCAAACATCTGTCCACGCCGGTGGCACTGCTAAGGAATTAAGAATCGAAATCCTTCTCTTATCAACTAATTTCTTACCATCTGGTAATTTGTATTCATAGGCAATAATTGACGGGTCACCTTCTTCATCAAGGGGGGTTTCTATCTTCAAACGGCTAATTCCGGGCTCGCTTCTTTCACTAATATTCAAGTTAGCCAACTTTGCGGCTATAGTTGAATCAGTATTCATGATAGTATCCCCAGTGATTCCGCACACCCGATAAGTTATCAATATTCATCACTATTTATTCATCGGTGAAACCGAACAAATATCCAGACATGCACCACCTGTAGCACCATGCACAACCTTTGTTGAGGTACTCCAAAGTACCAACGATGTCCTGATAAGCCAAGGATTGTTCTGATTATTCGAATATACCATCCTCGTCATCATCATCGCTTGACATCTCGTGTTCACTTTCTTTCTTCAACATCTGGTATTCAGCCCACTCTTCATCAGATATTACACCATCACCATCTTTGTCAATCATATCTGTGATTACCTCTCCAAGAGAATCCCATTCTGAAGTAGTCATGCCTCGCTTACGAGTTACAATAACCGTCGCTACGAGAAGCAGAATAATTATTAGAAAACTGATTGATATTACCCCAAACAAACTACTGGTACTAATGCTATTAGATTCGTTATCGTCATCAACTGTACATCCACGGTTGTTGATAATTTTACCAACCTCCATAACTGTGGATGGGCACTCATCAAACTCATTTGATATGCCATCCCCATCAGTATCATCTTTGTCTGGGTCAAACACCCCCGCATCGACTGCACAGCCAGTTACTTCATTGATGAGTTGGCCAGCAGGTGTTGTTGGGCAATTATCGAGATCATCTGTTATACCATCACCATCTGTATCAAGTTGATACTCAGCGCAACCATGCAAATTCACGGGCCATTCTGTAGACGTACTTGGGCAGGCATCTAGCAAATTATACACGCCGTCATTATCTGAATCAGCTAACCCTGATTGGCACCCTAATGTATCAATTTCAACACCTTCAGGTGTGTTGAGGCATTGATCTATTGCGTCGCTAATTCCATCATTGTCGCTATCTCGCTCAGAAGAACCGCAACCTACCGAATTAATTGTCATAACATCGAATTCGGGTGTGTTAATACACTCATCAATATTGTCAGTAAGTCCATCACTGTCGGAATCTTTCTGAGTCAGACCACAACCATCGTAATCCACTATATCACCAATAGGTGTTTGTGGACATTCGTCAAAGATATCTGCAATTCCATCTTGGTCAACATCATCGGTAACAACGTCACCATCTGCACAACCAACCAAATTGACTACAGAACCAAGTGGTGTAGTGTCACAAATATCAATTTGATCATTTACACCATCATTGTCGCTGTCCTTCTCCTCGGCTGCACAACCATCAATGTCAACAGTTAGTCCTGGTGGAGATTCAGGACATACATCTTGAAGATCATAGACGCCATCCCCATCTGTATCAACCTGAGATTCACCACATCCATATTCATCTACAGATTCACCTAGTGGAGTATTCTCACAGTTGTCAACATTATCCTTGTATCCATCCCCATCTGTATCTCTTTCAGAAGGTCCACATCCAAATGAATTGACATGAATAGTTTCATCAATAGGGGTATTCAAACATAGGTCTATATTTTCTCCAATAGTATCTTTATCTGTGTCATCAATACAACCATCTGAACCTGGTTGTGTCGTACCCATGCCGATATATACATCCCATGAAATATCTGCATATTCTGTTGGGCAGGAATCATCGGGGTCATCGAATTGGTCATTGTCTTGATTATCAATACAACCATCTGAGCCTGTATTTCCTGAACCATCCCCTACAAAAATATCATATCCGCTTGCGTCCTCACCTGGACAATCATCATTCCAGTAAGGAACTTGATCATTATCGTCATCCGATTCGAGAACTTCAACTACAACCCACCCATCTATTGAAGAAGAAATACCCCCAATATCATCGGTGGCTGTATAATAAATTACTTGTAATCCAACAGGTAATTGAGTTGTGGTTATTGAATCTGAGTTAGCCCACATCCCTGGATAATAATAGTTAGAATATTGTTGGCCATTAATATGGTCACTGTACCATGAATGAATAGATATTGTTCGATCTGTTGTGACTTCAATACTCAAATTAACTGGCCTGCCCTTGTAGATATTCGGCAAACCTGTTTGTTGGTTGGTTGATAGATACTCACTTTCAATTTGGATTTGACCTAAGGTCGGCCTATCCCATATTGAATAATTGAAGGGTGTGGAATCACAACCTTTACCGTTGCAAGCATAGATGTTCAACTCAACTAGAGTTGTGTCTTCAACGATTGGTGTTCCCGAGATGACACCGTTTGAATTGTTGAATGTTAAACCGGGAGCGAGAACTGCATTGTCGCGTCCTGCAATGAGGCCGTAAACCGCATCAGGGGCTCCATAAGAGCCGACATATCCTCGAGCAAGGTTGTGTTTGGCATTGTTGCCCCAGCAGAAGAGCGCTTTGTTGTTCTGAACCATCACACACATTCCGTGGGCCGACGATCCTCCTGATGACAGAGATGTTACGTGGCTAAATTCATCCATCTCCCATTCTCCAAACTCGGCGGGTGACAAGCTACCATCTGTGAGGAATTTCTTGCCAATACACTGCACTGTTGAATTGCTGAACAAGGTGCAGGTTTGATACGTATCTGTCTCTACATGAATTGGTATAGAACCTGTTGATGGGGAATCGTAGACCAGTCCATCCGACGCAAATTGGGGGGCTGAATTGCCGACTTGAGTGTGTTGATTGCCGTTATATCCCCAACACCACAATTGCTCGTTTGATGTATCATCATCAGTACCGATTGCACAAGTGTTTAACTGCCCTACTTCGATACTTGAGACCGATACATTATGTGCACCGAAATCAACCTCCACCGGGGTGGTGGATTGAGTACTGTTGGTATTGCCAAGTTGGTAATAGGCATTGTATCCCCAACACCACATAGAAGCATCATCGGCTAAGGCGCAGGCATGTTGATTTCCTACGTCAACTGCAGTGAAATTGAGACCCGTGGGTGTGCTAACCTTTGTGGGTCGGAGGCGATCCGTGGTGCCTCCATTACCCAATTGACCATTCGCGTTCTCGCCCCAACAGTACACATCTGAATCTGCGACTGCACATGCTGAATCAATATACCAAGCAAAATCTGTGACTGTGGGTTCCGTCCAATTGACTGCAGGAGTTGGCAATGGCCACTTCAAGGCATCAATGAATACTCGATCAAAGTAAGAGTAGGTGGAGCCGTCATGTGTGAATTTGATGGTCAGGGTGTGGTTTCCAGCCGTGACATATTTACTCAAAGATCTCCAACTGGTGGGGTAGTAGTTGTAGCCGCTTTCCTGTTGGATTAGAGTGCCATCAAGGTAGACATACATGTGATCGCCGTATTGGTATGTTGACCGCATGAAACAGAAACTCAGAAGCCCGGTACCTGTTGTGACATTCATAGTGACAATTGAATCTTCGTTGTGCACAATTGTGTATGATGATTCAGAATCCATGCTTCCTAGGTTGCTTGATGCTGAACCCAAAACATAGTTTCCATGCAAAGTGTTCAGAGATGTGTGGACACTGGTGTTTGTGTAAGACCAGTTACCATCACTTGTTGAGGGGTTGCCATTTGGCTCGACAAGATGTTCTTCCCATGCGACTGCAGATGTGTTCTCAAATGATTCAAAACCATATCCCGTTGATGGGTTGATGTCTGAGCAACCTTGGGTATCGGGGCTACCCAGAATCGTGCCTGTGTTTACATATGGATTTAATTCAGGATCAAACAACACTTGTTCTGGACTTTGAAGATTCATGTCATAACCGAGTCCGAGATAACCTTGGCCGTTGTCGTCTCCCCAGCACCACAGACTACCATTTGTGAGAATACCGCAAAGGCCGTTTGTCTCCGCAGCAATCTTGGTGAATGTCAAATTTGCATCCGCGGCATCGGGATGTAATGTCGGGTTGAACACCCAGTGGTTTTGGCCAAAAGATGTGTCCAACACTCTGGCCTGTTCGTTCTTGCCCCAGCAGTACAATTTGCCTTCATCATCTAATGCACATGTTGTGGATGGTGAAATATCGACTTCGCCTGTGTAATTTGGATGACCTGAAGTCAGTGTCCAAAATGCATCATCTCCACCAATATTTGGTGGGGCCTGTATTGATTCGTTATCCCCCACTGTGAGATAATAATTATCATTTAACCCATGGGTGATTGAAGGAAGGTCCGGTTCACGAACTTGAATTGTCAACGTTGTAGTTGCACTACTTTGACCTGATTGCGCATAAACATCGTAAGAAGTTGCATCCCATGGAATTAATGGTGTTCCTGAAACGGTACCTGATGAATAATTAAATGATAGACCTGGTGGAAGATTCTTTGGGCCATCTGTCTGCCATTCCGACAAGGCGCGTGTAGTGCCTGAAAATGGGTTGATGTTGCTGAACATCCGCAATTCATCCATGGTGCCATCAAATCCATCTCCAAATATGCATTCTGACCCACCCCATGTCAACATGGAGGAAGATTGTGGGGTTGCTGTTAAGAAATAATATGGAATATTGTTGGTGCCATCAGAAGATGTTCCGTTGTTTACATACACCTGCACATACATATTCCAACTACTTCGGTAATATGAAACTGTGATGTAATTCCACTCATTCTGTTGTATCGGCGTATTCATTCCTCGAGTTGAATTGAAGGTGTAATCAAATTCTGTGTCGGA
Source organism: Candidatus Poseidoniales archaeon (assembly GCA_012959435.1). Classification (GTDB taxonomy): domain Archaea; phylum Thermoplasmatota; class Poseidoniia; order Poseidoniales; family Thalassarchaeaceae; genus MGIIb-Q1. The sequence goes on from DUDF01000202.1 coordinate 31,475, forward strand.
TTCGTTCTGTGCTGCCCAGTACATCTTGGTTTGCAGCCAACCATCTCCGGTGATGCTGACATTGAAACCATCGAATCCACCGTAGGAATCGGTTCTTTCAATTGTTCTACTGAACAATTGGCCATCGAGTGAACTAGGCTTGAACCATCCCGCAAAGCCATTTCCGTAGTTTTGAGCGGCAGTGTGGGTGTTACAATTTGATGAATTGATATTATCCCCGGGCATTCCACCCAATTCAACGCCGCCGTAGATCTTACCTTGATTGATCCAATTTGTATTGCCATTGAGTTGTAGGGTGCCTGCGTTTCCATTTGTTGCTTGGGAGCCACTGTCATCTAACGAGGGTGTGTTTAGCATCCACCAATTACTTGAAGGGTTGTTGCTTGTAATTTGATTATTACTAATTCCCCAATCGTTAACGTTTGCAGTCAATGGGATAGACATCGCTGTAATTGGTGTTATTTGGGTGTGATTTATCAACGCATTATTTCCCGTCCATGAACCATAGTATGCTATTGATAGAGACTTACTTCCTTTTGAGGAATAACTATCTTCGTCCACTAAAACGTTGTTTGCCAACATTGGGGCAGCCCCCATTGTTATCATAATCATAATCAACAATATTGCTTTTATTTTCATTTCAATCACCTTTTTTATTTCCAATATTACTTTACTCGTCTTTAACATCATTTAGAGCAGCAAATAATCCACCTGCTTGACCTACCCAATCATCACGTTTCACCCTACCAGGGAAAAATTCGATCGCTTTATTGACTTGGTCCTCAATTTCAGGTGTCATGTTTGCAATCTGCTTGAAAGTGAAAATTCCTAGGGCATTCAGTTTTTCAACAATAAACGGTCCTATTCCAGATATTTGTTCTAAATCATTACTATCTGCAGCGTATGCAACCCCAATTGTGGCGAAATCAATGGTATCCGCTTTTTCAGCAATTCTAGCTAATTGTTGTTCTTTTTCAGATAACTCTGCCATCTTAGCATCCATTTCTACCATCTTAGCATCCATTTCTGCTATTTTGGTTTCTGCAGCATTAGTGATAGCTACATCTCCCCCATAAATATCATCTTCATCCCAATCATCTTCATCGGAAGTGCTGGGTTTGGAAGTTGATTTTTCTATAATCAAATTCTTATTAATTGATATATTTATTTCTTTATGTGAATCCTTATTCCTCTTTCCCGCAAGTAAAGTTAACACCACAAGTAGCAGTATTATCAATAGTATTGGTATGATGAAGCAACTCATTTGACCAAATATGGAAGATGATTTGTCTGTATCATCCGTATTAACAATAAAACAAGCATGAGATGAATTCGGGGTGCTGTTGCCATCCAATGGGTCGCTATCACAGTCTGATTCTCTAGCATCAGTCCATCCATCCTCATCTGAATCTCTCTCTGAAGCACCACAACCAGTAGGATTGGTTTGTTCATCAATAGGCGTGTCTAAACACAAATCGTGGGAATTTAATACACCATCATTGTCATCATCAAGACCCTCTTGTGGGGCACAACCGTTTCCATCAATTAGGCTAATTTGGTCTGCAGGCGTGTAGTCACATAGATCCATACCATTGTTAACACCGTCGCCATCCATATCTAAGTCATCATCACAACCATCGGGAATGCCATCGTTGTCCCAATCTAAACGGTCATCATGGCCTAAGCATTTATCACTTAAATCTGGCACATTATCCCCGTCGTCGTCGGTATCCATGACATCACAAATACCATCACTATCAAAATCAATTGGTACACTTGTAATATTGCGGGATTCGCTACCACATGTGAATTCAATAGAATCGGCCCAACCATCACCATCATCATCCGTATCGGCATTGTCACCAATTTGGTCTCCATCAAAATCTGCCTGTTCTGTAAAATCTAGTGGGAATAAATCATCGTTATCCAATACCCCATCACCATCATCATCCATATCAGCATTGTTACCTTCCCCATCGTTATCAGTATCTAAATGTTCAGTAGAGTCTCCAGGGAATGCATCTAACTCGTCATTTACACCATCGCCGTCATCATCTAAATCAACTAAATCAGGGACACCATCATTATCTGTATCCACTATACAATCATTTACTGTTTTTGAACCTAAAGAAACAGTAGAGGTACCCGATGGGCAAGGAATAGGGTGGACAGTGCCTGTACCCGGGGAATAGGTCCCTTGTGGTACAAGATTACACAATGATGCACGATATTCGGTGGTGTGATTCCCTGCCGAGCAAGGTGTTTGTTCTGAATTTCCTGTACCAGTGGAAAAATGACCAGGGGATGTCTCAACACATGCTGTTTGACCAAAGGTTGGCTGGTATGTTCCAGCTTCACAAGTTGTTTGATAACTCATCCCATGATTTTGAACAAAATTACCAGGGTCTGCGTTTTGACAGTCATTAGCAGTTGTAGACGCTGTTGATGGATTAAATGTCCCGGGTAAACATGACGATTGGGATGTTGCCCCAACCATGTCTACATAATTACCAGGTGATGCTGGGGTTTGAGATGATCTTCCTTGTTGGCTAACATAATATCCCAAATCTGCAACTAGACAAGCAGAATTATTTTCAGAAGCTGAATTTGGATTATATGTACCGGCTAAGCAAGGGGTTTGAGATGTTGCCCCAACCACATCTACATAGTAACCAGATGATGCAGGGGTTTGAGAAGTTCTTCCTTGTTGATTAACATAATATCCCAAATCCGCAAGTAGACAAGCAGAACTATTGTTAGAACCTGCCCCAGGATTATAGGAGCCTACTGAACAAGGGGTTTGAGATGTTGCCCCAACCACATCTACATAGTAACCAGGTGTTGCTAGAGTTTGAAATGCCCTTCCTTGTTGGCTAACATAATATCCCAAATCCGCAAGTAGACAAGCGGAACTACTATTGGAACTAGAATTTGGATTGTATGTACCTGCTAAACAAGGAGTCTGTGATGAAGAGGCGTTTGAATCAACATAATACCCAGGTGTCGCCCCTATACATGATGATTGGGCGCTAAATGGTTGATACTCACCCACACCACACTCGGTTTGATTGGTTGATTCTACTGAATCTACATAGTGTCCCGGACTAGCATCATCGCATTGTTGTTGGCCACTAAGTGGTTGATATGTCCCAATAACACATTGAATTTGAGAGATAGCACCAATGGTTCCGACATAATACCCCGGATCTGAATCTATACAACTTGTTTGATTTGAAGCATTTTGATAAGTACCCGTGTAACATGGTGTTGATAATATTGCACCAGCTAATGGAGCAAAGAAACCTGCAGGAGATGGTTCACAAGAATATCTCCCATACTGGCCTGCATCACAAGATACCGAGCGCACAGGATTATTTGGGAATGCATCAGAAGGTGTTGGTACACCGTCTCCATCTTCATCATTAAGTATGTGGGTATCAAAGATATTCAAAATTGAATCTTCATCAATATCTCTATCTGAAAGGGTGATGGTTTCTCCTAGTAACAAGGTAGGTGTAGGAATCCGTTTAGTTATATTTGTCCCATCACCAAGTTGGCCCACAGAGTTGTCACCCCAGCAACGCAGTGCACCGTTATCAATTGCTGCGCAAGTATGAGAACCGCCAGCAGTAATCGCAATCACATTGTCAACAGAATTAATCAAAGTTTGTTGTGGGGTCGTGGCCATTGTGTTAGAATTAATTCCAAGTTGGCCGTGAAGATTGTCACCCCAACACATCATAGTACCATTAGAAATCATTGCACATGTGTGTTTATCACCAGTGATAATTCCTGAAATATAAGAACTACTTGAATTAGAAATCAAGTTAATTGATATTGAAGTTGGGCGGCTAGTCTGAGTACCATCACCAAGTTGACCGCGGTCATTCCAGCCCCAGCAACCTAAAGAATCATTTGTAAATAATACGCAAGTATGATGTAACCCTGTAGAAATTGCGAGAGGTACCCCGGTTGTTGAAACAACAGGTGAGTTTGTGCTGGTGAATGTTCCATCACCAAGTTGACCATGATTATTGTACCCCCAGCACATAATTTTTTGATTTGAGGTTATCACACAGGTATGCGACTCACCTGTAGAAATTGCAACTGCGTCGATATTGGTTCCTAGATTCACATTAACTGGAGATGAGCTACTATTTGTCGTCCCATCACCAAGTTGGCCGTGATTATTGTATCCCCAGCACATGACTGATGCGATATCAGTTATCGCACACGTGTGAGTATCTCCCGCAGCAATTTCTATTGCCACACGACCTGCACCTAAATCAACAAGTGTTGGAGGAGATGAAACGGTGGAGCCAATTCCAAGTTGGCCATAACTATTAGCGCCCCAGCAACTTAGATTTCCATTGTTCATTACTGCACAAGAATGATACGAACCAACAGAAGAACTGACAGCATAGATTGCGCCTAGATTACTTGATGTTACGAGACTTGAAAAATCCACTTCGACCGGCGTTAATTCAAATCCCTGAGCGGTAATATTTCCTAATTGCCCTTCACCATTTAAACCCCAACATAGCATACTACTGCTCTCTGTAATGACGCAATTATGCCCCCCGCCAGATGTAACTGTTGATGATGAAAATATTGAACCTGTTTGAAAACCTGGGTGAATTATTGAACCTGAATAATTTTTATCATCTAAAGCCAATGGTTTGTTAAAGTCACCCACCATTGAAATTGATGGCACCAACAATAATGACAGTACGGTAATTAATACCAATAGATGACGATGGTTGATTAAGCGCATATTAACAATGCCCTTAACAAACATACATAAAATCTCTGCAAGACAGATATTAAGGGCTCTTTTTGTCATTCACCATCAAAAATGTCTAACGTTGATGCTAAAGAGCCTATTTCTAAGCGTATTTTGTCTTTTTCCCTCATGCTGAGGGACTTGTCAATCAATTGCTTTTCAAGCCACGCGATTTCGCCCTGTACTGTTTCTCTTTCCTCACGATGGATCTCATCCGTCCTAGACATTTGTAGCCGAGCTGCGTGTTGTCTTGCAATCTTTCGACGGGTAGTTAATTCCCGGCCCGAGCCTGCTCCTTTCTGTTGGGTTTTTAATTCAATATTAACAGGATATGGGATGATTATTCCTTCATCTCTGAATCTATCCGCTACGTGCTGGAGCATCCAATCCCGGGCTGGCCATTGGTCAGCGTAATCTGCTATCCAAGTGTAAATACGGAAATCAATTGAGTATTCATTTAACTTAATCACCAAAACACGTGGTTTTGGTGAATCTAGAGAGTATGGACTGGTTTTTGCGATGTCAATCAATACTTGCTTAACATGGGGTATTTCTTCATCATATGCCACGCTAATATCTACCAATAAATTGATTCTTTTTGGGATGCCATCCCCCCCACCTCTTGCCATATTACAAATAGTGCTAGAAACAAGTGTGTTGTTCGGGATGATTACTAATTCTTCAGACCAAGTTAATATTTTCGTCGAAAGAATTCCAGTTGATACTACTTTCCCTTCGATACCATCTACTTGAATACGATCACCAACATCAAACGGTCTGTCCATTGCAAGTAAAAATGAATTCAATATGTTCCCAATTGTGTGTTGAAGTGCCAAACCAATAATTATTGAAAATACAGCAAGAGATGCGAGAATCCCAGATATTTCTAACTGGAATTCTGTTAGGACGAGGGAAATACAATATAACCAAATTATAATTCTCCCAAAACCACTAACGAAATTATTTCTTCCTGCCACTGCAACCCCTGAATTATCAGAACTCATCCAAGTGAAAAATGGAGGGGTAATCACTTTTATTGTGCTGGTAATCATACTAGTTAGAATGACTATGTATGCAGCATTCATCGGATGTACTAGCACCACGAGGGCATCTGGTGAAACCCATGCCAAAGAAATATTAATGCTTATTACAACCGAAAACACCAGTATTCTATTTGATAACGGTATGAATAAATCGTTATCCCAACCCACATCGGTTTTCTCAACGAATTTGCCCAAGTTTTTTAGTAAAATATATTTCACGAATACAAAAAGTAGCGTACTAAAAATAACACAAACACCAATTTCACCGTAAATAGGAAGGGCGTCAAACCAATTGACTAATGTAGAATATTCATCACTAATTTGACTCAATCATACCACCTTCATAAGACTTGAATAATATTCGGGCGCGGCCATCCCTTGAAATGGGTTTTGCTTTTTTATCCTGATGTAAAGAAAGTTCCTAAAGTTGAATCTAACAGAAAAACCGTTGCATAACTTGTTATTGCTGCTATCCACATCATGGAAGAAATTTGTCCTAACGTAATAGCCATTCCACCACCTCTCAACCTAGCGCCGATCGATGATAATACCATGACCATCAAAATAATCAATATTGAAGTGATAAATTTGAAAATTTCTATATTTTCAAGTATTCCCCCTGGGTTTTCCAACACAGGTATCCCCAAACCACCAGCGTTGCTAGTTATCTCACCTACGTCCATGTTTTCCATTCCTTGGGCAACTCCCGCAACGTTTGTACCCAATTGGAAAACTACTGCAATAGCTATGTTAAAAGATACTATTGTAGATACTAACAAACCATACGAAATACCTCGCATCGTACCCGCTGTAAGCGATCTACGTCGGCGCAAAGAAAGAAGATTAGTTGTGTTCTGGCTAACTAAATCTGCAACTGCAGCAGGTTCTCCACTAGATTGGGAACCCTCTAGATAAATTCGATTAAAGCGAGATACCATCGATGAGTTCACCTCTGCTGAAAACCAATCCCAACTCCGTTCAGAATCAACCCTTAGCATTAATCTGCTTTCTAAACTAGCAATTGATTTGTTTAACAGACCAAAATCAATTCCACGAAGGGCTTTGATAGTTGCTGATGGTTCTGATGCACGCGCTTGTGCTGTGCCACCCAATGCACGGATAAATCCGGGGTATGATTCATCCCTTCTAACAATGCCTTTTTCTTCACGAGATGCCGCAATCCCGGGTATTAAAAATGGGGTGAATAAAAGTGCCACCAATGGTAAACCAAATTTATCCCAAGAAGAAAAGAGTGTGTCTGCATACATGAAAAAAATAGCAATTGTGCAGACAAATATGGGTAAAAATAACCCAATGGATGCAATCCATGTTTGTTTGATTCTTGTTCGATAATTAGTATCAAATTCATGATTACTAAAAATCGGATCGTCCGGTACAAGTGCTCGGAAAGCCATCAACATTACAGTTTGCATTGCCATGAATCCTATAGCAGACAGTAACACCCAGCGTATGCGAACCATCATGCCAAACGAAGTAGATCCTCCGGTATCTGTAATAAACAAAACTAGATGTATGCCGGAAACAACCAATGCAAAGATTCCTGTTGTTGTTAATGATATGTAAATTTCTTGCAACATGTCGATTGATTCCAACCGGGTATCATACAAGGTATCGAATGACTTTGCAAATGTTTTTTGTTCCGATTTCATGAAGGACTCGATGGGTTGACCTGCTTCAACAGAAAACGCCATTCTATCTAAAAAATCGCCCCAGATTGGCGATGGGCTTTGGCGCCCAACAATCCGCGATGCTTCTGGTAAACTCGTATGCCATTTTTCAACTAGAGTTTCGATTGATTTTACTTCCTTCGCCAATGCACCATAATCTGACATTTGTCTCAAAACATCAAACATGGATTGAGCACTTACTTCACCTAAACTAAGAATACCCATTCGTGTAATGAACATGTGCATTTCTTTCTCAATAGCGGTAGCTTCTCTCGTTGTCTGAATAAGAGGCCAGCAAAGTGCTAAAATTGCTGATAATAAGGGGAAAAAAATCAGCAAAATAATTCCTGATGCGCCTATGAACAATGAATTTAGTGAGAAATATAATACTACAGACAACAACAATCCAATAATTAGTGATGGAAAAACAAATCGTATTATGTATTCGCCAAGAGATATTTCCATTCTACGAATTGCAATTTGATAAAGTGGTAACCTTTCCATTACTTACCACCTCAATCAGTATTTATAGGGACCCAAACGTCAATTGCATCCGAAAAAGCCTGCCAATCTTGTTGATAATATACATCTATCAAATCGAATACATCATCATAATGAGTTAGCCCTCTATCAACCATTCTTTTCAGCGCTTCTGTGCGCCGAGCCATTTCATCATAAATGTCTCGTTTATTCTCAAATCCCATCAAAGCAGCCATTTTATTCTCCATCAAATGAGATTGAAACATTCCTCTAAAGTAATGTTTATCTCGGACGGGATCCCAATCAAACATGCCTCTTGTTAATACCCCATCCGCTTCTTTGTTGTACCCAATTACCTCATCAATACCAGTTACTCTACGGGCAATTCCCCCACCAGGTGCTTCTACAACTTCTTGAAAAATTGCAAAGTTTAAGTTGTCGAAAAATCGCATAGGTACATTGATTGGATCGCCAGTAAAGCGCTGAATCATTTTTACGATTGAAGAAGCGTGAAAAGTTGCTATCACAGGATGACCAGTTTGCATCGCTTGGAACGCAGTAGCGCCTTCTGCACCACGAATCTCACCGATGATGATATATCTTGGACGGCTTCTTAATGCAGCTTTCAAAAGGTCAAACATCTCAACTCGGGAGTCTTCGTTTTTTGAACTACGAGTCACCAAACGCTGCCATAGTCGATGGCGAACTTTCACCTCGGGCGTGTCTTCAGCAGAGTAAATCTTTACATTATGGTCTATGAAAGGAAGTATGGCATTCAGCGTTGTTGTCTTACCAGATGCAGTTTCACCCGATACCATTAATGACATTCCGTTCTCTAATCCTAACCAAATATAAGCTGCAACTTGGGGAGATAAAGTGCCCCACTGAATCAATTGAGTAATCGATATTGTTTCCTCTGCGAACTTACGAATTGTGAAAGAAGACCCTAACGTAGAGACGTCATCAGAATAAATGATGTTAATTCTGCTTCCATCTAATAGGGCGCCATCAATGATTGGTTTACTATCTGAAACAGGGCGACCAATACGTTCAGACATAGCGCGGAGATAACGCTCAAGCATGTCTCTATCTCGAAATCTGATGTTTGATGTTACCATACCGAATACTTTGTGATCCATACTGATGTATCGTAATCCAACTGCGTGAATATCTTCTAACATCTCATCAGAAAGTAATACTTCCAGCGGACCCGACCGTACCAAATCGCGTATGATTGTATATTGTAAGCGTTCTAATTGATCCGTAGTCACATTAATTGGTGGGTCACTAAAATTGAAAAATTTACGAACAAATGGCGTTGTATCGCTTACTGGTTGTGGTTTGGCGATGATTTTTACATTCTTAGATATCATGCTATCAAGCATTGATTCAAATTCGGAATCGTTTGAAAAGGAGGGGGTATTAGGGGCCTCTTTCAGAAGTCTTTCAACTAATTCTTGTTTAATTGTTTCTTCATCTTCTGTCAAATATGGTTCTATTCCAAACCAAAGTGTAGAGCCCCCTCCTTCTTCACCACTGGGTGGGCGGTACACATGAGCAAAAAGTGGGCCTCGCAGATGATAAATCAAGTTCATCGGTTTTAATTTAGAGGCGGCTCGGTTCAATGGGCCGTAATATATCGGACGTGAACCGTGTTTTGTTTCGAATGCTTCGACCCATTCCTTGACATGGGTGTATTTATCCATGATACCTTCTAAATCGCCGCGGGCAAACTCTAATTCTTCCACAACCATATCTACCAACTCAACTTACCGCGGTAATATCTACGATGAATCCCATGGACGGCTCAACGCGCCACCCTATTCGTGGTTGAACGGGCCCCTGAGCACGCAAAAAACGGGTAACTGCAAGGACACGGTTCAGAGAACCGCCTATTTCCGATGTACGCATTTCCAACACTACCTCAGCAGAAGCTGAAAGCACCCTTACCATTTCAGGCGGTAATTCATCTGGGTCTAATAACAGCATTAACGAACGGCCCTCAGAACAAAATTTACGAAAATAACTAAGTAATTTATCAGGTGAATCATCATAATGTTGCAAAATTGATGAGGCTCGATCTATGATCGATATGTCTGCATTTTGTAATGCCTTTGATTCTAAAACATCATTTATTTGAACGACTTCACCAACTTCATCAGATATGACTCCAAAACGAGAAAGTAATGTGAAATCACCTACTTCTGCAGCAGCATTCAATGAATAACCCAAACTATCCACTTGCTCTAACCACCCACGAGTGGTTAGTTCAGTAGTAACTAATGAAAGGCGCACATTGTTAGCAATTAAACCATAAGCAAAGCGCTGAGAAATGAGGCTTTTTCCCGCCCCATTCTTTCCGAATATAATGTATAATGATCTGCGTGGAAGGAGTCGCCCCAAACTATCAGAAAGGCTATCGGTCTCTAACTCAAATGCAAATCCCTTATCATCATCAGACAAGTCGAATCACCTCAGTGAAAGAATACTGACCGCGAATTCCTTTGAACAGTTCGCTACGAACAATTATAGTAACAAATATTTCTTGGCCGCTAGTCATGGCTATTCCCGCTGGACATACATGTAATTCAGCAACTTCGCCGGCACTCCATGTTGTTTGATTACTCAGTAATTGAGATTGATTTACACTAGCAGCAGAACCATTCACAATAACCCCAACATAATCTATATCTAAATTTATTTTTCCTGTATTTTGAATGTGTAAAGTAAGATTACAAGATGTTTGATTCCAACTTATATTTATTGGATCGCTAGTTAATGCCCCTCTTGTTTTCGAATCTGCCTCAACTTCAATTTGAGTAATGTTAACTGAATTAGCCAATCCACCCCAAGAAGAAATGAGTAAACTAGCAACTATACCAGCAGTTAGTAGCCCAGTAATGAGCATAATTAATTCACTAGTCCCGCCATCAGCCATTTGACCACCTCAAGAAAAAGCAACCCCCGATTGGGCGCCCATACTAGCTACAAAAATACGAGATGGCGAGATGGCCCCGTGCGTAATCTGTAAATGAATAGTCTCCCCTGGAAATAAAACCGTAGTTATGCTATGATAATCGCTTAATCGAAGAGGAGTGCCCCCATCTACACTGAACCAAGCCTGTTCAAATGAAATGGTTTCGACTCCGACATTTGTAACATTAAGGTGAATCAAACCACCCCCTGAAGAGGCATTCAACAGTCGAAAATCTGGTTCTCTCGGAATTTCTTCTAGTACATCAGAGGCAGTTCTTGCACTATCACTTAATGACAAAGATGCTAGAGCAAATATTCCAAGTAGAGTGGTGCCCACTATCAACGCAGCAATACTAACAGAACCACCCACATCTCATCCCCCCTAAATTGAGTTTTGTGAATCGCGCCAGGCTTCAACCATAGCACTAAACATCAATAATGTTCGGTGGGGGAGGTGTTCTAGCCCGTTGTTATTCACTTCGGGATTGGCTAAAGAAATCAATGCCATCAACTCAACCCCCTCGTCTTTCGTAATCATGCTGCTGCCTACGGCTTTTTCTACAAACAAAGTTGCTGAAGGCGCAGATAAATTATCTAACAATAACGCTGTAATTTCACTCATAGTCACCATAGATTCTGTAGGGTTATGGTCTATTCGTTTATTCAAAAATGGATTGATATCCGCTACACTTCCCTCGTACAAATCTAATAGATTCAAATCATTAGTGGTGGCTGGTTCAGGAATTGTGCCCTCCGTTTGCTCATCGTTTTGGACCCCATTGCTTGATGATTCATCTAAAGCGTCGTTGTCATCTGATTTTACAATTAAATCATCCGTTGGGAGAATTTGTCCTGCATTATTGGACGGATCGTATTGAGTAAAACGGGCTTCTATGATACCCATGGTTGCTTCGATTCGGTCAAATCCCTCGGCAATCTGTTTCTCGATTACTTTGTTATCAACCGATGCTATCGGAGCGGGTTCTTGTTTAACCTCAGGAGCTACAATCCCGGTGGCCCCAACTCTAACCCTACTAGGAGAGGGTGCTAAGGTCCATGCGTCCTCTTCGATTGGTTTGGTTTCATCTGGAACTAATGCATCTTCAATAGATTGATTCACTAAGTACTCCAGACGTTGTGTTGACTCTGCTGTAGGGTTATCTGATTCGGAATCTGAATCTGAATCTTTTTTACCCCATAGTCTCAACTGAACACCTCCGCTTGACGCCGTTGCCCCCCTACGGGGGGCAGATGGTTATAGTATCAGACTATTGTGGCGCCGTTATCAACGCTGTTGTAGTGTAATTGAACGTAAGTTTCGCCACCACCGTCGATTAGAATACGCATTTCTTGATCGTCACCAACTGTTGGTGAACATGTTGTTGATGTGTCGATTGGAACAAGGAACGTTTGACCTGACTCCACTGTTGAACCGGCTACGATAAGAGTGCCTGAAAGGTCTGTTGCCAAACCATCAAAATCGTTAGAATTTACATCTGATGTTCCTGCAGCTGTATCTTCACAAACAATGAACCAAGAAATATCACTAAGTAATGTGCTATCTGAGCCGGCACTAAGTTGGGTTATGAGTGTAATCTCATCAGCAGCGGTCCCTGCTGCATTATCGTCGCTTATGTAGGCGCCAATCACTTGGATTTTTCCACTCAATTCATCACGTGTATCGTCGCCTGTTTGCTCAGCTCTCTGCTGAAGTTCTTCGGCTGTTTTAATGATAATTGTTGATGCGACGGCAGCCACCAAAATCAGGGCGATGAAAATAATCATCGCTCCAATTCCTATAGCACCTTCTCTGTTTTCAATGAAGCCCCTTTTTTTATTATACATGTTAACACTCTCTGTTATATTTATACCATCGCTGTAGGTATATTAAACTAGTCGTGGACCACCCACAAAATTAGATTTTTGTTTGTAATGAAATTGCCACATATTCCACTTGTTTTGGAGATAATACTCTGATGTAAGGCCAGGAGTTAGTAGTCCAACCCGGGGGAATCCAAGGCATAATTAATACCTCAGTCATTTTTTCAGTTGTTTTGTTTTCAACACGTGTATCCATTGTTAAACCGTGCGTGGATAATGTATATCCAGTTATTATTGATAGGTTTTCTTGTAAACTACCTGGGGCCCCAATATCACGAATTGATGCCATTGCTGAGGGTATGATGTTGAACAAAAGTTTTGCAGATTCACCGGGTGCTAATCTTGGAATTATTTGGGTGGGTGGTGAGGCCCTCCAGTTAGGAGGAGTTGGGGCTTTCATATTGAAACTCGGTAACGGGTTCTCGCTTGTGTTTTCGATATTGACTAATAGTTGGCCATTTTCTTCACCTAAGTTCCAACGCGCTTCTACCCCCATCCAAAACTCATAGAACACAAATGGATTCAACGCTGCACTATTAACAAGTAAATGATCTACTAAATTTGTTAACTGATTAGATGCCTCATCAAATGCACCCCTAAGGATGAGGGTTTCTGCGGTTTTCATGGTTAACAAAATATCAACAAGTTCTGTTTCGCTGGCTGA
>DUDF01000202.1:45104-50103 GCA_012959435.1 Candidatus Poseidoniales archaeon
CTGAACAATATGAATGTGCTCATCGAGAATTAAATTCAGTCTTGTTATCTGGGCTTGGTACATCGCCGGTGAATCTTTCGTTATTGCATCAAACATTTTCATCAACTCCTATATTCACAGAATGTTCTTCTCCCCAACGTTGGCCTACTGTGATTTCTCTGAGATTGGTGGATGGGTTGCCAAGTTGTTCCAATAATTCTTGTCTTTCTTTTTCCAATAACTCAAAATTTGAGAATATTTTATTCCAAGATAATAATGTGAATTGGATCATGAAAAATACTGTTATGATACCAATGGAAATATAGAGTAGTGCCATACATATATTGGCTAATGACCACGAAATTTCATAGGGCATTAACAACGTAACCAAGGAGAAACCTAACGGCGCCAATGAAAGTTTCAATTTCAATCGATTAGTGACTTGTTTTACCTCTACATCATGGTCTTCAATAATTGATTCGTGGCCATGTTTTTTATTTTGTTTATCTGACAAAATTGCTGGGATTTCAAAGTTTGCAGAACGAGAGGTGATTAACGCCACCCACAATAATGAAATTGCTGCTAATGATAGGTTGATGTTATTGCCTAAATTATAATGTGTAGCAAGGCCCAACAATATTGTTGCCGAATATGCACTTAACATCAAATAACGCTCATCTTCTAATCCTCTCTGGAGAAGTCGAACTGATAAACCAATTAAAATAATAGTAATTGGAATTAAAAGAAGTAAGGGTAAAGACCAAGATTTGATGGTGATGTCTCTTGATAATGCGTCGTTTGATACAGAATCCCCTTGCATAAATGGGGATTCAATTATCACACCACAATTGACTGTTTCTTCAGACACCCACCAATTCAATGCTTCTGAATGAATATCCCAATTTAGTTTTCTAGATTCGAATGGGGTGAGGCCAATTATTGCTATTGTGGGTTCATCAAGAATAACAATTCCTGAATCGCAACTTAATGTTGCCACAACCCCTAACGCTGTTCCAGCATTACCGTTGTTTTTTATTATAGCTGACATAGTTCCTGTTTTTGATTCAGTAAAATATGAAAGGTCATTGATTGTGAGTGAAATTACCCCCGGATCCGCCCATGCATCAACTCGAATGTCAGCAGTTATTGCTGTGCTAGTTAATTCATCGGGGTGTTTTAGGTCGAACAACAACATCCAACCATCGCCAGGGGGTATACTCTCGGTCGCAGGTAACTGAGCCCTCAGGATCATCGTCTGTGAAACAAGAGGGGGGACGGCTGGAATTGAAAAGGGGTTTTCATCCAATGGAACAAAACCATCACCATAATCTAGCCAAAAACCCCAATCAACCTCACCTGAATACAATTCTTCATCGATATATCTTGACATATTTGTGACATTAAACATGTAGCCAATTTGGCGAGTATCTGCTGTTTGGCCAACTCCTTGGACGTGCATCCAATCAATTCGAATGTCATGTACTCGTAACCCCCCTGACAATTCGTATGTTGAAGATGTTCTCATTCGAGTGATTTTGAGTTTGGTGGTAAGCATCACATCTCCTGAATGGTTATCTTGAGGTGAGAATGTAATACTCATATTCGCCTCTTCATCATTATAATGATTGTTTGCAATACTCTGCACTGAAAATGTAAGCGAAATCACATCTCCTGAATCTAGAGTAATGTTAGTTCTTTCACATTCCGATACTAACCAACGATTAGGAGGGTGTACCTCGCATGTAATATCTAATGTAACATTTTGATTGCCGTCATTAGCAACTTCAACATCAAATGTTTGTGTTTCACCTGGTAATAATTCTACAATTGGGGGAAAATCTTCTGATGATAATACAAATATTGGTTCAACGTTGAAAAATATTAATGTTGAGCCAGCTTGAATATTGTCTGTTATATTTGTCGCTATCAAAGTAATATTGTGTATTGCCCCTGGTTCCAAACCAGCCTCTTTCGTCATTGGTGGCACCATTACATCCACAATTACTGGTAAGGTCTCATTACCTTCAGCATCGATTGTTAGGTTCTGTGGCCTTACTACAGCGCTCCACCCAATAGGTGTGTTCGCTGAAAAATTAATTAATTCAACTATATTACCCATATTTGTTACATTAACAAGTATACTAAGATTCATACCGGGAACTACTGAATACTCTGGAAAGTGTTCAAATTCTATTTGGTGGTTAGGTATGATTTCAATATACACATCTATCCTAGATAATTCATTACCATTATTATACAAAATAATTTGAGCGGTGTGATTTACATCGGTTCTAGCAAATTGCCCTGCTGCAACTTCGATCTGTATGATATTAACTTCGCCGGGGCCTATTTGCACAACCATGTCAGATGTAATTACCATGTTAATGTCATCAAATGTATGTTCGACCGCTATTGTGAACTCTTGTTGACTGTTTCCTGAATTTATTGCCTCTAAAGCTATTGATTCAGTACTATTTACTGAAATTACTGCCAATACATAATCTGGGGACAAATAAGCGCTAATTATTTCTTGAACTAAGAAAGGAATGTTTACTTGAGTGATGAGTTGGTCGTCACTGTGAACATTTAGTACAATGTCGGGTATGGTGTCTGCCCTGGCATTAGATGGCGCGGTTACACTTACAATTACTGAAGAATTATCGTTTCCAATTAATGGCCAATTATCCATGTTAGAACCCACACCTACAATAGTGCTTGGTGAAACAGAAACCAGCCAACCCTCTGGCCCCTCTACATCAAATGTGAAATTTGTTTGGTGGTTTCCGGTATTCGTGATATTTACAGCGATAGATGCTTGTGTATCGGGTGCGATAATGGTTGGTTCTGGAATTTCAATATCTGCAGAAGTAATCTCTGGAACATTAAAAAATAATTTGATTTCGGTTTCTGGTGATTGGACGCCACTACTCAGCGCCCCTGAAAGAGTAAGGTTAGCAGTTACACCTACACTCATAATTCCTGCTAATGCCAACATGTCAGAAGGCCCGAGAATTGTAGTAACAAGTGGTTGGGTCGCGCCCAATTGCATGGAGATGTTGTTTGGGGAAATGGAACTGTTCCATCTTTGGATTTCGTTTGTACCCATACCTTCCTGTGAGGGATTGAATGCTGTCGGTGCGGTGTCAAGTGTAATATCAACTGTTGAAGATAAATTACCTATTAAATTGTGCCTTAATTGCATTTCTATGTCAACAAAGCGATTAATTGGCCCTGGCTCTATTTCAGTATAATTGATTATAAACTGTGTTTGAGAGGTCAATAGTTCCACCATTATAGTTGGTTGTACTTCAAGAATTGTGTGTTGGGTATTAGGTGCCCCCCCACTTTGAGGTATTGATGATATCCAAAGTGATAGTTGGTTGCCTTCAGCTAATTTGGTAGTTGGGTCAAATGGCATGGACAGTGTGGGAGGTGTAACTGATGCCACTACCACAATTTCTTCTCCAACTGTTAGGTAAGGTGTAGTAGTTGGATAAATGGTTGAAACCCACCCGGGGGTTGTTTGCACGAATCCTATAGTCAAATCAAATGTTGCTGGAGAGGTACCTGTGTTTTTCAATGTATATTGGATTACTTCTTCAGCGCCAGGAACAATAAACACGTTCCAATTACTTCGATTTAGAGTTGCTTGTAAAATATCACCAGCCATTACTGTACTTGATGATTGCATGAGATATCCTTCCGCCACGCTTTCAATCTGCACTGTGATTACATCTGATTCCGAGCGGTTGGTACCCAATGGTACTGAAACTGGAATCAAAATCGCTTCTGATGATGATGCGTTGATAATCCCTGTTTGTGTTGTTGATGAATTAGACCAGCCGTGATTATCTGATACGAAAATATTGTAACGATCGGGCGCCTCTCCTATATTCTGTACCATAAATGTCAATGTAGTAGAGTCGCCGGGTTCAACCGCTCTATCACTTGGGGAAATAATAGTTGCCCGGTACTCACTAAAAGTAACATCGCGGTTAGTTATTGGTACCGCGTCTGATATGCCTAATGATGTTGAATTGAAATAGACCATCCCACCCAATTCGTATGTACCTGATAGCGATGTGCCGGTGATGAGAAGAGGAATTATTTCTACTGGGGATGGTTCAACCACACTACCTGTTGGCAAGGTTTTGGTTGAAGAGGTGAAGTATTCAATGGCGCCACCTGAAAGTGGGGTCAAGGAAATGACTGCTGTGGCATTTGTTACAACATTCCCTGCGTTGCGGACACCAACTGATACGACCGCAACCTCGTGTGCTAACCGGGATCCGTTGGCAGGTAATGTATCTGAATATACATCACCTGCATTGGTATTTTGAACATCATAACCCAATTCCAATATATTGTTAGATAATTCTAAATCTGCATTTACATTGGCGTATGCGCGGATTGATTGAGATGTTCCTGTTGTAGCTAACCAACCAAAAATGTACTGTACGACTGCGCCTGGTGCCATGTTTATTGGCTGGCTACCCACCAATACAAAACCCGAGCCACCCCCTGTATCGCTGTAGAATGAGACTGAACCCATACCTGTCGCTAATCCATCGTTTTGGATAGTTACGCGAACCGATTGAGGCCCGGTCGCTAAGATAGGGGTCCCACACACACAGGAATGAGAGGGGCCCAAGAATTCAATGGATGTGATGTTAATGTCGGGTTCAATGGATCTTGCTTTTGCTTCATTTGGCTCATTCTTGTCCGGGGGTTCCAAATTATTTATCGCTACAGGGGATAGAGAATAAAGTAATAATAAAATAATCAAAGTAATGACGCGAGGTTGTTGTACTGAATTCAATTTCATATTAATCAACTATAATCTGTGTAATGAATTGTAACTTGTTGCTAATGGACATCGGGGCGGAATATTCTGTGCGGTTTCCTTTATTTAATATCTGTATTCTACATTCTGAAAGGTTCGTAAGCTTGAATAATGTGTGTTCTTTAAACAAATGAACATATACATAATATGTTCCTTTTTTAGCACTACCATTTGCCC
>DUDF01000202.1:50239-51216 GCA_012959435.1 Candidatus Poseidoniales archaeon
CACTAGTAAGTTCAAATCGTTCTTATTGTTCCAGAGTAATGAAATATTCATCTCCCCTGTTTTTGCACCTGCTGCACCTAATCTGTTTTCAAATTCTTTTTCCGTCCATTCAGATAATTCTAGTGGCTGTAATCCCCCGCGCGTGTAAGATTTGTTTAATACATCGTGGAGGCGGTTTTGTTTTTCTTTCTCTAGTTCAGAACCGTCCAATGCCATGAATAATAATTTGCGTTTAGCATCTCTCGTTTTTTCAAGTGATTTTATTTGTTTTTCACTAAGGGTTTCATCAAAAACTATAATCGATAAATCAGTAATGGTTGTGGCGGTGTTTATTTCCTCTCCTTGCTCTTCAAACAATTGTATTTGTTCGTCGTGCTGTTGCTTTTTCAACCCTGATTCAATTATTTTTTTACGGTTAGAAAGTGCTTTTTCGATATTTCCCAAAACATCATTTGAGACATCATCGTATCTTAAATTAGTTAATGATTCGATGTCTTGTGCGGATTCGATAGATTTCATTATCCTATTGTATTCTGCTTTTTGGTGAGCAATAAATTCCTTTTTCTTTTTCTCTTCGAGTAGTACTAATTGCTTCTCTATGATGTTGGATAGCATTATCACATGAAGCGCGGAATTATTAGGATCTATATCTGGAATGGTTTCGGCGTTTTTGGCTGCTAAAACACTAGCGCGTTGGTTATTGTACAATTCACTCTCGGTTTCAATTCTTTCAAACATTGTTTTTTGGTTTGGTACCTCTATCGATGCTATTTGAAATAATTTGTCGCCATAACTTGTTTTACCAGTATACTGGAAATAATCCGCCCCCACTCTGACGCGTAACATATACTCTGTTGGATCTGTTTTCCTTAATTTGGAATGGCGTTTTCGGTGCCACAGAAAGACTTTGTAATTTCCACTCGGGGGGGTATTTTCATTATCCCAAACAATATTCTCTATCGCTGCTTTTGTCTGTG
>DUDF01000203.1:0-927 GCA_012959435.1 Candidatus Poseidoniales archaeon
TCACCGGCCGTGGTGATCAATTGATTGACCATGATGGAGTAAGGATTCATTGGGTTGAACTCAGACCGATGGTTGAATGAAGGAGTTGGTAGCATGGAAAAACAGATGAGGAACCTTACCATTCTTCTCCCGACTCGAAATGAGGTCCAAGGCCTTGCTGTTGTTGTGGAAATGATTCCAACTACCGAATTGAAAAAAATGGGATGGAATCATAGACTGGTTTTAGTCGACGGATATTCTACTGATGGAACAGTAAAAGTTGCTCAGGATTTGGGTATGACTGTTTACGACCAACGCGGTGGAATCGGTAAAGGAATGGGCTTACGTCAAGCGTTTAAGCACTTTATTCAAAGTGGTGATGAAGCACTTGTGATGCTTGACCCTGACGGAACTTACAATCCAGGAGATATCCCTCATCTCCTACAACGAATGGATGCAGGTGAATGCGATGTAGTAATTGGTTCACGCCTTAGAGGAGAAATGGATGATGGAGCGATGGGGCGGGTAAACTACCTCGGAAACCACATTCTAACATGGGCGGCTGTTGCCCTATACAGGAATTTTATCAGCGATTTATGTACTGGATTTTGGGCTTTCAAGCGGGAAGCAATTTGTGCCATGCATCTGAATTCTATCTCGTTTGAGATTGAAGCTGAAATGTATGCAGCATGCTGTCATAATAAGATGCGGATTAGAGAAGTACCAATCAGATACCACAATCGATTGGGCATAGCAAAACTAGGAAGCATCCATGATGGTGTTAGAATAATGCGTAAATTATTGGTTCGAAGATTTTTCCGATATCCAGTCAACTAATTTGAGAAATGAGCGAGGATATACCATCTGCAAGAGATGTTTCCGGCCTCCAATCAAATGTTGATTGAAGTTTTGTTGAGTCGCCGCTACTGTGCTTGATGTCCCCTTCAC
>DUDF01000203.1:981-1571 GCA_012959435.1 Candidatus Poseidoniales archaeon
TGCACCACTTGATTTAGGGTTACTGGGGAACCGGTACAGATGTTGAATGCTGAAGCGTGTGCCGGAGATAATACACCATCATCTGCAAGAGATGAACCTACCAAAAGTAGAGCTTGTACAACATCCGAAACATGGATGAAATCTCGAGTTTGTTCACCATCCCCGAAGATGGATAATTGGCCTCCTGTTGTTGCACGTTCAATGAAAATTGACAACACACCGCTATATTGTGAAGATGGGTCTTGGCCTGCACCGTAGACATTGAAGAATCGTAGCGCACTGGCTGGTGTTAATTGTGAACCTAGAGAACATATTTTCGCATCAATAGCGGCTTTCTGCTGACCATAATACCCTACGGGTGTAATCGGATGATTTTCGTTGATTGGGATTTCAACAGGTTCACCGTAAATCGCTGCACTGCTAGCAAAGATGACAGGGCAATCAGCAGTTGAAATTATCTCAAGGCTTGCTTGAAGATTTACCTTATCTGACCACGCTGGGTCTGCTTCACACAATGGTACTGATGCGATGGCTGCAAGATGGAAAATCGCATCCGAACCCTGCATCGCATTTGTTAACGATGCTGAGTC